>NZ_JADPKL010000075.1:0-151093 GCF_023073935.1 Bradyrhizobium sp. 147 | reverse complement strand
TGCCGTGCTCGATCGCCACGGCCTGGTCAAGCGCGCCCGTGAACGGAAGAACCGCGCGCAGGGCACGCCGCTGTCGGCCGGCGCCGTTCCCAATGACCTTTGGTGCGCCGACTTCAAGGGCGAGTTCAAGCTCGGCAACGGACGCTACTGCTACCCCCTCACCGTGACCGATCAGGCTTCGCGGTTCTTGCTGATGTGCGAAGCCATGGAGTCGACGCGAGAGGAACTGGCAGTGACGGCGTTCGAGCGGCTGTTGCCGAACGCGGGCTGCCGCTGTCGATCCGCTCCGACAATGGCGTGCCGTTCGCCAGCCCCAATGCGCTGTTCAATCTGTCAAAACTCGCGGTCTGGTGGCTTCGCCTCGGCATCGCGATCGAGCGCATCAAGCCTGGCCATCCGCAGCAGAATGGCCGCCATGAGCGCATGCATCTGACGCTGAAGCAGGAGGCGACCCGGCCACCGGGCGCGAACATTCTGCAACAACAAGGCCGCTTCGATGCCTTCGTTCACGAGTTCAACATAGAAAGACCGCACGAGGCGCTCGGCATGAAGTGTCCGGCGCAATTGTATGCGGCGTCACCGCGCCGCTATGACGGCCTACCCGAACTGTCCTACCCATTCCATGACCGCGACGTCCTTGTCACGGCCTGCGGCCGGCTCTGCCTGCATCGCAAGAGGATCAACATCTCGACCGTGCTGGCCGGCCAGAAGCTCGGCATCAAGGAAGTCGACGACGGCATCTGGCTCGTCAGCTTCATGCACTACGATCTGGGATACTTCGACCTGGAGCAAAAGACCTTGCAACCTCTCGACAACCCATTCGGCCCGAAGCCCGTCACCGAGGTCTCCGGTACGACATCGTCGCTCTGACTGATAAGGCACTCTTGCTCATTCTTGGGCATGGCCAGCCACTTGCTTGGCCGCGCTGAGCGGTCAACCCCCGAAGCCCGCAGGGGCGCGCCCCCTTGGCGCGGGGTTGACGGCGAAAGTGCGTGCCGAGCAATAATGGTCCGGCGCCATGAAGGCGTGGACTGACCCTGCAACCCTCGACACCCGAACGGCACGAGGTTGTCACCCATGTCTCAGGTACGACCTGTTACCCATGTGTCCGGGCCGGACACAGCTCGGCTGGCGGAGACGGAGGGATTCGAACCCTCGATAGGCCTTTACAAGCCTATAACGGTTTAGCAAACCGCCGCCTTCAGCCACTCGGCCACGTCTCCAATATGCCGGGTATGCCCGACACGGCGGCGAGCCGCAAGCGGCAGAATTGAGGTCGGCGGGTTCTTTTCACCTGAAAGCTGCCAGGCGGGCGGCTGCTCAGGCACCCGGAGGGATCCGCAGCGCGCGACCACCAATGCGCGGCGTCTTTATGTATGTAATGTATGTGTCCGCCTCCGGTGGCCGGACCGCCGGATTCGCCAATGCGAGGACGAGGTCGGCACCGCCTCACCGGCCGGACGTTGAACCAGACGCCGGATCTGCGCCGGCATGGAAAGTCCGAGACCTTGATCTTGGACACACCGGCTCCTGCAGCCGGCAGGGTTCCAGGTTATCGGGGCGATCTGAATCGCAGCCCTGACCCATGCTCAACCGGGCGTGCCCGTAAGGGCGGTTCCGGATGCGATTCTCCGCTCAGTGGGCGGAAACCCACGCCCTCGCCTCACGCTGCGCGGCCGAGATCTCGGCCTCCGACATCTGCCCGGCGACTTCCTGGCGCAGCGCGACGGCGTCCTTGCGGCCCTTCAGCGCGGCGAGGTTGAACCATTTATGCGCGGCGACGAGGTCGACGAGGCCGGAGCGGCCGCTCGCCCAGTAGATCCCGCGTTCGAACAGCACGTCCGAGAGCGCGCTCGCGCCGATCGGCGTCGCCGTCTCCAGATCGAAAGTACCCTGAAACATGTCGCATCCCCTTTTTCTTATGCCGCCCCGTTTCCCCGAGCGCGGCTCCCGTCCAACTCTGAATTCGCATGATCCTTCCCGGAAAACCGGAAGACCACTTTTCCGGGATCATGTGCTGTTCAACTCATCCCCGAGGCTTTTTTGCCCAATGCCGTTTGCCGGCTTGTTGGAGGCGATGATGGCGGGCAAATTTGAATGGCAGTTTAAGTATCGCGATGAAGCAGACGTAAACGCGAGCGCGCGGTGTTTGCGCAGGGAATTCAAAAAGCGCCTGACTTGCAAGCACTTCTGCGCTTCGTCAGATTCGGTTTACCCTGCGATTTTGGGAGAACGATAACCATCGCGCAGGGTCGGACGCGCGTTGTGGGGGTCTCGCGTGCCGCTCGCTGTCCTCACCCGCGCAGGCGCGTGACCGAGTGTTCCGCCGACAGCAGTCATCAGTCGAGACGCCGCGCTGTACTGGCTCGCCAGGTCCAAGCCGGGCGATGACACTGCACACGTAGAACGGCACTCGGGCTACAGCAGACAGCCGACATGGGCGCAACGCCCAGCTTGCCCAAGACAGGGCGAGCAAGCGCGCGACCGCGTCGCAGTCAGATCAGCAATGCCTGGGGAATGGAATGCCGGCAATGCCCCGGCCTCAAGAGAACGAGGGCGTCGGCGAACACGTCAGGACCAGATTTCACTTCGGCCCGAAGGCCGCTTGTGAAATTGCGGAGCCCTTGAGGAGAACCGCACCGAACGAAGAAAACTCGTTTCTTCTGCCGGGCCGCAAGAGACGACCCGACCGTTGACCTGATGTCTCGCCGACACCCTCTATCGTCGACCAGAACCCTTAGAAGGCGCTGATGACGTGCCGGCTATCTGGAGCCGGCAACTTCAGAAGCGAAGTTACTTCTTCTTCTTCGCGACCTTGCGGGTCTTCTTCGCAGTCTTCTTCACTGCGCTCTTCGCCTTCTTCGCCTTCTTCGCTTTCTTGGCCATGTTGCCCTCCGATGTGTGAGATGGCTTTAATCGCTGCGTGCACTCGGGGATCGAATGCACTCATCCCGAATACACCAACACGAAGAAAAAAACAGCGTCTCGCTTAAAGAAGTGTTGACGACGCAACGCGCGTGCGCTTGGCGAGCGCGGCGCAAGCGCACTGCATTACATGTGCTTGCGATCGCAGAGAGTGGGCGCATCGTCGGCGTCTGCAACAGATGCGATTGCAGAAAAACACTATGCAGAAAGTATTTTTCTGCACACACGCATCGCGCATGATCGATGTGACGACGCGCATCGTCGATCCCACGATTGCCTCGCGAAGGCGTTTCGCGGACTCTGAGTCGCGAGTTTTGGCAACGAAAAAATTTTCATGCTTAACGGCACGAAGGCTCGCCTGAGCGTGTGCAAACCGCCGTTTTGCGCGAATCGCGTGCCTGCGATTCGGCCGCCGCATCGCTGTCGATCCGATGAAGTTGCCGCCGAGGATTGCGCGCGAGCGCCGCACCGAGAGCCGACAACGAGGTGACGGAGCGTACTCGTCACCTCGTTCGAACGCCGAGGCTAGACGCCGAGCTTGGACTTGAGCAGGTCGTTGACGCTCTGCGGGTTGGCCTTGCCGCCGGACGCCTTCATCACCTGGCCGACGAACCAGCCGAGCGACTGCGGCTTGTCCTTGACCTGCGCGGCCTTGTCGGGATTGGCCGCGATGATGTCGTCGACCACCTTTTCGATCGCCGAGAGGTCGGTGACCTGCTTCATGCCGCGGCTTTCCACCAGCGCGCGGGGATCGCCGCCCTCCTGCCAGACGAGCTCGAACAGATCCTTGGCGATCTTGCCTGAGATCGTGCCCTCGCCGATCAGGTCGATGATCGCGGCGAGTTGCTCCGCGTTGACGGGAGAGCCCGTAATATCCCGGCCTTCCTTGTTGAGACGGCCGAACAGCTCATTGATCACCCAGTTCGCCGCCATCTTGCCGTCGCGCGCGCGGTTGGCGAGCTTGTCGAGCACCGTCTCGTAGAATACCGCGCTCTCGCGCTCGGCGACCAGCACGCTCGCGTCATAGGCCGACAGGCCGAAGTCGGCGACGAAGCGCGTCTTCTTCTTGTCCGGCAGCTCGGGCAGCTTCGCCTTCAGATCGTCGACGAACTCCTGGCTGAACTCGAGCGGCAGCAGGTCGGGATCGGGGAAGTAGCGGTAGTCATGCGCCTCTTCCTTGGACCGCATCGAGCGCGTCTCGCCCTTATTGGGATCATAGAGCCGCGTCTCCTGCTCGATCTCGCCGCCGTCTTCCAAGATCTCGATCTGACGCCGCGCCTCGTATTCGATCGCCTGACCGATGAAGTTGATCGAGTTCATGTTCTTGATCTCGCAGCGGGTGCCGAGCGGACCGCCGGGCCGGCGTACCGAGACGTTGACGTCGGCACGCAAGCTTCCCTTCTCCATGTCGCCGTCGCAGGTGCCGAGATAGCGCAGGATCGAGCGCAGCTTGGTCACATAGGCCTTCGCCTGCTCGGCATCGCGGATGTCGGGCTTGGAGACGATCTCCATCAGCGCCACACCGCAGCGGTTGAGATCGACAAAGGACATGCTTGGCGACTGGTCATGCAGCAATTTGCCCGCATCCTGCTCCAGGTGCAGCCGCTCGATGCCGATGGTGACGCTGCGACCGCCGTCGAGCTCGATCAGCACCTCGCCCTCACCCACCACCGGCGATTTGTACTGGCTGATCTGGTAGCCTTGCGGCGAGTCCGGATAGAAATAGTTCTTGCGGTCGAACACCGAACGCAGATTGATCTTTGCGTTGAGGCCAAGCCCGGTCCGGACAGCCTGCCTGACGCATTCTTCGTTGATGACGGGCAGCATGCCCGGCATCGCGGCGTCGACCAGCGAGACATGGCTGTTCGGCTCCCCGCCGAATGTGGTCGAGGCGCCCGAGAACAGTTTTGAGTTCGAGATCACCTGGGCATGGATCTCCATGCCGATGACCATCTCCCAATCGCCGGTGGCGCCCTTGAGAAGCTTGTGCGTGGCCGTGCTCATGTCTTGCTCCCAAGCAGCGTGGCAACGATCCGCTCCCACTCTGCTTCCAATGAATCCTTTGCCGCGGGCTGACCGGCCTGGCGGTACCAGTAGCCAGCATTGCCGAGATCACCTTCGACGCGGTGCAGATACGCATGCACCCAGGCCGCCTCGCGGCTGCTCTCGTCCTGGACTATTCTGTGTGCGCGGACCCAGTCGCCCTTGGCCGCCCACCAGAGGCCGGCGAGCGACGCGTTCAATTCCGGCGCAGGCGCCGCGCCGTCAAGGCTCGCGATGAACGCGGCGACATTCACCACCACCTCGCGGGCGTGAAGCGGCCGGCAGCCTGCTCGATCACCTCGCCGAGCGAGAACAGCGTCTCTTCGTCGAAGGGACGGCCGATCAGTTGCAAGCCGAGCGGCAGGCCCTGCGCGTCCTTGCCGGCGGGCACGGCGATGCCGGGCAGGCCCGCCATGTTCACGGTCACCGTGAAGATGTCGTTGAGGTACATCTCGACCGGATCGGCGCCGCCCTTCTCGCCGATGCCGAAGGCCGCCGACGGCGTCGCCGGGGTTAGGATCGCATCCACGCCTTTGGCGAAGCAGTCCTCGAAGTCCTTCTTGATCAGCGTTCGTACTTTTTGCGCCCGCAGGTAATAGGCGTCGTAATAGCCGGCCGAGAGCACATAGGTGCCGATCATGACGCGGCGCTTCACCTCTGCGCCAAAGCCCTCGGCCCGGGTGTTTTCGTACAGCTCGATGATGTTCCTGCCCTGCTCGCGCAGGCCGTAACGCACACCGTCATAGCGCGCGAGATTGGAGGACGCCTCTGCCGGCGCCACGATGTAATAGGCCGGCAGCGCATATTTGGTGTGCGGCAACGACACCTCGACAAGCTCGGCGCCGGCGCTCCTGAGCCAGTCCGCGCCCGCGCTCCAGAGTTTCTCGATCTCGGCCGGCATGCCGTCGAGACGATACTCCCTGGGGACGCCGATCTTCATGCCTTTCACGGACTTGCCGATCGCAGCCTCGTAGTCCGGCACCGGGATGTCGACCGAGGTCGTATCCTTCGGATCGTGCCCGGCCATCGAGCGCAGCAGCATCGCGGCATCGCGCACACTGCGCGCGATCGGGCCGGCCTGGTCAAGCGAGGAGGCAAAGGCGACGATGCCCCAGCGCGAGCAGCGGCCATAGGTCGGCTTGATGCCGACGGTCGCGGTGAACGCGGCCGGTTGGCGGATCGAGCCACCGGTGTCGGTCGCGGTCGCGCCCATGCAGAGCAGCGCCGCTACGGCCGAGGCCGAACCGCCGGACGAGCCGCCCGGCACCAGCGTCGCGTTCGAACCGTCGCGCCGCCAGGGATTGCCGACCGGGCCGAAGCAGGAGGTCTCGTTCGACGAACCCATCGCGAACTCGTCATTGTTGAGCTTGCCGAGCAACACCGCGCCGTCGCGCCAGAGCTGCGACGTCACGGTCGATTCATAGGTCGGTACGAAATTGTCGAGGATCTTCGAGCACGCCGTGGTGCGCACGCCCTTGGTCGCGAACAGATCCTTGATCCCGAGCGGGATGCCGGCGAGCGGACCGGCGTCGCCCCTGGCGATCCTGGCGTCCGCCTCGCGCGCCATGCTGCGCGCCTGGTCCGGCGTCTCCATGACGAAGGCATTGAGCACGCGCGCAGCTTCGATCGCGGACAGATGCGCATCGGTCAGCTCGAGCGACGTGAAAGTCTTGTCGGCGAGACCCTTGCGGGCCGCGGCGAGCGTCAGCGATGTCAAATCGGTCATTTATTGATCGGGCTACAGAAGAACGGAGACAGGGTCTTGTCGTTGGCCGGGTCGTCTTTTTTGGCGGCTGCTTTTGCGGCGGCCTCGATCTCGTCGAGCACGGCATTGACGGCGACGTCGGGATCGGCAGCCTTGCCCTGCCGCTCGATCTTGTCGAGATAGGTCATGTAGGCCTGATAGGCCTTCTCATCGTCGCAAAGCAGACACATCGGACCACGTCCTAAAAGTTACTCGACGACCTTCGGCACCTGGAAAAAGTGACCTTCGGTCGCGGGCGCGTTGGCAACGATATCATCGGCGATCTCGCCGTCCGTGACGACATCCTGCCGTTTTTTCATCTGCATCGGCGTGACCGAGGTCATCGGCTCCA
Organism: Bradyrhizobium sp. 147; assembly: GCF_023073935.1. Classification (NCBI taxonomy): domain Bacteria; kingdom Pseudomonadati; phylum Pseudomonadota; class Alphaproteobacteria; order Hyphomicrobiales; family Nitrobacteraceae; genus Bradyrhizobium; species Bradyrhizobium sp. 147. The sequence goes on along the minus strand of NZ_JADPKL010000075.1, from coordinate 144,029 downwards.
CGCCCTCGACATTGACCTCCGAGAGCTGCTCGACGAAGGCGAGCATGGCATTGAGCTCGCCCTGGAGATGCGGAACCTCGTCCTCGGAAACCGCAATGCGCGCCAGATGCGCGATGCGGCGGACGGTCGTGGCGTCGACGGACATTATATAAGGCCTCTCACGGCAAAACCTATGTGCCGTATAGCAGAGGCCGGTTTTGCGCCGCAACCGGCGCTTCCCGCCTATCCAGCGAGCGCTTTCATGCGAGCCAGCGCCGATTTGGCGAGATCGCGGGTCAATTCGGCCGCAGGGACATCCCGGCCGAGGGCCACGGCCTGCCCAGCCCAGAGATTGGTGAAATCCACCCTCCCCTGCTTTTCGGCAGCCGCTTTCAGGGGCCCGAGCGCGGTCGCAGCATGGGGAAAGGGAGGTGCATCCGGCGAGATCGGGCCGGCCTCGCGCATCAGCCGGTTCTGCACCCCGCGCGCAGGACGCCCGGTCATGACATTGGTGATGACGGTGGATTCGTCGTCGGCCTCGGCCAGCGCCTTGCGGCCTCCGGCCGTGACCTTGGATTCAGGACAGCGCAGATAGGCGCTGCCGATCTGCACACCGGATGCACCGAGCGCAAAGGCCGCGGCAATGCCGCGCCCATCCGCAATGCCGCCGCAGGCGATCACCGGCACCTTCACGGCATCGACGACCTGCGGCACCAGCGCAAAGGTGCCGGGCTGTTCCGCGATCTTGTCGGTCAGGAACATGCCGCGATGACCGCCCGCCTCGGCGCCTTGCGCGATGATGGCATCGACGCCGCGCTGCTCGAGCCAGACCGCTTCCTTCACCGTGGTGGCCGACGAGATCACGAGGCAGCCGGCTGCCTTCACCCGCTTGAGCAGAGCTTGCTCCGGCAAGCCGAAGTGAAAGCTGACGACTTCCGGCTTCAGCTCCTCGACGACCTCACAGAATGCCGCGTCGAAGGGCGCACGGTTCGCCGCAGCGATCGGCGCCGCCGGATCAAGACCGTGCTCGGTGTAATAGCCCGCAAGCCGCTGCTTCCAGCGTGCCTCGGCCTCGGTCGTGAGCTCTACCGGTGTGTGGCAGAAGAAGTTCAGATTGACCGGTGCCTTCACGTTCTGGCGGATGAGACCAACCTGCTCGCGCGCCTTCTCCGGCGAGATCATCGCGCAGGGCAGCGACCCCAGCGCCCCGCCTTGCGCGGCCGCAATCACCAGCTCCGCATCCATCACGCCCGCCATCGGCGCCAGCACGATCGGGAATTCGGTCTTGAAGAGATCGATCAGTCGACGGTCAGGCCACATGGTGTGTCTCTTTCTCGTTTTTGCTTACCCTCCCCTGGAGGTGGAGGGTGAAAAACTCTACGCCGCGACGACCGAGTTTCTCCGCCCGGCCAGGAGTTGCTCCGCCTCCGTCGCAATCCGCTCCACGATCTCCGCGGCGGACGGAATGTCATGGATCAGTCCGACGGCCTCGCCGGCAAAAACCGCAGCGACCTCGAAATTGCCCGCGGCCTTCGCCGCAGCATACTCCGCGGCGACCTCGCTTGCGCGCTGCATCAACTCGATCTCGCGGCCGGTCCAGCGCTTGATGTGATCATTGATCAGCGAGCGCGCAGTGAACGGCGCCGGCCAGAACAGATTTCGCGACCAGTCGAAGACGACGCCGCGCACGGTATCATTGCTGTCGGCTTCACGAATGCGCCGCTTCGCTTCCTCCGCGCCATTGGCCTCCACGCTCGCATAAAAGCGTGTGCCCATCAGCACGCCGGATGCCCCCAGCATCAACATTGCAGCGAGGCCCCGGCCATCCGCGATACCGCCGGCCGCGACGACCGGCACGCGTCCTGCCGTGAGATCGACGATCGCAGGCACGATGTCGATCGTAGTGCGCGACGCGCCATGGCCGCCAGCCTCGGTACCCTGTGCGATCAGGATATCCGCGCCGGCATCAAGCGCCTGCTTCGCCATGTCCTCGCTCTGCACCTGGCAGATCAATCGCGCGCCGCCCGCCTTGATGCGCGGCCCGAACGGCGCGGGATCGCCAAACGACAGCATGATGGCCTGAGGCTGGGCGTCCAGCGTAATGTCGAGAAGCTCCGGCTGTTTTGCCAGGCTCCAGGTGATGAAGCCGATACCGAACGGCGCAAGACCCTCCAGCTCCTTGGTCTCGGTCTCCAGCCGGGCCTGGTCGCCGTAGCCACCACCCAAGATTCCGAAGCCGCCGGCACTGCTGACGGCGCGGGTCAACCGGCTGCCTGCAATGGTGTCCATGGGAGCCGACAGAATGGGATGCTTGATCCCCAGAAGCTCTGTCAGCGGCGTGGCGATCGGCATGCGTCCTCCCACTCTGGACAGGAACATTAGCCGCGAATAGCATTCTCTGAAATTGAATTCTAGAGAACGCTGCCATCTCAAATGCGGAACGATTCCATGGAACTCAGTGATCTCCAGACCTTTGCCATCGTCGCCCGCACCGGCGGCATCACCCGCGCCGCCGAAGAGCTCAATACCGTGCAGTCCAACGTCACCCAGCGCGTGAAGGCGCTGGAAGCCGAGATCGGCACGCCGCTGTTCGAACGTCACAGCCGCGGCATGACGCTGACCGGTGCCGGCAAACGCCTCCTGCCCTATGCGCAAAAAATGGCGGCGCTGTCGCGTGAAGCCGTGCTCGCCGCGCAAGATGACGGTGAGCCGAAGGGACCGCTCGCGATTGGATCGATGGAGACCACCGCGGCCGTGCGGCTGCCGCCCGTGCTGGCGGATTTCCACCGCCGTTTTCCTGCCGTGCGCCTTTCTCTGCGCACCGCAACCACGGCCGACCTTGTCGCCGCCGTGCTCGACGGCTCGCTCGACGGCGCCTTCGTCGCGGGTCCCATCGCGCATGCCGAGCTCATAGCGACGAGCGCCTTCCGCGAAGAGCTGGTGCTGGTCAGCGCGCGGCGCTGGGCTTCGTTGGCCGAGCTGCGTGCCGGCACGCCGGAGCCCGGCCCGACGGCGCTGGTGTTCCGCACCGGCTGCACCTACCGCCAACGGCTCGAGCAGGTGTTCGTCGAGTTCGGCTGGCCGTCGGCGGCGCGCTTCGAGCTCGGCACACTCGACGGCATGATCGGCTGCGTCGCTGCCGACATGGGCGTGACGCTGCTGCCGCGCATTGTGGTCGAGCGCAGCGCGATGAACGGAAGCGTGTCGATCCACGCGCTGAGCCCGTCGCATGCGCGTGTCGAGACACTCTTCATCCAGCGCCGCGCCGGACATCAATCCAGCGCACTGAGCGGCTTTGCCGCTTGCCTGAAGCTGGACCAGGACGTCATCGCCGCCTGACGAAGAACTTGATCGTCGCCTTGATCACGAAATGATCGTGAAAGTCACCGCGAGCGCCGGCGTTCCATCTCACTGAAATTCATCGCCACAAATCTGTCGTGTCCAGCAATGCGCGGCGCAACGGCCCAGATCGCTTCGAGCAGACCGAACGGTCAGGTGCCCCTGGAGAAAATCGAGGCCGAGCCGAACGCGCAGGACGCGGCAAACACGCCGAATAATGCGAGCGCATCCATGTTCCGGGTTCACTCCGCAGCGCGACGCGTGATATGCGCTAAGCCATGCCGGCTCTTATCCTGCCTCTCGTCGATGCTGCAACACACTGGCCCGCGCGCGGCGCGCTGGTCGGGCTTGACTTAGGCACCAAAACCATCGGCGTTGCCGTGTCCGATCCCGACCGGCGGTTGGCGACCGGCGTCGAGACGATCCAGCGCAAGGCGTTCAAGCAGGATGCCGCCCGGCTGCTCGCGATCGCGGCTGAACGCAGGGCAGCCGGTTTCGTGCTCGGCCTGCCCATCAACATGGATGGCAGCGAGGGCCCGCGCGCGCAATCCACCCGTGCCTTCGCCCGCAATCTTGCCGGCCTGACCGCACTCCCCATCGGCCTGTGGGACGAGCGCCTCTCGACGGCGGCAGTCGAGCGCGAGCTGATCGGCATGGACGTCAGCCGCGCCAAGCGCGCCGAGGTGATCGACGAGCACGCGGCGATCTTCATCCTGCAAGGCGCGCTCGACCGCCTCGCCAATCTTCGCGCTCGCCCGGGGACGGACTGATCCATGGCCGTCGTGATCGCGGCGCTGCTGCCGGTCTTCATCCTCATCGTGCTCGGTGTCGTGCTGAAGCGCAGCCTGATGCGGCTCGACACGCAGTGGCATGGGCTGGAGCGCCTGACCTATTTCGTGCTGTTTCCGATGCTGCTGATCCAGACGCTGGTGAAGGCGGACCTCTCCAAGGTGCCGGTCGCTGGCGTCGGCGGCGCGCTGCTGCTGTCAGCGCTCGCGATGTCGCTCTTGTGCCTTGCACTGCGCCCCGCCCTTACCCGGCTCGGCATCGACGGCCCCGCCTTCACCTCGATCTTTCAGGGCGCAACGCGCTGGCAGACCTTCGTCGGACTGTCGGTCGCAGCCAATATGTTCGGCGACGTCGGGCTGGCGCTCGCCTCCGTGGCGATGGTCGCGATCATTCCCCTGGTCAACGTGCTCAGTGTCGTGGTGCTCGCCCATTACGCCGCGCCCGAAAAGCAGTCTGCACGAGCCGTCGTCATGACGGTGGTCCGCAATCCCCTGATCTGGGCCTGCGTGATCGGCCTTGCCGTCAATCTGACGCACATGCCGCTGCCGAAACTCTGGCACGAGGTGGCGGATGCGCTGAGCCGCTCCTCGCTGGCGATCGGCCTGCTCGTCACGGGCGCCGGCCTGCATCTCGAAGGTCTCTTGCGCCCGAGCCTCGGCGCGGCCACCGGCGTCGTCTTCAAGCTCGCGCTGATGCCCGCGCTCGCGCTGGGGCTCGGCGCCTGGTTCGGGCTCTCCGGCGACAGCCTCGCGATCGTCGCGATCTGCGCGGCGGTGCCGACCTCGCCTAGCGCCTATGTCTTGGCCCGCCAGATGGGCGGCGATGCGCCGCTGCTGGCGCAGATCATCACGCTGCAAACGATTTTTGCGGCCATCACGATGCCGGTCGCGATCGCGCTGGCCGCCTAACTTGCCAACCACATCGTCAGCACCACTGCGGTCAGATTGTTGAGCGCATGCAACACGACCGTGAGCCAAAGCGAATTGGCACGGTAGCGCATGTAGCCAAACCACAGGCCGATGGTGAAAACCTCGGCGAGAAAATACATGTCGTATTGCAGGTGCACGATTGTCCACACCAGCGACGACAGGATGATCGCGCCGGGCACGCGCAAGAAGCTCGCAGACCAGCCGCGATAGAGGAAGCCCCGCGCCAACACTTCTTCCGACATGGGCGCCGCCACACTGAAGGCAAACAGCAGCACCATTGCGGCGCCCTTGTCGCGACCTGATTTCAACAAATCTGTCATGAAGCCCGGCGTCGCCTCGCGGCCGAGCGCGCGCGACATTGTCTCCCAGGCCAACACGATCAGGACCAGGCCGACCGCGCCGAACAGCAGATGCTTCCAGGACGGCCAATGCAGCGCGAGATAATTCACGAAGGACGCCTTCTTGATGCGAATGGCAAGCCAGACCACGGCCAGCGTCGCCGGCAGGCCCATGGCCACTGACAGCGCAAGCGCCTGGGGCTCATGGCCGACGACTTGCAGCGAGGCGAGATCCATGGGCAGACCACGCTGCGCTACCAGCAGAACGATCGCGCCGATCTGCCCGACGAACATCGCGAGGAAGATGAGGAGACCCCACAGTGCGGTGCTCCAGAACATCCAGACGCGCGGCGTCGCAGGCGTCATGGTGAGCGGCGGATGGTCGGGATTGAGGGAATCCATCAAAAGGCTTTCGTTTGGGAGACTCACGGCAGCGCTCGCTCCAGCAGCGCGCACACGTCGGCGCTCTCCAACTCCACGGCGCCGTACATGCTGGCGTGATTGGCAGCGAGGCGCGTTGCGGCGAACAATTCGGCATTGCGCGGTGACACGCGGCCTAGCGCCGCAGCCGCGGCGAACAACGCCAGCTTCTCGACTGCCAGCCGCGCGACGCGCTCGCCGTCAGCACGGCGAAAGGTCTTGCCGATGAACGCGGCGGCCTCACCCGCTCCGGGCAGTCCTTTTGTCTCGGCCGCAAGCGATTGCAGCACCGCCATCGCCGCCTCCGGCTCGCGCGAGAGCGCGCGGAGCACGTCGAGGCACATGACGTTGCCCGAGCCTTCCCAGATCGCGTTGACGGGAGACTCGCGATAATGACGCGCCAAAATGCCGTCCTCGACATACCCGTTGCCGCCGAGGCACTCCATCGCTTCGTAGAGGAACGGCGGCGCGCTCTTGCAGGTCCAATATTTGATCGCGGGCGTCAGCAGCCGCATATAGGCGGCCTCCGCCGCATCGTGCGGCGTCCGGTCGAAGGCGCGGCAGAGTCGCATCACCAGGGCGGTGCTCGCCTCGACATGCAGCGCCATGTCTGACAGCACCGCCTGCATCAAGGGCTGATCGGCGAGATGCTTCTGGAACACGCTGCGGTGACGGGCGTGATGCAGCGCATGCGCGAGCCCCGAACGCATCAGGCCGACGGAGGCGATCGCGCAATCCTGGCGCGTCAGCTGCACCATCTGGATGATGGTGCGGATGCCCTTGCCCTCCTCGCCGACCCTTTCTGCATAGGCACCGACGAACTCGACCTCGGAGGAGGCGTTGGAGCGGTTGCCGAGCTTGTCCTTCAGCCGCTGGAACTGGATCGCGTTCACCGAGCCGTCGGGCGCAAAGCGCGGCATGAAGAAGCAGGTTAGGCCCGCGTCTGCCTGCGCCAGCACCAGGAACGCATCGCACATCGGCGCCGACATGAACCATTTGTGGCCGGTGATGCGATAAGCATCCCCCTCGCTTACGGCGCGCGTCATGTTGGCGCGCACGTCGGTGCCGCCCTGCTTCTCGGTCATGCCCATGCCGAGCGTCATGCCGCGCTTTTGCCACCACGGCACGAAGCTGGGATCATAACTCCTCGTCGACAGCACCGGCATCACGCGCGCGAGCAGATCGGGCTGCATCGCCAGCGCGGCCACAGAGGCTCGTGTCATCGTGATCGGGCAGAGATGGCCGGTCTCGACCTGCGCGGCGATATAGAACTTTGCGGCGCGGATGACCTCCGCCGCATCGCCAGCGGGCTTTCCATCCGCCGTCCACGTCGAATTGTGCAGGCCCGCATGCGCACTGTGCGCCATCAGCTCGTGATAGGCCGGATGAAACTCGACCTGGTCGCGGCGATTGCCCTTGGCATCGAAGCTGCGCAGCTTCGGCGTGTTCTCGTTCGCGACGCGTCCGCGATCGGCCATCGTGGCCGAGCCCCAGTGCTTGCCGAACTCCGACAGCTCCCGTTCCGCCGCCGCGCCGCCATTGGCCCTCACCGCATCGACCAGCGGACGGTCGGCCGCGAACAGGTCGACGTCCTCGAACGGCGGCGACTGGTTGAAGACCTCGTGGGTCGCAAAGCTCGGCCGGATCATATGCGCCTCCTCGAACCGGACCTTAGTTCCGCCGCGGCTGGATCGGGAAATCATAGGCTGCCCCGCCCGCCCCCGGCAGCGAAAAATGCCACCACTCCTTCGAATAGTTCACAAAGCCTTGCCTGGCCATCGCAGCCACCAGCCGCTTGCGCCAAGCGCGTTGCTCCGCATTGATCGACTGTGCCGCAGTATGCCCCTTCGCGTCGGTACAGTCGTAACCAGTGCCCATGTCGACGCTGCCCTCCGGCGCCCGCGCCTCGGCTGGCGCCGTGCAATCGGCATAGGCCTTTGATGGGTCGTATTTGGCGGAATTCTCGGCCTTGAGATCGACCAAAGTGAGATCGAGTGCCGCCCCGGTCGAATGCTGCGAGCGGCTCGCGATGTAGCCGAGCCGAAATAGCTCGCTCTTGGGAATCTTCGGATTGTAGCGCCGCTCGGCGGCAGTCTCGTGGCCGTTCTGCGACCACTTCATCATGTCGCGCGAGGCCCGTGCCGGCCGGTAGCAGTCGAACATTTTGAGCGAGAGATGTTGCGCGGCCAGTTCCTCCTGAACCGCCTTCAGCCGCAGCCCGACCTCGCGCTTCACCACGCATTCGCCGGCGCTATAGCCGGCGAGCGGCCGGCCGACGAAATTGTTCGAGGTGGCGTAGCGGATGTCCTGGATGATGCGGGGCTCGACGTCGCGCAGATAGAAAAAGTCGCCGGGGAGTGGTTGGGCCCAGGCGGATGAGCTCATGATGATCGATATAAATGCAGCAAGAATTGGTTTCACGATGCCGTCCCATCCTTCGTCATTCCGGGGCGGCTCGAAGAGCCGAACCCGGAATCTCGAGATTCCGGGTCTGGCGCTTACGCGCCATCCCGGAATGACTGAGCGGGTGACAGATCAGGGGATAACTCACTTGCCCATCTTTGCCCCTTGCTCCCCCCGCCGTCGCCCCCTATAGCTCTGCTTTTAATGACATCGAAATCGACCTTCGTCCTCGGCCACCGGCATTTGCTGGGCATTGAGGGCCTTTCCGCGGCCGACATTACCGGCCTCCTCGACCTGTCCGAAGAATATGTCGAGCTCAACCGCCAGGTTGACAAGAAGCGCACCGTCTTGCGTGGACGGACGCAGGTGAACCTCTTCTTCGAGGCTTCCACCCGGACCCAGTCCTCGTTCGAGCTCGCCGGCAAGCGCTTAGGTGCCGACGTCATGAACATGTCGGTGTCCTCGTCCTCGATCCGCAAGGGCGAAACCCTGATCGACACCGCGGTGACTTTGAACGCGATGCACCCGGACATCCTGGTGGTGCGCCATCACGCCTCCGGCGCGGTGGAACTGCTGGCGCGCAAGGTCGACGGTTCCGTGATCAATGCCGGCGACGGCGCGCATGAGCACCCGACCCAAGCGCTGCTCGACGCGCTCACCATCCGGCGCAACAAGGGGCGGATCGAAGGCCTTGTGGTCGCGATCTGCGGCGACGTGCTGCATTCGCGCGTCGCCCGCTCCAACATCATCCTGCTCAACACCATGGGCGCCCGCGTCCGCGTCGTCGGCCCTTCCACGCTGCTGCCGCCCGGCATCGAGCGGATGGGCGTCGAGGTCGCGCGCGACATGCGCGAGGGCCTGGAAGGCGCCGACATCGTGATGATGCTGCGGCTCCAGCGCGAGCGCATGAACGGCTCGTTCGTGCCTTCGTCATCGGAATATTTCCACTACTTCGGGCTGGACCAGAAGAAGCTCGCCTACGCCAAGCCGGATGCATTGGTGATGCATCCCGGTCCCATGAACCGCGGCGTGGAGATCGACTCGATCGTGGCCGACGGCGCCCAGTCCCTGATCCGCGAACAGGTGGAGATGGGCGTCGCCGTGCGCATGGCCGTGCTGGAAGCGCTCGCCCGCAACCTGCCGAACGCGTGATGCCGATGTTGACCGACCGCCGCCCCATCCTGCTCGCCAACGCCCGCGTCGTCGACCCCTCCAGGGATTTCGACGGCATCGGGGACGTCCTCATTGCCGACGGCACCATCCGCGAGACCCGCCGCGGCATTGGCGCAGCCGGCGTGCCTGAAGGCACCGACATCATCAACTGCTCCGGCAAGATCGTGGCGCCAGGCCTGATCGACTTGCGCGCCTTCGTCGGCGAGCCCGGTCTCAGCCACCGCGAGACCTTTGCCTCGGCGAGCCAGGCCGCCGCGACCGGCGGCATCACCACCATCATCTGCCAGCCCGCCACCTCGCCGGTCATCGACAATTCGGCGACCGTGGACTTTGTGATGCGCAGAGCCCGCGACACCGCGATCGTCAATATCCAGCCGATGGCGGCGCTGACCAAGGGCATGCTCGGCGAGGAGATGACCGAGTTCGGCCTCTTGAAGGCCGCCGGCGCGGTCGCCTTCAGCGACGGCGACCGAAGCGTGACCAACGCCCAGGTGATGCGACGCGCGCTGACCTACGCCCGCGACTTCGACGCGCTGATCGTGCATCACACCGAGGATCCCAACCTCGTGGGCGAAGGCGTGATGAACGAGGGCGAGTTCGCGACCCGGCTCGGGCTGATGGGCATCCCGAATGCCGCCGAAGCCGTCATGCTGGAGCGCGACTTACGCCTCGTTGCACTCACCGGCGGCCGCTACCACGCGGCGTCGCTGACCTGCATCGACTCCCTCGAGATCCTGGAGCGCGCCCGCGACGCCGGGCTCGCCGTCAGCGCCTCGGTCTCGATCAATCATCTGGCGCTGAACGAGAACGACATCGGGCCCTACCGTTCGTTCCTGAAACTGTCGCCGCCCCTCCGGACCGAGGACGACCGCCGCGCGGTGGTGGCGGCGCTCGCCTCCGGGCTTCTCGACGTCATCATGTCCGACCACAATCCGCAGGACGTCGAGGTCAAGCGCTTGCCGTTCGCGGAAGCCGCCCCCGGCGCCGTGGGGCTCGAGACCATGCTGCCGGCGGGCCTCCGCCTCGTGCACAATGGCGAGATGGAACTGAAGACGCTGATCCGCGCAATGTCGACGCGGCCGGCCGAGTTGCTCGGGCTACCAGGCGGAACCTTGCGCGTCGGCAGCCCCGCGGACGTCATCGTGATCGACCCCGATACGCCCTGGGTGGTCGATCCGGCCGACCTGAAATCGCCCTGTAAGAATACCCCGTTTGATGAGGCCCGCTTTACAGGCCGCGTCGTGCGCACCATTGTCGGCGGTCGGACGGTCTACGAGTATGTCGGACATGGGTGATCGTTCGGCACGGAGACCCAGTCTTTGGAGATGCCGCCATGGGGCTTGAAGCATTCCTGCCGGTGGCCTTCGTCATCGGCTATCTCCTCGGCTCAATTCCGTTCGGGCTGATTCTCACCAAACTCGCGGGCACGCAGGATATCCGCTCGATCGGCTCCGGCAGCATCGGCGCCACCAATGTGCTGCGCACGGGACGCAAGAGCCTTGCCGCGGGCACCCTGCTGTTCGACGCGCTCAAGGGCACCGTGGCCGTGGTGATCGCCGGCTATCTCGCAGGTCCCAATGCCGCCATGGTGGCCGGGCTCGGCGCGTTCCTGGGCCATCTCTTCCCGGTCTGGCTCAAGTTCAAAGGCGGCAAGGGCGTGGCCGTCTACATCGGCATCCTGCTCGGCCTGTTTTGGCCTGGCGCCGTCGTGTTCTGCCTGCTCTGGCTGGCAACCGCCTTCACCACCCGCTATTCCTCGCTGTCGGCGCTGGTGGCGGCGTTCATCACGCCGATGTTCCTGTGGTGGTTCGGGCACCTGGCATTGTCTGCTTTATCAGCAGTGCTGACGCTGCTGCTGTTCTACGCGCACCGCGAGAACATCAAGCGCTTGCAAGCGGGCAAGGAAAGCCGGATCGGGGAGAAGGCCTAGAGCGTTTCGAGCGAAGTGGATGCCGGTTCGCGTCAAGAAATCGCGTCAGAACAAGAATCCAAAGCCGGGCATCTACGGATACCGAAACGGCCCTTCTGCATTATATGCAAAATCCTGTTCGCAACTTGCGGCCGAATCGCGGTTGTGTTGGCAAGCGGGTTCCGAGCCTGTCATGCTGACAGCCTGTCATCCCGACAGTGAAATGGTGGCGGTTGCTCAGAATGAGCGAGAAGATTGTCGACGCGCATGACGGGGTTGGTTCGCGGGGTGCTTCCGGCACCGCAGCGAGCCGATTGCTTTCGATGACCAATATCTGGTCCGATGCGCCCTCGCCGCGTGTCGACACGCCTGCGCCCGTTTCATCGCAGGCGCCGCAGCCTGAGCCCCCTACGAAAGCCGACGCTCCGCTCGATATCGTGGTGAGGAAGGCTGTACCGGGCGTGACCGCGCGTGCACATTCCGCCCAATGGCCGCCGCGAAAGCTCTCGCTGGCGCTGCAGGGCGGCGGCACTTTTGCGGCCTTCACCTGGGGCGTGCTCGAGCGGCTGCTGGAAGAGCCTGATATCGCGATCGACACCATCAGCGGCGCCAGCGCCGGCGCCATCAACGCGCTGCTGCTCGCCTCCGGCTTTGCCGAAGCTGGCCGCGAAGGCGCCCGCGCCCGGCTGAATCGGTTCTGGCTCCGGCTGATGCACGAAGCCTCGTTTCGCGCGCTGATGTTGGTCGGCGGCTTCTCGCCGGCGGGAAGCTCGGTCGCGTTCGGGCCGACGCTGCGCTCCGGTCACTTTGATCCGTTCGATCTCGATCCGCTGCGGCAGGCTCTGTCGCGCGACATCGATTTCGCCGCCCTGCGCCATCCGAACTGCCCGAAGCTTCTGATCGCAGCGACGCGGATCCGCGACGGCCAGCAGCAGATCTTCCGCAACGAGGCAATTACCACCGACGTCGCGCTGGCCTCGACCTGCCCGCCGCTCGTCCACTGCGCCGTCGAGATCGACGGCGAGGCCTATTGGGACGGCGGCCTTGGCGGCAACCCGCCGCTGCTGCGGCTGGCTCAGGACACGACGACCGCCGATGTGCTGCTCGTCCAGGTCACGCCGGCGCGCGACAGCTACGTACCGATCACACTCGCCGCGATCGACCGCCGGCTCGACCAGATCGCGGCGAACGCCGCCCTCAATGCCGAGATCGCCGCGATCGAATGGGCGCAGTCGCAAGCCGCGCCGTCCTTGCGGCTCTCCAGGATCGCGGCAGAAGATTCCGTTGACGGGCTGGCGCAGCGCTCATCCACCGATCTCGGCCGCGGCTTCATTCGCCTGCTGCACCGGAGCGGCCGCGAGGCCGCCGAGCGCTGGATGAAGCAAGGTGCAGCTAGCAGCGCAGCGCCGGCTGCTGCATCCGGCCATCGCATTGCTGCCCCCGAACCCGCGCTAGCCTGATTTCGCCAGCGCCTCCTCCAGGAACCAGGCCGCCGCAAGTGCGCGCGGATCGTTGCCGAAACGCGCGATCACCTGCACGCCGATCGGCAGGCCGCCGACCTTCAGCACCGGCACGTTGACGCAAGGATTGCCCATCAGGGTCCAGAGCCTGTTGTAACGGGGATCGCCCGTGGTCGCGAGCTCCTTGGCGGGCGCGGTGCCCGGCGCGGAATAGGTCAGGAGCACGTCGACGCCTTCGAACAGCTCACCGAGCTCACGGCGGCCGCGGCGGCTGATCCGCCGCGCTTCGTCATAGTCCTGCGGCGTCAGGCCAACCGTCGCATCGAGACTGGCACGCAGCATCGGCGCGATCTCGTCGTGGCGTTCGGAAAACTCCCAGGCCAGCGCGCGATGCGCCTCGAAATCCTGAATGATCGGATGGATGCGCCAGGCCTCCTGCACCGCTTCGGGCAGATCGATGGTCTGCACGCTGGCGCCGGCGCGCGTCGCCGCCTTGATCGCGGCTTGCAGCCCCTCTTCGGCCGCCGGCTCCACTGCGCCGGCGAATTCCTGCCTGACCACGCCGATGCGCGGCGACGTCGCGGCGGCAATGCCGGAGAATTCGCCGCGCCCCGTCATCGCCAACAGCCCGCGCGCGAGATCTTCCACGCGCGCGCCGAACAGGCCGACCGTATCGAGCGCCCACGAGTAGCACTTCACACCGACCGTCGGCAGCATGCGGAACGACGGCTTGATAGCAGCGGTCCCGCAATAGGCGGCGGGACGGATCACCGAGCCACCGGTCTGGGTGCCCAGCGCCAGCGGGATCATGCCGGCGCCGACGGCTGCCGCCGAACCGGAGGATGAGCCGCCCGGAGAATGGCCGAGATTATGCGGATTGCGCGTCGGGGTGGGATCGCGCGAGGCGAACGCCGTGGTCGTGGTTTTGCCGATGATGGTTGCCCCGGCCCGCTTCAGCATCATCACGACGGGCGCATCCGAGCGCGGCTGCCACCCGCGATAGATCTCCGAGCCCATCTCGGTCGGGAAATCGGCGGTATCGATGATGTCCTTGATCCCGATCGCGATGCCGCGCAGCGGACCGGCGCTTTGCGCCTTCGCGGCCTTGTCGTGGCGGACGAAGGCGCGGACGTCCTTCTCCTTGGCCTCGATCGCCGCATGCGATTGCGCGATCGCGGAATCGGGCGACAGCTCCCCCGCTTCGATGCGGCGCTGGAGGTCGGCGAGTGAGATCATGGCAAATCCTTCTTATTGGCATCGCTTTTAGCATCGGGGCGGGGTCGCGCAAGCGCACGTCACTGTTGCGCAACGCCCTCAGGTTGTTCCATGCTGTGCCTGCAAGGAGACGCCGTGGACGCCATCAATCCAAGCGTGGAGCTGACCGAGTCTGAGCGGATCGACCGCCTGCGGCTGATCCGCTCAGACAATGTGGGCCCGCGCACCTTCCGTTCGCTGGTCGATCATTTCGGCACCGCGCGCGCCGCGCTGGAGCGGCTGCCAGATCTGGCGCGCCGCGGCGGCGCGGCGCGATCGGGGCGCATCTGTAGCGCCGATGAAGCCAAGGCCGAGCTCGCCGCAAGCCGCAAGTTCGGCATCGCCTGGCTCGCGCCCGGTGAAGATGGCTATCCGGCGCGGCTCGCAACGCTGGACGATGCACCGCCTTTGCTCGCCGTGCGCGGCGACACGAAAAGCTTGATGCGGCCGATGATCGCGATCGTCGGCTCGCGCAATGCTTCCGGCGCCGGGCTGAAGTTTGCCGGGCAGCTTGCGCGCGAGCTCGGCGAAGCCGGTTTTGTCATCATCTCGGGTCTCGCCCGCGGCGTCGACCAGGCCGCGCATCGCACGAGCGTCGCAAGCGGCACGATCGCCGTGCTCGCCGGCGGGCATGATTGCATCTATCCGCCCGAACATACCGATTTGCTCGCAGCGATCCTCGACCATGAGGGCGCGGCAATCTCCGAAATGCCGCTCGGCCACGAGCCGCGCGCCCGCGACTTTCCCCGCCGCAACCGACTGATCTCCGGTGCGTCGCTCGGCGTGATCGTGGTGGAAGCGGCGCACCGCTCGGGCTCGCTGAACACCGCGCGCATGGCGGCCGAACAGGGCCGCGAGGTATTCGCCGTTCCCGGCTCGCCGCTCGATCCGCGCGCCGCCGGCACCAACGATCTGATCAAGCAGGGCGCAACCCTCGTCACCGAGGCCGCCGACATCATCAACGCGGTGCAGCCGATCATGGAGCGGCCGCTGATGCATCCGGCAGGCGAGCCCGACAGCGAGCCGTTCGAGAGCGATCCGCAAGGCCACGACCGCGACCAGATCACCGCCCTGCTCGGTCCTGCCCCGATCTCGATCGACGATCTCGTGCGGATGTCCGGCGCCTCGCCCGCAATCGTGCGCACCGTGCTCCTGGAGCTCGAATTGGCCGGAAAGCTGGAGCGTCACGGCGGCGGATTGGTGTCGCTGCTCTAGCCGTCGGTGCGCACGTCGAAGCGCAAGCGCGCGGCCGCGATCCGCCCCTGGTGCGCCGTCGCCGCGGGGCTACAACCAAGCGCCCTGAATGCCCAGGATGATGGCTATCAGCGAAATAAACAGTCCGATGCCGGCGAACAGAGCGGTCCCGATGAGCTCGGACTTGTCGGTCCGTTTGCCGGGAATGGCAGAATCTTCGGTGTAAACACGCGGTGCTGAAATCGACGAAGAAATAGGGGCTGCTTTCGGCATAACGGGCTCCCTTAAAATGAGTCTTCTGACCCCCTGCCCTTAAGAACGTCTTGGCAGTACGCGCGAAGGTTCAACGCCTCACGCAAAGGTTTTCGAAATGCATCCCCCGAGGCGTAGGAACCGGCCGGCGCAACCGCTTCCCGTTGCGCTGGCCGATTCAATTTGCACTTGATTTGATTAGCCCCGATAGATCGGCGCGCCGCTCGGAGATGCGACCGCGCCGCCGTCGACGAAGATCTCCTGGCCCTGCACATGCGCGGAATCATCGGAAGCGAGGAACAGCACGGTCTTTGCAACGTGATCCGTTTCGCCGATGCGCCCGAGCGGCGTCGAGAGCGCGATGCGCCTCTCGAATGCCTTCTCGGCCTCGGGCGTCGCCACCGCAGGTCCCCAGATCGGTGTGCGGATCGCGCCCGGCGCGACCACGTTGACGCGGATGCCGCGCGGCGACAGTTCCGAGGCCATGGTCCGCGCCATGGCGCGAACGCCGGCCTTCGCGGCGCCGTAAGCCGAGTAGCCGGGAATGCCGAGCACCGAGATCACCGAGCCGTTGAGGATGATCGAGGCATTGTCGTTAAGGTAGGGCAGCGCGGATTGAACGGTGAAGAACACGCCGGTGAGGTTCGTGCGGATCACGGTCTCGAAGATCTCAAGCGTGGCTGAGCCGAGCGGCGTGCCGCCGGCGATGCCGGCATTGGCGAAGACGATGTCGACCTTGCCGAACTTGTCCGCGCCCTTCTTGATCGCGGCTTCGGTCGCGGCGATGTCGGTGGCGTCGGCAACCAGCGCAAGCGCGTTCGGCCCGAGCTCTTTCGCAGCGGCCTCCAGCGTCCCCTTGTTGCGGCCGGTGATCACCACCTTGGCGCCCTCGGCCACGAACAGCTTTGCGGTCGCAAGGCCAATGCCGCTGTTGCCGCCGGTAATCAGGGCCGTCTTGTTCTTCAATCTCACGCTCGCCTCCAGTGGTTGCATTATGAAACTAAGTTGCCATCTAGGACAAATGGTTTTATGATGCAACCACACAAGCGCGTGATCGGCGCGGAAGGCGGGCGAACGCGACAGGACGAAAGACAATGGTGAGACGAACGAGCTTCGACGGCGATTCCTGCCCGATCGCACGGTCGTTGGAGGCGCTTGGCGACTGGTGGTCGCTGCTGATCATCCGCGAGGCACTGTTGGGCGTACGGCGCTTCGGCGAATTCCAGAGCAAGCTCGGCATGGCCAAGAACATTCTGGCCGCGCGCCTGCGGTCACTCGTCGAGCACGGCATTCTGGCGACCGCCCCCGCTTCCGACGGCAGCGCCTACCAGGAATATGTGCTGACGCCGAAGGGCCGCGGCACCTTCCCGGTGCTGGTGGCGCTACGGCAATGGAGCGAGGAGTTCGACGATCACCCCGACGAGATCGCGACCATTCTGGTCGATCGCGCCAAGGGCCGCCCGGTGAAGAAACTCGAATTGCGCGCCGAGGACGGCCGCCTGCTCAGCCCGGCGGACACCATGTTGAAGCCGCGGCCGGCGCCGCGGCGCAGATCGGCGTAGCTGCGGCGCACCGCCCCAACCCCCATCATTGCGATGGGGTCCTGGCGACAAGGCAATCCACACTGCTCCCGCGGAAAGATTCTGGATTTGCTTCGCTATGCGCGCAAATGAGGACGCGGGGGACTTGTACAAATTCGAGACGGCGTCAAAGATGGCTTGGACACCGCAAACTGGCACCACCATGCCCCTGCTCGCTATCGTCTATTTTTCCATCTCCGGCACCACAGAAACGCTAGCGCATGCGGTGGTGCGCGGCGCGGCTGAGATGGCACAGATCGCGCTTTGTCGGATCGCCGGCGACGACATCGTGTCAGGCCGCTTCCAGAATGAGAGACTACTGGAGACGATTGACGGCGCGAGCGCCATTGCATTTGGCAGCCCGACCTATATGGGCGGACCGGCAGCGCAATTCAAAGCCTTCGCTGACGCCTCAAGTGACCGATGGACTCGCCAGCGATGGGCCAACAAGATCGCAGCCGGATTCACGACCGGCGCGTGCGCAGGCGGCGATCAACTGCACACATTGACCTACTTTTCCATTCTCGCTGCGCAGCACGGCATGCTCTGGTGCGGGCTGGATATCCCGGGCGGAGAGGATCCGAGCAACCGCAATCGCTTGGGCAGCCAGCTTGGCCTGGCGACGCACTTGATCAACGGCACCTTGCCTCAGAGCGATTTGAGCACGGCCGAATATCTCGGCCAGAGACTGGCTCGGATGGCAGGCCGCAACAGTTAACTGCCCTCATTGCCTCCAGCGACGAGCGCCACGCGCGCGCAGGGATGACTGAACTGATAGAGGCGCAGATCTCACGACAGCTTGCGCTTGCTCCGCAATCTCAGATGCTCGTCGGCCTCGAGCTGGGTCATGCCCAATAAATAATGCAACATGTGCAGCTTGTGGCGCTCGGCGAGCTTGCCCAGGGCGGCCGTCTGCTCCGCGATGAAGGCGACCGCCTCATCCGCCCCGCCTTCCCCCGGTTCCTCATTGCGCGAGCCTCCCGGCGCGCCTGATCCGGCGCGCGCCCGTTTCCTTGCTGGCTTAGCCACCAGAACCCACCCCGAATCCATGCCCCGCAGAAACCTTACGCCGACATCGGTCGCAACTCCAAGGTGGTATTTTGCAACTTTTTCGATATGAAACTTTTCCCATCACTGCGGCCTTCAACACGCCCCGATTTGACAGGGACGGCCTCACCACCCATGTTCGGGTCGAAACGGCCGACCCGAATCCTTTGGTTTTCGGCCCAAGATTTTCCCGTAAGTTACTGGAACTACATGAATATCGTTATTGTGGAGTCGCCGGCGAAAGCCAAGACGATCAACAAATATCTGGGCTCGTCCTACGAGGTCCTGGCTTCGTTCGGCCATGTCCGCGACCTCCCCGCCAAGAACGGTTCCGTTGATCCTGACGCCAATTTCAAGATGATCTGGGAGGTCGACCCGAAGGCCGCCGGGCGGCTAAACGATATCGCGAGATCGCTGAAGGGCGCTGACCGCCTGATTCTCGCCACCGACCCCGATCGTGAGGGCGAGGCCATCTCCTGGCACGTGCTGGAGGTGATGAAAGAGAAGCGCGCGCTGAAGGACCAAAAGATCGAGCGCGTGGTGTTCAACGCCATCACCAAGCAGGCTGTCACCGACGCGATGAAGCATCCGCGCCAGATCGACGGCGCCCTGGTCGACGCCTATATGGCGCGCCGTGCGCTCGACTATCTGGTCGGCTTCACCCTCTCCCCCGTGCTGTGGCGCAAGCTGCCGGGCGCGCGCTCGGCCGGCCGCGTGCAGTCGGTGGCGCTGCGCCTCGTTTGCGATCGCGAGCTCGAGATCGAGAAGTTCGTCGCGCGCGAATATTGGTCGCTGGTCGCGACCCTGCTGACCCCGCGCGGCGATGCCTTCGAGGCCCGCCTCGTCGGCGCCGACGGCAAGAAGATCCAGCGCCTTGACATCGGCACCGGCGCGGAAGCCGAAGACTTCAAGAAGGCGCTGGAAGCGGCCGCCTACGCCGTGACCGCGGTCGATGCCAAGCCCGCGCGGCGCAATCCGCAGGCGCCCTTCACCACCTCGACGCTGCAGCAGGAAGCCAGCCGCAAATACGGCTTTGCGCCGGCGCACACGATGCGCATCGCCCAGCGGCTCTATGAAGGCATCGACATCGGCGGGGAGACCACCGGACTCATTACCTATATGCGTACCGACGGCGTGCAGATCGCACCTGAAGCGATCACCCAGGCGCGTAAGGTGATCGGCGAGGATTACGGCAACGCCTATGTGCCCGACGCTCCCCGCCAGTACCAGACCAAGGCCAAGAACGCCCAGGAAGCGCACGAGGCGATCCGCCCGACGGATCTGTCGCGCCGGCCCGACAGCATGAGCCGCAAGCTCGATTCCGATCAGGCGAAACTCTACGAGTTGATCTGGAAGCGCACCATCGCAAGCCAAATGGAAGCGGCCGAGCTCGAGCGCACCACGGTCGACATCACCGCGAAGGCCGGCGGCCGTACGCTGGAGCTGCGCGCCACCGGTCAGGTCATCAAGTTCGACGGCTTCCTCGCGCTCTACCAGGAAGGCCGCGACGACGAGGAGGACGATGATTCCCGCCGCCTGCCCGGCATGAGCGCCGGCGAAGCCCTGAAGCGGCAGTCGCTCGCCGTCACTCAGCATTTCACCGAGCCGCCGCCGCGCTTCTCGGAGGCATCCCTCGTCAAGCGCATGGAAGAGCTCGGCATCGGCCGTCCCTCGACCTATGCCTCGATCCTCCAGGTTCTGAAGGACCGCGGCTACGTCAAGCTGGAGAAGAAGCGCCTGCACGGCGAGGACAAGGGCCGCGTCGTGATCGCGTTCCTCGAAAGCTTCTTCAGCCGCTATGTCGAATACGATTTCACCGCGGGCCTCGAAGAGCAGCTCGACCGCATCTCGAACAACGAGATCTCCTGGCAGGAGGTGCTGAGGGATTTCTGGCGCGACTTCATCGGCGCCGTCGACGAGATCAAGGACCTGCGCGTCGCGCAGGTGCTGGACGTGCTCGACGAGATGCTGGGCCCGCACATCTACCCGCCGCGCGCCGATGGCGGCGACGTCAGGCAATGCCCGAATTGCGGCACGGGCCGGCTCAACCTCAAGGCCGGCAAGTTCGGCGCCTTCGTCGGCTGCTCGAACTATCCGGAATGCCGCTACACCCGCCAGCTCGCCGCCGATGGCGAAGCCAGCGCCGACCGCTCGCTCGGCCAGGATCCCGACACCGGCTTCGATGTCTGGGTCAAGGCCGGCCGCTTCGGCCCCTACATCCAGCTCGGCGAGCAGAAGGATTATGCGGAAGGCGAGAAGCCGAAGCGCGCGGGCATTCCGAAGGGCACCTCGCCCAGCGATGTCGACCTCGAGCTTGCGCTGAAATTGCTGTCGCTGCCGCGCGAGATCGGCAAGCACCCCGAGACGGGTCAGCCGATCACCGCCGGCCTCGGCCGCTTCGGGCCCTTCGTGAAGCACGACAAGACCTATGCGAGTCTCGAAGCCGGCGACGAAGTGTTCGACATCGGCCTCAATCGCGCGGTGACGCTGATCGCCGAGAAGGCGGCGAAGGGCCCGAGCCGCCGCTTCGGCGCCGATCCCGGCAAGACGATCGGCGATCATCCGACGCTCGGCACCGTCACCGTGAAGAGCGGCCGCTATGGCCCCTATGTCGCCGCAGGCGGTGTCAACGCGACGATCCCGGCCGAGTTCGAAAAGGATGCCATCACGCTGCCGCAGGCGATCGCGCTGATCGACGAACGCGCGGCCAAGGGCGGCGGCAAGACCAAGCCGAAGAAGGCGGCAAAGCCCGCCAAGGCCAAGAAGACTACAGAGAAGGCTGCGGACGGTGAGGACGCCGCGCCGAAGCCGAAGAAGCCGGCCGCGAAGAAAGCCCCGGCCAAATCGAAAACCGAATCCACCAGCAAGGCGCGCGCCGCCGTCTCGTCGACTGCCAAGACGTCGCCGACCAAGGCGGCCCCCACCAAGGCCCCGGCCAAGAAGAGTGCCGGCAAGAATTAGAGGTTAAGTGAAACGCAAGAATGACCATGGCTTTCCCGACAGGGCAGCCATCGTCGCCTTCATCAAGGCAAACCACGGAGAGGTCGGGACCCGCGAAATTGCGCGCGAGTTCGGCCTGAAGAACGCCGATCGCGCCGAGCTCAGGCGCATGCTGCGCGAGCTCGCCGACGACGGCATCATCAAGAAGAAGCGCCACAAGATCTCCGAGCCCGACACGCTGCCGCCGACGCTGCTCGCCGACATCACGGGCCGCGACTCCGACGGCGAATTGATCGCCTCCCCCGCCGAATGGGACGAGGTCGAAAGCGGCGAGCCGCCAAAAATCCTGATCGAGATGCCGCGCCGGCCCAAGCCTGGCACGGCCGCCGGTGTCGGCGACCGCGCATTGCTGCGCGTCGAGCGCTCGGACGAGGACGCAGGTCCCGCCTATCGCGGCCGCATCATCAAGGTCATCGACAAGGCCAAGAGCCGTATCCTCGGCGTCTTCCGCAGTCTTTCCGAAGGCGGCGGACGGCTCGTTCCTGTCGACAAGAAGTTCGCCGACCGCGAGCTGAACATCGCGAAGACCGATACACAAGGCGCGCAAGACGGTGACCTCGTCAGCGTCGACATCGTCCGCTCGCGCGGCTTTGGCCTGGCCTCCGGCCGCGTCAAGGAGAGGCTCGGCTCGGTCAAGTCGGAGAAGGCCATCAGCCTGATCGCGATCTATGCCCACGACATCCCGTTGCAATTCTCGCCCGCGGCCGAGCGCGAGGCGGAGGCGGCGGAGCCTGCGAACCTGAAAGGGCGCGAGGATTGGCGCGATGTTCCGCTCGTCACCATCGATCCGCCGGATGCGAAGGATCACGACGACGCGGTCCACGCGCAGCCCGACGACGATCCCAATAACAAGGGTGGCTTCATCGTCAACGTGGCCATCGCAGACGTGAGCTTCTATGTCCGGCCGGGCACCGCGCTCGACCGCGACGCGCTCGATCGCGGCAACTCGGTCTATTTCCCCGACCGCGTCGTGCCGATGCTGCCGGAGCGCATCTCCAACAATCTCTGTTCGCTCGTGCCAGGCGAGCCGCGCGGCGCACTGGCGGTGCGCATGGTGATCGGACCGGACGGCCGCAAGCGCTCGCACAGCTTCCACCGCATCCTGATGCGCTCGGCGGCGAAGCTGCATTATGCGCAGGCACAGGCTGCGATCGACGGTCGGCCCGATGATGCCACCGGCCCGCTGCTCGATCCGATCCTGAAGCCGCTCTACGCGGCTTACGCCTGCGTCAAGCGCGCGCGCGACGAGCGCGATCCGCTCAATCTCGACCTGCCCGAGCGCAAGATCCTCTTGAAGAGCGACGGAACGGTCGACCGCGTCGTCGTCCCGGAGCGTCTCGATGCGCACAAGCTGATCGAGGAGTTCATGATCCTCGCCAACGTCGCCGCGGCGGAGATGCTGGAGAAGAAGTCGCTGCCGCTGATTTACCGGGTGCACGACGAGCCGACGCTGGAGAAGGTCCACGCCCTCAGCGAGTTCCTGGAGACACTGGACGTTCCCTTCACGAAATCAGGCGCGCTGCGCCCGACGCTGTTCAACCGCGTGCTGGCCCAGCTCGAAGGCCACGATTATTACCCGCTGGTAAGCGAGGTCGTGCTGCGCGCCCAGGCCCAGGCGGAATACTCTTCGGAAAACTACGGTCATTTCGGCCTTAACCTGCGCCGTTATGCGCATTTCACCTCGCCGATCCGCCGCTATGCCGATCTCGTCGTCCATCGCGCGCTGGTCCGCGCGCTCGGCCTCGGCGAAGGCGCCCTGCCCGACAGCGCGACGCCCGAATCTCTCGGCGAAGTCGCCGCCCATATCTCACTCACCGAACGGCGCGCGATGAAGGCGGAGCGCGAGACCGTCGATCGCCTGATCGCGCACCATCTCGCCGACCGCATCGGCGCGAGTTTTCAGGGCCGCGTCTCCGGCGTCACCCGCGCCGGCCTGTTCGTCAAGCTCGCCGAGACCGGCGCCGACGGATTGATCCCGATCCGATCCCTCGGCACGGAATATTTCAACTATGACGAGAGCCGCCACGCACTGGTCGGCACGCGCAGCGGCACCATGTATCAGCTCGGTGACGTCGTCGACGTTCGTCTGATCGAAGCAGCTCCCATCGCAGGCGCGCTGCGCTTCGAGCTGCTGTCATCGGCAGGTGAGACCGGCTCCCGCGAACGCAGGCCGTTCCGCCCGCAGCGCAAATCGTCGAAGCCGCATCCGGGACGCAGTCCCGAGCAGAAGCGCAGGCCGGAGAAACAGAAGACATCCGGCAAGAGCAAGAAGGCCAAGGGGAAAAGCAAGAGCGAAGGCAAGGGACAGAAGGGCAAGGCATGGTGACGATGAGCACGGCGCCGAAGATCTGGACGCGCGAGACCGGCCTTGTCGAGAGGCGCGACGTGTGGGCTGCGATGAAGCATGGCTTTCGCGGCCGCTGCCCGCGCTGCGGCGAGGGAAAGCTGTTCCGCGCCTTTCTGAAGACGGCGGACAATTGCGCCAAATGTGACCTCGATTTCACCCCGCATCGCGCCGACGACCTGCCCGCCTATCTCGTGATCGTCATCGTCGGCCACATCGTGGTACCGGCCATCCTCTGGATCGAGACCAACTACACGACGCCGGTGTGGCTCAGTTTCGTGGCCTATCTGCCCTTTACCTTCCTCGCCTCGCTCGCGCTGTTGCAACCCGTCAAGGGAGCTGTGGTCGGCTTGCAATGGGCTCTGCGCATGCACGGGTTTGACGAGAACCCTCCCGATGGTATTCCGCCTGTGTAAGCAAAACAAACAAGAGCGGTTCGGGTGAGGACATGACGGATATTTCGCCGGCAGAGGAGAAGGCTAAAGTTCACGAGGAGAAGGAAGCCGACCACCATCCCTATTTTCGTCCGAGGGATGCAGCGACACTGATCCTGGTCGATCGCAGCGGGCCTATTCCCAAAGTGCTGGTCGGCAAGCGCCACGACAAGGTGGTGTTCATGCCCGGAAAGTTCGTCTTCCCCGGCGGCCGTGTCGACAAGGCCGATTATCGCGTGCCCTGCGCCGCCCCCATTACCGCAGAGCTCGAAGCCAATCTCGCCAAGGGCAGCCCGAAGACCCCTCCCTCGCGCGCCAAATCGCTCGCCATTGCCGCGATTCGCGAAGCCTGCGAGGAGACCGGTCTCTGCCTCGGCCGCAAGGCCGAAGGCAAGGTGCCCAAGCTCGAGGGCCCCTGGAAGCCATTCGCGGATGCCGGCCTGCTGCCTGATCCCTCCGGCCTTTTCCTGATCGCCCGTGCCATCACGCCGCCCGGCCGCGTCAAGCGCTTCGACACCCGCTTCTTCACCGCGGATGCTTCCGCGATCACCCACCGCGTCGAGGGCGTGATCCATGCCGATGCCGAGCTGGTCGAGCTGGTCTGGGTCGAGCTCGGCTCAAAACCGCTCGCAGACCTGCATCCGATGACGCGCAACGTGCTCAACGAGCTCGACACCCGCCTTGCCACCGGCCCGCTCCGCCACGATGCACCGGTGCCGTTCTTCCATTTCTACGGCGGCAAGATGCAGAAGGATGTTTTGAGCTAGGCTCCGCGGCGCTACGGATCATCCGTTATCCGGCACGCGGCTCCCTCCTCCGTCATTCCGGGGCGCGCGAAGCGCGAACCCGGAATCCATTCATCCACCGTCTCCGCAGTTCAATGGATTCCGGGTTCGCGCCCTGAGGCGCACCCCGGAATGACGTGCTGAGAGAGCCGCAAAAAACAAAAAATTCTTCCCGCCTCCCCCAATGGCGGAGTTCCCGCCCGCACCTATGTCTTTTCGAACGACAATGAAGAAGGACACCGGGCGATGGCACAACGGCAACTCAAGCTTGGCGCGTTCATGCGCCCGATCAGCATCCACACCGGCGCCTGGCGCTATCCCGGCGCCTGGCCTGACGCCAATTTCAATTTCGGCCACATCAAGACGCTGATCCGCAAGCTCGAGGCCGGCAAGTTCGACGCTTTCTTCATGGCCGATCACCTCGCCGTCTTGAACATGCCGATCAACGCGCTCAAGCGCAGCCACACCGTGACCTCATTCGAGCCGTTCACGCTGCTGTCGGCGCTCTCGGCCGTCACCGAGCGCATCGGCCTGATCGCGACCGGATCGACCACGTTCGATGAGCCCTATCACGTCGCGCGCCGTTTCGCCTCGCTCGATCACATCAGCGGCGGGCGTGCGGGGTGGAATATCGTCACCACCTCGAATCCGGACGCGGCGCTCAACTTCGGCCGCGACGATCACATGGAGCACGCCGAACGCTACAAGCGCGCCCGCGAGTTCTACGACGTCGTCACCGGGCTCTGGGACTCCTTCGCCGACGATGCGTTCGTGCGCGACGTCGAGAGCGGCCTGTTCTTCGATCCCGCCAAGATGCACACGCTCGACCACCACGGCAAATATCTGAAAGTGCGCGGTCCCCTCAATATCGCCCGCCCCGTGCAGGGCTGGCCGGTGATCGTGCAGGCTGGCGCCTCCGAAGACGGCAGGCAGCTCGCGGCAGAGACGGCCGAGGCTGTGTTCACCGGCGGCGGCAGCCTCGCCGACGGGCAAAAGCTCTATGCCGACATCAAGAGCCGCATGGCGAAGGTCGGCCGCGATCCCGAGCACCTGAAGATCCTTCCCGGCGCCTTCGTCGTGGTCGGCGACAGCGTCGATGAGGCGAAGGAGAAGCGCGCTTTGCTCGACAGCCGCGTGCACTACGACAGCGCCATCGCCTCGCTCTCGGTCATCCTCGGCACCGACGCCTCCGGCTTCGATCCGGACGGCCCCCTCCCCGATATTCCCGAGACCAACGCCAGCAAGAGCGGTCGCCAGCGCATGGTCGATCTTGCCGCGCGCGAAAAGCTCACCGTGCGCCAGCTCGCCCAGCGCGTCGGCGGCTATGGCGGCCTGTCGTTCGTCGGCACCGCCAAGACCATCGCCGACCAGATGGAGGAATGGCTGGTCGGGCGCGGCTCCGACGGCTTCAACATCATGTTCCCGTTCCTGCCCGCCGGCCTCGACGATTTCGTCGACAAGGTGGTGCCGGAGCTGCAGCGCCGCGGGATTTTCCGCAAAGAGTATGAAGGGGTCACTTTGAGGGAGAATCTGGGCCTGCCGCGGCCGAAAAACCGTTTCTTCGAGGCCTGATCGGGCCGATTTGGGTGGTTTCTGCCCCCTAAAACCTTGACATCAGGCGGTTTCTGGCTAGGTTGCCGGCCAACGCGGGCCGTTTGGCCGGCTCCAGATTTCCTTCATTCTGAGGTTTGAATATGGCCAAAGCGGTCACCATCAAGGTCAAGCTCGTGTCCTCGGCCGACACGGGCTTCTACTACGTCGCCAAAAAGAATTCGCGCACCATGACCGACAAGCTGGTCAAGAAGAAGTATGACCCGGTCGCGCGCAAGCACGTCGAATTCCGCGAAGCCAAGATCAAGTAAGTCGCCGCAGCGTTGCAAAGCTTTGCGGGGCCCCTTCAGGGCCCCGTTTTTATTTTGGCTCTCGCTCTCGGCGCGCTGCAGCGCCTGAGCAAGCCACACAGCGATCCAGGGCCATGGCCCGGCTCTGCAGCACACCGTCGAGGTGCGCTGCGCTGCCTCCGGGGCTGAGCTAATCTGGGCGTGCGGACTTGCAAAACGCCAACACCGCCAGCTCCGGCGGTTTGCCGACCAGCCGCGAGAGCTGCCTCGCAGTTCAGGCCAGCCTTGCTTCAAATCTCCTCCTCAGTCCATTCGAACATTCTGCTGAAGTCACCAGTGTCACATCCCCTTACCCGCACGGAACTCCGAGGAACATAGGCCGTTTTCCCACCTGTTTCGAACCGGGAGACGTGAGCGTGAACCGCCGGCAAGTTCTTCGCGCATCGGCTGCGTTCTCAGTTGCCAATATGCTACTGCGTGCGGGGAAGGCTGAGACGGGCCCCGCCCAGCCGTTCAGCCCGTCCTACGTGCGCGAACTTGCCCGCGCGCTTGCCGCGAAATCATTCACGCCTGCCGACGAGAAGCTGCCGGATGCGCTGAAGAATCTCAACTATGACCAATACCGATCAATTCGCTTCGCGCCTGAGAAGGCGTTGTGGCGTGATGAGAAGCTACCGTTCGAAGTGCAATTTTTTCACCGCGGCTTTTTCTACAAGAACCGGGTCGACATTTTCCAGGTGGTGAACAGGAGCGTCATACCGATCCCGTATCGGCGTGACGACTTCTCGTTCGGAGAGGGTCTCGGACAATGGCCGGATGTCAACATCGGGTTTAGTGGATTCCGCATTCACGCTCCGATCAACAGGCCGGATTACTACGATGAAGTTTGTGTGTTCCTGGGCGCCAGTTACTTCCGAGCAGTCGCTAAAGGACTGACGTATGGCCTGTCCGCGCGCGGACTAGCGATCGATACCGGCGAGAGCAAGGGCGAAGAATTCCCGGTGTTCAAGGCTTTCTGGCTGGAGAAGCCGGTGCCAAATGCCTCGTCCATCGTGGTGCACGCGCTGCTGGACAGCAAGAGCGCGGCCGCAAGCTACCGATTCACGATCCGGCCCGGCCAAAGCACGGTTTTCGACGTCGAGATGGTTCTCTATCCCCGGGTGGACATCGAGCATGCCGGGCTCGCGCCTATGACCAGCATGTACTTCTTCGGGCCGAACGATCGCAAAGATTTTGACGATTTCCGCCCCGCGGTTCACGACTCGGATGGACTTGCGATCTTCAACGGCAGAGGTGAGCAACTCTGGCGTCCCCTCAACAATCCGCACGATCTGCAGGTCAGCAGCTTTGCCGATGTCAATCCGGGGGGCTTCGGGCTGATGCAGCGGGAGAGGAACTTCTTCGCCTATCAGGATCTCGAATCCAACTTCGAAAAGCGCCCAAGCCTATGGTTCGAACCGATCGGAGATTGGGGCGAAGGAGCGGTGAAATTATTCGAGATACCCACCAAGGAGGAGATTCACGACAACATCGCAGCGCTCTGGCAACCCAAGCAGCCGCTGACCGCCAAAAGCGAACACATCTTCACCTATCGGCTGCACTGGGGTCCGGACGCTCCCAAACCGGAGGCCCTCGCACGGTTCACGCGAACGGCGATCGGAAGCCGGGGAGATGATAGCAAACTGTTCGTGCTGGAACTGATGGGGGACCGACTCAAAGGCATCGATGCCAAGACTATCAAAGGTGTGGTGACCGCTGCACAAGCCGAAATCAGCAACATCGTCACGCAACCTAATCCCATGACAGGCGGATGGCGTCTGAGCTTCCAATGCTTGGTCAAGAAGCAAGCCGCCATCGAATTACGAGCTTTCTTGGCGCAAAACGAAGCGCCAGTCTCCGAAGTGTGGACCTATCGATGGACGCCCTGAGGCCGTCGCCGAAGCCCTCGCCGGACGCACCTGGCAGCACATTCCTGCCGCCAGAAAGCCCGCTGCCGATGCTGCCGTGCCGGCTGGATCGCGCGGCTGAAGCTAACCCGTCGCCGGTGCATTCGGGCACCGCCTTGACGCTCCGCCGCCTCTTTATTTTTGCCGGGACTGGGGTGCTGACGCTTGCAGGCGGCTACGGCATGTATGACGTGGTGAAGGTTGGCGGTGTAACCTTCCTCGAGGCGATGCTGCTCGGCTTCTTCCTTGTGCTGCTCGCATGGGTCGCCTTCTCCTTCATGTCCGCGTTCGCTGGATTCCTCGTGCTGCTCACGCGCACCCGGTCTTGTCTGCCGATCGATACGACGGGCCCACTGCCTCGTGTAACCTCCCGCACAGCCATGCTGCTACCCACGTACAATGAGGACCCGCATCATCTCATGGCGCGACTACGCGCCATGTATGAATCAGTTCAAGCTACCGGATGTGAGGACCAGTTCGACTGGTTCTTACTGAGCGATACGAGCGACCCCGACATCTGGATTCGTGAAGAGATGACGTTCGTTGGGCTGCGCCGCGCCTGCTGCGCCGCGCGGCTGTACTACCGGCATCGCTCCAACAACATCGCGCGGAAATCCGGCAACATCGCCGATTGGGTCATGAGGTTTGGGTCGGTCTATGATCACATGATCGTTCTCGACGCGGACAGCCTCGTGGAGGGCGACACAATAGTTCGCCTTGTCCACGCGATGGAGTCCCATCCCGCTGCTGCGCTGATCCAGACGCAGCCGGTCATCGTCAACGCGCGCACAATTTTCAGCAGGCTGCAGCAATTCTCGGGGCGTGTTTACGGCCCCATCATTGCAGCCGGCAATGCCTGGTGGCACGGTGGCGACAGCAATTACTGGGGCCACAACGCTATTATCCGGGTGCGGGCGTTCGCTGCGGAGGCCAGCCTGCCGGAGCTGAGCGGTCGTAAGCCTTTCGGGGGTCACATCCTAAGCCATGATTTTGTCGAGGCCGCGTTGATGCGCCGCGCGGGCTGGGCAATCTATCTGGCGCCGGCGCTTGGCGGCAGCTTCGAAGAAGTCCCGCCGTCACTGCTGGACTTTGCGGCAAGAGATCGTCGCTGGTGCCAGGGTAACCTTCAGCATCTCGCAGTCTTGCCCGCGCGCGGGCTACACTGGGTCTCGCGTTTGCATTTGCTTACGGGGATCGGCTCCTATGTCACCGCGCCGCTGTGGTTTCTATTCCTGGTACTCGGCCTGCTGATTGCACTGCAGGCGCATTTCATCCGACCGGAGTATTTTCCCAAAGGCTTCAGTTTGTTTCCGACCTGGCCGCAACAGGACCCGGTGCTTGCCGCCCGGGTCTTTGCAGCGACAATGGGACTTCTGATCCTGCCGAAGCTGCTCGCCTATCTGGTGCTGATCGGCAATCGAAACGAGCGGATCGGATTCGCAGGGAGTCCTCGCGTACTGGCCGGAGTCGTTTGCGAGACGTTTCTTGCGGCTTTGATCGCTCCTTGCATGATGATCCTCCAGACCAAGGCCGTGTTTGAAATTCTAGCTGGCCGGGACGCCGGCTGGCAGGTGCAACGCCGAAGCGATGGCGAGCTGGCGCGCGGCGAAATCTATCGCAAGCTCGCCGGCCCCACGCTCTGCGGACTGGCCCTGTCGCTCAGTGCCTACGCGGTCTCTCTGCCGCTGCTGCTTTGGATGTCGCCTGTCGTGCTGGGTCTTCTGCTTTCAATCCCGTTGGGACTCATGACGTCTGCACGACTGAAGACGCCTGGACTTTTCGCCACGCCGGAAACCAACAACCCGCCCGCTGTGGTGCTCCGTGCAAACGAACTCGCCGCATCTGAGCCCACCGCGATGGCCGGGGCACTACACCAGCTCAGCCGGGATCCGGAACTGCTGGCCGAGCATTTGGGATCACTGTCGCTTGTCAAGCCGCGCAAATTTGGCGCCGTCGAGGTGCCATTGGCGACGGCAACCATCAAGCTCGAGGAATGCCAAAGCTTCGAGGATGCAGCAGCATGGCTCGACAAATCGGAATTGCGTGCCGTTCTTGGCCATCCCACGCTGCTCCAGAGAGTCCTCGAGATGCCTCGCGCAGGTAGGAATGAAGCTGCTTGAAGAGCTCAAACTGGGCCGCTGAGCGATTCTCCGTGGGCGCTGCGTCTTTCGATGACCTCGTCATGAACGCACCCATGACCGACAAGCCGGCCAAGAATTTCCAATCCGGTCGCGTGCAAGCACGTGGAATTCTGCGAAGATTAGGTAAGCTCGCGGCAAGCACGGCTGAGTCAGCCTTGGCCAAAAGAGAAAACGCGGGCATCCGCCGCAAGTGTCGCAAACGAACGCAGCTCAGGTCACATGCTGACCGGAAATCATCACGATCGCTCGCAAAAATTTAATTATTAAATCCGTAAGACCAACTCAGTTAGATATAGATCACCATTTAATAATGAGCCATAATTTTGCCAATTGTGCCGGACGCACGCACAAGGACCTCGGAAGAGACGGCTCCAGCATGCCTGCTGGATGCAGGAGCCGTTTCTTCGAGTGCTTTAGCAGGTTGCAGAGCAGGTGAAGGGATCGAGATCGACCTCTGTCGCTCAGCTGACGGCAGCTAATTACGCTTGATTCAAACCATTGCATTCAAACGATTGCAGGTCTGCTTCGGCAAGCCAGGATTTGGCGCGCTTTACGCCCGAGGTCTCGCGACGCGCGTTGGGCGGGGTGAGAGAGCTGCCAAGCATTCTATATATTGTCTGACCGCATTTGATTTTTGTTGCGACCAATTTAAAGTAGATGTATTTAATAATAATTAACTGCGATTAAGCGCGGATTCTGCATTCCGGAGGGAGCATTCAAGAGTGTGACGGACGGGGGCCGCAGAGTGACTGCGCGCCATGTTCACCAAGAGAGCGCGCTAGCGGCGAATCCGCAAAAGCTCCGACGTCGTCCAGCAAGGAGGCCAAAATGGGCTTAAAGGAATCCTTGGTTCTAGCAAGCGCACTGCTCGTCTGTTTACCGGCTACTCATGCGCCAGCAGCTGCTGTCGCTGCCCCCTCGTACACCTTCGCAGCGAACCCTGACACCCAGCGCGGAATTCAGTTGGCAGCTTTGATTGCGCCCCTCGGTCAAGCGAGGAAGCACGCAGACGCCACTGAGCTGGTGGGCGGCCATCGCGGCAGGTGGAATCAAGGAGGCGGCGGTTGGCATGCAGGGATGCACGGCGCTGGCGGCGGCGGAGGCGGCAAGCGTAGAATGATGGGCTACGGCTTCGACAATACGTTGGGGCGCGGCGGAGGCGGCGGCTGGCATGCCGGGATGCACGGAGCTGGCGGCGGAGCCGGGCGCCGCTAGACTGCAAATCCCTTACACCGAGTACGGCGCGCCCCCCAACGTCGGCGCGAGATGCGGGGTGGGCCGTTGTCGCCTGGAATGACGGGTGCCGGGGGCGCTGCCGGCCGCGGCACAATTGTCTCTTCGCGGGAATTCCATTCTGCGCAGGAGAATTTCAAATGCGATCTTACAGCGCAATCGAAGGTCTCTCAGTCGCTCTGCTTCTGCCGACCTCTCGCAAGCTGATCTTGAGCTGCGTCCTGCTAGGGTCGGCATCGTCTGCCACCGCCCTCACCATGGAAGCGGCTATCGGGAGCTGTCGGATAAAGGTCGGCCGCCCGATTGTTCAGGCTTGCATGCAAGCCGGCGGCGATTTCGGCGGCTGCCGAGCCAGGGCGACCCCACCGGTCCGCGCCTGTGTAGTGGCGGCTCTGAAAGCTGCCAACGGGCGTGCGAATGTCGCGGTTGAGATTCCAGCCGAGGTGACACCCAAACTCGCGCCGGGAGCCTCGCTTCCCTCCGGCTTCATTGCGCCTCCCCGCACGATTTCGGACATCACTGCGATCCTCGACAGTGAAAAGCCCGATCTGAAGGTCATTGAGAGGCTGAGGTCGGCGGCGGACGCATCTCCAACGGGCAAGGAATCGCCGGAGAAGCTGGCGCAATTCTATTTCGATCGTGGCAATGCACGGGCGCAATTAGGACGGCTGGACCAATCGATTGCGGATGCGAACAAGGCTGTTGAAGCAGGACGGGCGGCTTCCGACCCAAGCATGATGGGCCGCCTGATGCAGTTTGCGGGGCAGCAGTATCTCGCAGCCGGCGAACCCAGAAAAGCGCTTGATATCTACCAGCGCCAACTCCGTGACATCGCGAATGCGGCTGGAGGCAAGGGCTATCAATTCAACGCAAATCGGCAGGTTGCCGGCATCCTGATCCAGATGGGCGACATCGCACAGGCGGAAGCCTATCTGCGGCGAAGTTTGAGTGCGATCCAGGAGGCGAGGACGAGCGGTCATCCTGCATGGCGAGCTGCCTATGCCAGATTTGGTCAGTCCTGGGAAGCTGAGGTGGAATTTACTCGCGCCATGATTTTTGAGGCCCGAGGGCAATTCAGCGAGGCCGAAGCTTCTTATCGCACGACAGAGCAGCGCAAGCGCGCCAGCATCAAGGAGATTCTAGCCTCTCCCAACCCGCCATCGGCATCAACGCTGCTGTGGTCGATCGATACCACCGTGCTGAACCTGGCTCGAATGGAGGCGCGCCAGGGAAAGCTGGCGGAAGCGGAAATCGACGCCCGCCGCGCGCTACTTTCCCGCTTGAAGGATGTCGGCAAGTACAACCCGGCTACGCCGCGCTTCATTGTGGGTCTCGCCGGAATGCTCGTTGAGCAAGGCCGCTATCAAGAGGCTACGCAACTGGTGCGGGCCGCGTTGGAAGTCAATGAAGCCTTGGGACTTGCGGAGGACTCACAGCCAACGGTCCAGTTCCTCGCGCAACTCGCGGGAATCCTGACGCTCCAGCGCAAGGGCGTGGAGGCAAATGAGATCTATACACGGATCGACAAGGCCATCGTCAATTGGGAGCCGCAGCGCCGCCAGGTGTTCGAGCTCAATCCTTCGCGTATCCTTTCGCTTTATGCGTCCGGCCAGGTCGACGCGGGCATCAGCGCCGCCGAGCAGTTGCTGAAGAAGCAGATCAGCCGTGTCGGCGAAAGCCATTTTGACGTGGCGTCAGCGCGTGGCACGCTGGCGGTCGGACTGATGCGCGCCCATCGCGATGCGGAGGCGATCCGCGAATTCAGGGCCGCGATCCCCGTCATGATGGCGAACACACGCGAGAACGCCGATGAGGAAAACACGACTGTGACGGCTGCTCGCATCCAGAGGCTGCAAATGACCGTCGAGAGCTATTTTGCTCTGCTCGCTCGCGCGCCGCGAACGGCGGACGAAGTTGGCGAGGAGACATTCAGCCTTGCCGATGCGATCAGGGCTCGCTCGGTCCAGCAGGCCCTGGCGGCGTCCAGCGCCCGCGCGGCCGCAAAAGACTCAGTCCTCGCTGAGCTTGTGCGCAGGGAGCAGGACCTCACCAAGCAGGTCAATGCCCAGCTCGGGCTCCTGAACAATGTGCTCGCAATCCCGACGTCGGAGCGCGATGAAAAAGGCATGCAGCAGATCCAGGCGGCGATTGCGACGTTGCGCGTCGAGCGCGACAAGGCGCGGCTGGAGATCAAGCAGAAGTTCCCGGCCTATGCTGATCTCGTCTCACCCAGGCCACCGACCGTGGCGGAGATTCGGTCGACGCTTGCTGAAGGTGAAGCCGTACTGTCCTTCTACTTCGGTCAAAATGGCAGTTTTGTCTGGGCCGTTCCGAAATCGGGCCCCCTCGCCTTTGCCGCGGTGAAAGCCGGCATTGGCGATATTGAAAGGAAGATCCGCAAGCTGCGCGAGGCGCTTGAGCCGCAGGCAGCGATGATTTCCGACATCCCGCCGTTCGACCTGAAGCTTGCTTATGAACTCTACGAGCTTCTGCTCAAGCCTGTGGAGAGCGGCTGGAAGCCCGCCAAGAATCTGATTGTCATCACCAACGGTGCGCTCGGCCTGCTGCCGTTGTCACTGTTGCCGACCGCGCCAGCCGAAATTGCACCTGATGACGATCCTTTGTTTGTGGGATACCGACACGTGGCGTGGCTGGCCCGCACTCACGCCGTCTCGGCTGTTCCGTCTGCAGCAGCCTTGCGCACGCTGCGCCAATTGCCACCCGGCAAGGCAGGTCGGAGCGAGTTTGTGGCGTTCGGCGACCCATATTTCAACAGGGATCAGCTTGCGGAGGCAGCAGCCGGGCAGGACAAAGTTCAGGTGGCTGATGCTGCTACAGCGGGTCTCACCCGCGGCGTGCCGCTGAAGCGACGCAACAGCCCGGACCTCGATGGCGTCGACAGTGCAGAGTTGGCTCTGCTCCCTCGCCTGCCAGATACCGCTGAGGAGCTGAAGTCGATCGCGCTGGCGCTGCAGGCTGATCCATCGAAGGCGCTGTTTCTGGGCAAGGATGCGGCCGAAAGCGTGGTCAAGAAGTTGAATCTGTCCGGATTCAAGATCCTGGCCTTCGCGACACACGGACTTGTTCCGGGGGAGCTCAATGGTCTGACTCAGCCCGCACTCGCGCTCTCGTCCCCGGCGGTTACCGGCGAGGCCGGTGATGGGCTGCTGACTATGGAAGAGATCCTGGGTCTCAAGCTCGATGCAGATTGGGTTATCTTGTCCGCCTGCAATACCGGTGCCGGCGCAGGAGCCGGCGCAGAAGCCGCCTCGGGGCTCGGTCGCGCCTTCTTCTATGCTGGGACCCGTGCTCTGCTCGTCACGAACTGGTCGGTACATTCGCAATCCGCACGGCAGCTGATCACCGACCTGTTCAAGCGCCAGGCTGACGATCCAACGCTCGGGCGTAGCGAAGCTCTGCGCCAGGCCATGATGGCTCTGGTGGATGGGCCCGGTTATCTCGGCAGCGAAGGCAAAGCGGAATTCGCCTATGCGCATCCGCTGTTTTGGGCCCCGTACACGATCATTGGCGACGGTGGCGTGCGGCAATCGGGTACTGAAGGGAAGGACTGAGCGGCCAGGCAACACAAGGCAGGTCATGAGCAAGATGTGGGTAGGCGCTTTCGCGGTCGGCCTTCTGATCCCGGTGACCCACGCGATGCAACTCATCGTACCCCGAATGTCGATCTCACTCCGCGGGCCAAGCCCTTCATCCGACGTGACGGCATCAATATCCTAGATGCCGAACTGCCGGCGGGCGAATACACACTGAGAGTGGACGTGAAGGACACCGACGGTCGGTCGGCCAGCAAGATCTTCACCCTAAAGGTGGAGCCGTAGTATGCCAATGAGCTGTTTCTATTGCCGATCTGAAAATGCTGAGGGAGCGCTTCTTTGCGCAGCCTGTGCGCGCGACATCGGCGCACAGTCTCGTCACGATCGTCTTCAACATCTCGCCACTCCCACTGCGGCTCGCTTCCGTTGCGATCCCGCTGCTGTTTGGCTTTGCCGCCTATCGCGTCCACAAGGTGTCAGCGAATGGCGCCTTTGTATTGGCGTTCTGCACGACCGCTTTGAGCGTGCAAGCGATGCTCACCGTGACAGGTATTCACGACAAAGTTCCGATCCTTCGAGGGCCTTGGATCGAGTGGCGCGAGGTGATCGAGTATGGCGCAAGTATCCTGCTCGCCTTCGTGTCGGGCAACATTCTCGCGGTCCTGATCTTCCAGGTATTGCCGCGGGTGCTGGCGCAAGGAGGCAAGCCCAACGCGTTTGCGTTTCATGTTGCACGGCTTCTCGGTCAACACGTCGGTGAGGAGCAGCTACGGCTTCGGGCGCGCCTCATCCAGGACCTGATGCACACGGCAGGCCCGCTGGCCGGTGTCGCGATTACTGCCATTGGATCCATCTATGCGGGGCTGAAGGGGATCTTACATAAGGACTTGTTGCTCTGGACTACGCCGCCCTCAACACCGGCGGCTGCGACGGCCGGATCAGCGCGAACGCGACCTGCACCATGCCGCCGGCGAGGCCGAGCGCGACGCCGATGCGTCAAGCCATGGTGTAGGAGCCGAGCGCGTCGCAAGCGACCGGGGTTCTGTGGCGGTGCAATACGATGCGAAGGGCCAGGTGTGGACGGCTCCGGGTCGGCAAGAAGAAGCTGCACTTTGCAGCGGTGGTCGGAGCAGCCATGTGTTCGGCCGCCCTGTGAGGAACGTTGGTGGCGCGTCAGCATTGAGAGGCGTCGGCATTCCAGCCGACTCTCAAGGAGGAGATTCGTCCATGAGGAAGATTCTTATGTCAACGGCGATCAGCGCCGCATTGTTAGCTGTCGGTACATTCGCAAACGCACAAGGAACTTCGACGGCTGGGTCGAGCGGTCATGATACCAAGCAATGCTGGGACGTAGCCAATAAGGTCGTTCGCGACATGAGTGGCACCACTGCAACTGGACCATCTGGAAACACCACGGTCGGTTCAACAACCTCGCCCGGCGCAAGCACTGGCTCTCCTTCCACACCTTCTTCCGCGACCAGCGCCAACGCCAATGCCTCAGCGCGCCCACCTGGAATACCGGACTGCTAGCCTTCCGCTCACGGCGAGTAGACCGTCGCTCGGGTTGTGGCGAGCCCGCCGCCCGCTTTACGGGGGTCTTGCCCATATCGAAAATTGACGCCACCGAGCCGCGCCGCTCATGAACATGTGGCGGCCGGCTTGGATCCGGAATCTTGGCTCCTGCAGAGCGGCGGATCGCTCTTCGCGGGATGCCGCTTTCTGCGTAGCTCTAGGCGACATCCAGACGACGCAGCTATTCGAACGAAAACGTTTATCAAAAGGTAAGCCGGTCTGTCATTTTGCGGCAGGCGCATTTCCGACATTGCACTCCGCGTGATCCGGCGTACTCTATGATCGCAAGCAGAAGTGCAACGACAACCCAACGACGTAGACTTGTAGCTTCTTTGGCGATTTCCGCCGGAGAGACCGAAGCTTGCTGGGAACGCGCGATTAGGGACGAAATCGATAAGGCACTGAGCTGCAAATGCAACCTCACGGTCAGCTCTTGAAAAATGCAGGTCAATAAACAAAAGCGGGAGGACGTATACATGAAGAGGCGGTGGCGCAAATCTGGTTTACCTCTTGTTGCCATTGGCGCGACACTGATTGTGTCGTCAGCATTGGCTCAATCCGTGGATACAGCTCGGATCGAGGCCGCTGGTCAGAATGATTGGCTGACCTATCACGGCTCGTACAAATCCTATCACTACAGCCCGCTGGCGCAGATCAACGCAAGCAACGTCGGCAATCTGGGTGTTGCCTGGATCCATATTCCCGGACGCTCGACGCGCGGCCTGCAATCAATGCCGCTCGCGGCCGACGGCGTGCTTTATTACACGGGCTCCTACAGCCGGGTTTTTGCGCTTAACGGCGCGACCGGCGAGGTGATCTGGTCCTATTTCCCTGAGCTCGACGAGGCGCTGATCGCGCGCCAGACCCATTCCCCCTACAATCGCGGCTTGGCGCTCGGCGAAGGCAAGGCCTTTGTCGGCACGATGGACGGCCGTCTGATCGCACTCGATATGAAGTCAGGGAAGGTTCTCTGGGATACCAAGCTGATCGATTCGCAAAAACTTACAGTCGGTTTCACCGGTGCGCCGCTTTACGCCAAGGGTACCGTGATCATCGGCTCGCAAGGCGGAGAGTGGCCGGGCCGCGGTCCGATATTTGCTGTCGATGCCGCCACCGGCAAAAAGAAGTGGGAGTTCCTGACGGTCGCCGGCACCGATGAAGCGATGAAGTCCTGGGGAAACGATTCCTGGCGCACGGGTGGAGGTGGCGGCTGGATGCCGGGCACCTACGATTCCGAGACCAACACGATTCTGTGGGGCACCGCCAACCCGGCGCCGCTCTACGATTGGTCGGGCGCCGACTACAAGACGCAAGGCGCGCGGCCCGGCGACAATCTCTACACGACGTCGGTGATCGGTCTCGATCTCGATACCGGCAAGCTGAAGTTCTACCATCAGGAGCTGCCGCATGATGCCTGGGATTTCGACAGCGCCGTCGGCGAGTTCTTGATGCTCGATCGTGACGGTCAGAAGCTCGTCGTCCATCCGAACAAGAGCGGTTTCATCTTCGTCTATGACCGCAATCTCGCCGTGAAGAACGTTTGGCGGCTCGTAGAGAACATCAATTTCGTCAAGGATATCGACCCCAAGACCGGCGCGCTGATCGGCCGGCGCGACTTCTCCGCCGGGAAAGTGACCGAACCGCCGCTGTGTCCATTTATCGGAGGTGGCATCAGCTGGAATTCCGGCTCGTACAGTCCCAAGACCGGGCTCTATTATAAAATCGGCCAGGAATGGTGCATGACGCTCGATATCCAGAAGACGACGCCTGTCACCACGCCACAGGTCCAGCTCAACATCGGCGCCGATTTCAAGATGGCGCCTCCTCCGGGCGGTGAGATCTATGGTCACCTCGATGCGCGCGATCCCGTCACCGGGGCGAAGAAATGGGAGGTTCGCTATCCCGAGCCGCCGCTTGGGAGTGTGCTCTCGACCGCGGGCAATCTCGTGTTCGTGCCTGACTCCCGCGGCACACTTCATGCTTACGATGCCGAAACCGGGGGTGAACTGTGGACTCACTCCGACGGCACCGGCCATCAAGGCGGCATCATCAGCTACTCCGCCGGAGGCAAGCAATATATCGCCGTGGTCGCCGGCTTTGGCGGCATGTTGTCCGACGAATATGCGCCAAATTTCGGCGGCGTTTACAAGAGCATGCCGCGCGACGACGGTGCGCTCATCGTCTACAGCCTGAAATAGGCTATCGCAAATTGATCTGCCGGGGAGCGGGCGCAAGCTTGCTCCCCGGACGTTGAACTCGCCGGACGTGTTTCAGGACATGGAGCTGGATGCCTTGAAATCGCAATCGAACAAGATCACCGCGCTGCGATCGGCGGCGTTGGGCGCTTCGTTGTTGTGTGTCGCCGGGTTGGTTCAAGCGCAGCCCGCTACCCCCGCGCCAGAGAACGGAACGTTCGATGTCGAGCAATTGTTCGCGGGGACCTGCGGCTTTTGCCACTCCGATGGCGGACGGGCTGCTGGCAAGGGCCCGCAACTGATGAATTCGCCGCGCGACGACGAATTTCTGCACAACCGCATCAAGCACGGCAAGCCGGGCGCGATGCCAGCATTTGACGGCGCCCTCACCGACGCGCAGATCGACCAGATCGTCAAATATATCCGCGCCCTGAAGCCGCGCGAGGGCTGAGCCGCTGGGGCCCCATCTACGCGGGGACGCGAATGAAGACGATTCTTCTGCTCATCATCGGCGCCGTCATCGGAATATCGGGGCCGGCACAAGCGCGGACCCTGGATGCGATCCGTTCGTCCGGCGTGCTCGGGCTCTGCGCCCATCCCAACTCGCTTCCCTTCGCGAGCAAAACCGGTGATCCTCCCGGTTTTCAGATCGAATTGGGTCAGGCGCTCGCGCGCGAACTCGGCGTCTCGCTGAGGCTAGATTGGATCATCACCCAGTACCAGATGCGTAGCGCCGGCTGCGACATTCTCCTGGATGTCATCGCTGACCGCGACGCGCAAGGCGAAACCCGCTTGAGGATTTCAAAGCCTTACTATCGCACTGGCGTCGCGCTGGTCGTGCCGTCATCCAGCCCACTCACCTCGTTCAAGAGCCTCAACGAGCATACCAAGGTGGGGGTGCAGGTCGGATCCGTCGCAGCCATGATCATCGGTCAACGGCACGTACCCACGTCGACCTTTGGCTTCGAGAGCGACAGCCTCGACGCCCTGTCAAACCATGAGATTGACGCCGCTGCGGTCACGCCCACCTCGGCGAGCTATTTCAATCTGACGCACCCGGACAAAGCATTTCGCATCCTGGATCGCGACGAGACCGTGGCCGATCTCAACTGGAATGTCGCCGTTGGCATGGTTCGGCCGGATGATGCACTGCGCGAAGCCATCAACGGAGCGCTTGAACGGCTGCGAAACGACGGCACGATTGGTCGGATATACGGTCGTTACGGGGTCGTACTGCAAATGCCGAAGTAGCTGCGCGACAGTCTCGGCAACCTGGCAATCAATGGTGGGGCATCGAGAGGCAGTGGGATTGTGGTCCGCCCGTCGACAACTTTCTCCGTGGGTTCCTCGCGCGCGGTCCTCAGCAGACGCGATATTCTCGCCGGTATCGCGGGAGGTGCCGCGATAGGGATCGCGCCGGTATCCGGTCGAGAGTTGTCGAAAATTGGTCTCCAGCTCTATACGGTCCGCGACCTGCTGAAAGCCGACTTTGAGGGCACCCTGCGGAAGGTTGCCCGTCTCGGCTATCGCGAGGTGGAGTTTGCCGGCATTCTCGGCCCCAATGTGCGGCGCACCCGGAAACTTTTGCTGGGCCTGGGTCTCACTGCGCCGTCGCTGCATATCGACTACGGCAGCCTGCGAGACAATACCGGATCATCGTTCGACATCGCTCATTTGCTTGGCAGCCGGTTTGTCGTGTGTCCATGGCTGGACCAGTTGGAACGGCAGACAATCGATGATTGGAAGCGGATTTGTGACAGATTGAATAGGATCGGTGAATTGGCGGCGCGTTCCGGGCTGACACTTGCCTATCATAATCACGATTTTGAGTTCGCGAACCTCGCAGGTGACATCCAGCCTTACGACCTTCTGCTCAGCCGTACGGATGAGCGCTTTGTCAAGTTCGAGCTCGATGTTTACTGGGCAACAAAAGGAAACCTCGATTCCGTGAGAGTCTTGAAGACACATCCATCTCGATTTCGCTTGGTGCATCTCAAGGATATAGCGAGGGACGGATCGACCACCGAATTAGGCAACGGCACGATCGAATTCGCAAAAATACTCGACGTGTCGTTTCGGTGCGGCGTGCAGCATTTTTTCGTCGAGCAAGACGTTTCGGCCGATCCGTTGCAAAGTATAAAGACGAGCATCGCCTTCCTTCGGCACACGCGTATTTCGCCGCGAACGCCCCGATCGTTTCGTGACGCCAATTGAGGAACCGCAATGAGCGAACGCACTTCCCAGTTGCCACATGCGCCAACAGCTCCGGCACAGCGCCTGGCCCGGCAGGCAACAGGTAAAGGCGGGCGATACCAGTCGCAGACAATGCACCCTGAGATTGACTCGAATTACCCTGCTGATATGTCCAATCAAATTAGAAGCCTCACTGCCGTGGGGCTATAAGCCATAAGGGAGACTGCAATGCTCCGCCTCGTCGCTAAGTTCGCCGCAGCGTCGTGTCTTTTGCTCGAGGTTTCCAGCGCCCACGCAGAAGACGTAAAGCGCGTCACTGCCAATGGGACTGAACTTGCCTACGTGGAAGTTGGTCAAGGCGAACCGGTTATATTTGTTCACGGCGGCCTTCAAGATTACCGAATGTGGCTGCAGCATCTTCCAAAGTTCGCCGATCGCTATCGCGCCATTGCCTACAGCCGCCGTAACCACTTCCCAAATGAGGCAAGTCCTGAGGGCATGCCGGATGGCGCTGCGGATGCGCACGGCGAGGATCTTGCCGCGTTTGTGCGGGCTCTAGGCTTGTCGAAGGTCAGGGTCGTTGCGCATTCGTCTGGCGCGCATGCGGCGCTTTTCTTTGCCGCCGTGCATCCGGAAAAGGTGGTCAGCCTGACGCTCAACGAACCGCCCGCGACGGGCATCCTGGCCGGCGTTCCCGGGGTCGGCGACATGTTGAAAGAGTGGGGCAATGC
Organism: Bradyrhizobium sp. 147; assembly: GCF_023073935.1. Lineage (NCBI taxonomy): Bacteria > Pseudomonadati > Pseudomonadota > Alphaproteobacteria > Hyphomicrobiales > Nitrobacteraceae > Bradyrhizobium > Bradyrhizobium sp. 147. Next base: position 101,994 of record NZ_JADPKL010000075.1, on the reverse strand, counting down.
CCAGGCACCGGCGAGGGAGGCAGTCAAGGCAGGCGACGTGAAAACCGGCATACCGCTGTTCGTGAATGCCGTCGGCGGACCGGGCGCCTATGAACGTCGATCCATTGCCGACCAGAAGATGAACTTCGATAACGTGGCGTCCTTTCAAGCCGACGCCACAACAAAACACCCGAGGCCGGCGTTCACGTGCGAAATGGCCAAGTCGATCAGTGCGCCAACGCTTCTGTCCAATGGCGAGCGAAGTCCCAAATTCTTCTATCGAATTGTCGACCAGCTAGAGACCTGCCTACCAAACCGCGAGAGGATCATCATTGCCGGAAGTTCGCACACCGTGCCTGCAGAAGCGCCTGACGCATACGACCAGGCTGTCCTTACGTTTATCGGCAAACATTAACGCCGTAAGTCCGGTTCGGGTCAAAAGCGGTGGTGGACGCGCGCGAGCACCAGCGCGCCGCTCTGCTCCTGATTGCGGGACTTTCGGTTTCCCCGACTGCGGACTTGAAGCGCTCCTAATCCAGTGATGTCGCCAGTGACCGTCAATGACAGCCAGTCCTCGCGCCGCAGGGTCACCCGATCGTTCGGACGTCCCGGCCGTCGTCACTAAGCCGGCTGTGGCCGTCATCGAATTGATGGCGGCCTTTGGGCGTGAGATCGAGCCACATGAAGGCACCCATCAAATTTTCAATGCCACGGGAATATGCCGAGTACGTGTGGAAGATCTCGCCAGCCTCGTTTTTGGCAAATATGCTGGCGCCCATCATGTCTTCGCTGCTCTTGAGCGGGATCGTGTCGTAATTGAACTTGGCTGTGCCAGCGGCCAGGTCCTCCTTTTTGAATGACACCCCGAAATCAAAGTTGAAGTCGCTGCCATAGGATGACACCCACGGAAAGGTCCAGCCCAAAGCGCGTTTCACTTGCTCGATTCGCTCGATTGGCGCGCGTGAAATCACAGCAAATGACAGGTCGGCATCATGGAAGTGCTTGCGCGCGGCGTCGAAATGATCGGCGACGAACGAGCATCCTTTGCAAACGTGATCGGAGCCCGGGGTCAGCATGAAGTGATAGACGGCGAGTTGGCCGCGACCATTGAACAGATCGGCAAGCGTGTACTTGCCATCCGGTCCCTGGAAGACGTAGGGCTTCTCGATTTTTACCCACGGCAAATGGCGTCGCTTTTCTCTAAGTTCGTCGAGCTTGTGCGTCATCTCCTTCTCTTCGACGAACAATGCCCTACGTGCGGAAAGCCATTCCTCACGCGAGACGACCTTGGGTGGAGAGAGGGTGCCTGCTGCCATAGTCAAGACTCCTCTGATTGTGGGTTCTAAAACGTAGGTCCTCGCCGATCGGTTCCTTGCTTGCCTCGCCATTGCGCCGCGGGAATTATAAAGAGGCCACCAACTGAGGCGAGCTCAATTCAAGTGACGGCGATACTTCTTGATGATCTCGCGAAGGTCAGGACGGAAGAAGCGCGATGCGCGGTCGGTCCAATACCTTTTCCACCCACCCGCCACGCTATATGGCCCGGTCGGAGCAAAGAGATTTCCCGTCGTCGGTGACTCATGATCACCCTCGAATTGGAGCGCGGGTGCGGCGCGCGCAACGATGCGTTCGACCAGCATGGGTGCGAGCTTAAGCGCGACGCTCACCATATAAGCTGACGCTCCAACGATGACCTCGCGGCGTGGCCGCTCAGAGAGGCTCACGATAGTTCGCGCGACGCGCTCGGCCGCTATCACCGGCAAGATCGAACGCGCTCGCCGTCCGAAAACGTTCCCGAGTTTGTTGTAGATGGGCGTGTCCACCGCCCACGGCATGACCAAGCAGATGTGGATGCCGGGCACGCGCTCGAACTCCTGCCGTAGGCAGGCGGTGAAGCCCCGAACGGCGAACTTGGTGGCGACGTAAGGACTGGCTAGAGGTTCGCCCATCATGCCCAAGAGCGAACTGGTGTTGATGAGAATACCGCGATCACCTTGCGTCCGGAACTGTAACAGTGCCACGCGGGAGCCGTTGACACATCCCAGGAAATTCGTCTCAACGACGCGTTTAAAGGCGTCGGGCGGCATATCTTCGAATCGGCCGACCAGAAGAACGGCCGCGCAGCTCACCCAGATATCGATCCTGCCGTAAGCCGCAATCGCCGTGTCGCGGATGCGCTCAACGGCGGCGTGATCTGTCAGATCCGCTGGGCATGCAACCGCTTCCGCACCGCGCTCCTGGCACGCGCGAACCACCACCTCTAATGCCGTGGCCTCTCGACTCACAAGCACGACGCGCGCCTTTCGTGCGGCGAAGGCAAGCGCTGTCGCGCGGCCGATGCCGCTGGATGCCCCTGTGATAACCACCGCGGGTGCATTGGGCCAACCGATCATGGCCCGCTACGCGCGGATAATTGGCCGTGAAGCTGCCGATGCTTGTGCTGGCGCTTCGGGATGCATCCCGATCCGGTGGTGGTAGACCAGATCACCGCCCTTCCAGCCCGTAAACAGCAGCATTCCGACCACGACAGCGGATAGCAAAATGCCCCACGGCAGCACTGCGTCCGCGGTGCCGTAACGATACCGCATCCACAGACTAACAACTGCCAGTAGCACAGCGATGAGGTTGCCGATCATATGCTGCCATGCGTCACTGAGCGCTCGAATCTGCGCGTTTCCAAGAAAGTCGGCCAGGCCGGCGATGGCCGCTAAGAGTGCGGTGACGATTGCGGCTGTAAGCGTCCAGAACCCTGCCTCCGCCCAAAAGGCGTTGCTGGTTGCCCAGAAGACGAGGTCGCATGCAAAGGTAGCCACCAGCAAAGCGATTGGAAATGGAATCAGCATTGGATGGATCGGATGACTACCGAGCTTGGCGGTCGTCGCGATTCCAGTGAAATCGGTTTGAGCCATGGTCAGTCTCGCGCTTGTTGAACGTGTCGAGGTAACGCGACACGCAATATGCTCGTTCCTGTAGGTATGGAACCGCAAGGAAGCGCGCCCATGTGTGCGCGGTCCAACGCCAGTCCGGCGCTTGAGGCCCCAAGAACGGACAACACCCTTACCCGCCGAGGTCTGCGAGAGGATGAGACGACGATGGAAATCAGTCTTTCCGGGCGCATGCGAACCCCGGGTGACCAAGGCCATGATGGCCCGGAGCACTGGAGTCCAAGCAGAGGCCGGATACATTGATGCAAGACCGCATCTACCGGATGGTCGAAATCGTCTTGCACCGCACGGCCGGACCGTACAGGGGTCACAACCGGTCGATCACGACCAAGCAACGTGACATCCGGTTCATCCTGCGAAGCTGACGCTCACGGCTACACACCCCCTACGCCGCCTTCAACACCGGCGGCTGCGACGGCCGGATTAGCGCGAACGCGACCTGCACGATGCCGCCGGCGAGGCCGAGCGCGACGCCGATGCGCCAGGCCATGGTGTATGAGCCGAGCGCGTCGTAGAGCACCCCTCCTCCGTAGGCGCCGAGGAAGCTGCCGATCTGGTGGCTCATGAAGGCGAGGCCCTGGATCATGGCCTGCCAGCGCAGGCCGAACATCTCGGCGACGGCACCCGCAACCAGCGGACCGACGCCCATCCAGAGAAAGCCCATGATCGCGCCGAACAGCAGCGTCGAGAACGGCGTTGCCGGCAGCATGAAATACCAGGCGAGCGCCAGCGAGCGCAGAATGTAGATCGCGCCCAGCAGCGCCAGCTTGTTCCAGCGTTGGCCGGCCCAGCCGAAGAACAGCGAGCCCAGCACGTTGAAGCCGCCGATCATACCGAGCGTCTGTGCGCTCAGCATCGGATCGAGACCGCAGATCGCCAGATACGACGGCAGATGCGTGGTGAGGAACACCAGCTGCATGCCGCAGACGAGATAGGCGCAGGTCATCACCACGAAAGACGCGTTACCGAACGCGGTCCTCGCCGCAGCCATGGCATTGGCATCGCTGATGTCATCGGCCGCGGGCTTCGGCAGCGGGATCTGGTCGACGCGTCCGGCATACCAAGCTGCCGGTATCATCAGTACCGACATGATGACGAAGCCGGCAAGGCCAATGCGCCAGCCAAAGCTCTCGTTGAGCATCTGCCCGATCGGCGCCGACAACAGCGCGCCGAGCGAGCCCGCACCGGAGACGATGCCGAGCACCGTCGAGCGCACGGTTTCGGGCACAGCACGCGCCGCTACAGACATCGCGATCGCCGCCGCGGTGCAGGCCAGCGAAGTCCCGATCAGGACGCCGCCGCCAATCATCACGCTGACGAGCCCATTGGCCGTCGCCATCAGAGCGAGGCCCACGATGTACATCAGCGCGCCCACGATCATGATGGGACGGAAGCCGTACCGCACCGTCATCGCGCCGGCCAGCGGCTGGAGAAAGCCCCAGGCGAGGTTTTGCACAGCCAGCGCCAACGTGAAATCCGACACCGAGATGTGGATGTCATGCGTCAGCGGTTGCAGGAAGATGCCGAGCGACTGCCGCAGCCCCATGCTCAGGGTCAGCATGATCGAGGCGCCGATCAGGATGGGCAAGGCCGGACGCAGGATCTGCAACAGGGGCATTTTCTTCTCCCTTTTGGGCTCGGCACAAACGCCCTCGCCTGCCTTTGCCGTTGATTTGATACACAGACCTGTGTACTTAGGCTATGAAAGGCTGGTGCTGTCAAGCGAACAGGACGCGCGCTACCGCATGGCTCCCCCGCCCACCCCACAGACGATGAAAGAGCGGATCCTCGAGACCGCCGACAAGCTGTTCTACCTGCAAGGCATTCGCGCCATCGGCGTCGATACCATCGCGGCCGAGATCGGCATCTCCAAGCGCACGCTCTACAACCACTTCCCCTCCAAGGACGCGCTGATCGCGGCTTACCTCGAGCGCCGCTTCGTGCAGGCGCGCCCGTCCGAGAAGCCGCCGGCCGAGCAGATCCTTGCCACCTTCGATTCGCTGGAGCGGCGGTTTGCCGCCAAAGATTTTCGCGGCTGCCCGTTCGTGAATGCGGTGGCCGAGCTCGGGCCACAGGATCGCGCCGTGAAGAAGATCGCGATCGCCTTCAAGGAGAGCCGCCGCGTCTGGTTTCGCGATCGCCTGAACGAGCTCGGCGTTGCGGACGCGGAGGCGCTGGCAACCCAGCTCGTGCTGCTGGTCGACGGCTCCATCGCACAGGACCTCGTGCGCGACGATCCCGCGATGGCGAGGGCGGCGAAGGAAGCGGCAAAAGTGCTGCTGCGGAATGCAGGGGTGCATGTCGGTGGCGATGCGGAGAAACCATTGAAGGGGAGCAAGCGCGCGCCAGACTAGCTGCTGTCGCCTATCGCTCGCTGTCATCACCCGCGAAAGCGGGTGATCCGTATTCCAGAGACAGTGAGGCTAGGACCGAAAAGCCGCGGGCGTACTGGATTGCCCGCTGGAGCCTGTCATCGGGCTCGCCGAAGGCAAGACCCGTTGGCGGGGAATGACAGCGGACTTTGTAGGATGTTCGGGATGATAGCAGAATGCGCCTGTTTTGCCCGACGTGTCAAACGGACTTGCTGTCGGCGTCAGCCGCTTTGCTACCCGCGTAAGCCATTGATCCGACTAGCGCCGGCTACTGTGCATGGGGTTGTTTTCGCAATTATTGTGTCGCAGTAGCCTTTACGCCGCCTGCGACACCACGCGGTTGCGGCCGTCGTGCTTGGCGCGGTAGAGCGCGGTATCGGCGCGCTTGAGGACGTCGCCGACCGCCTCGCCCTTCTGCTCCAGCGTGGTCAGGCCAATCGAGATCGTGACCTCGATGCGCTTGCTGCCCTTGTGGATCGCGAAGGGCTCGCCCGCGATCGAGCGGCGCAGGCGCTCGGCGACCATGCCGGCGACGTGGAGATCGGTCTCCGGCATTACGATGACGAATTCCTCCCCACCATAGCGGCAGGCAAGGTCGATGCCGCGGATCGACTTGCGCACCCGCACTGCGAATTCGCGCAGCACGTCGTCGCCGGCGTCGTGGCCGTAATTGTCGTTGATCGACTTGAAATAGTCGATGTCGAGGATCATCAGCGCCAGCGGCTTGCCACGGGTCGCGGCCTGCTCGGCGAGCGTGGCGAGATGGCTCTCCATGTAGCGGCGGTTGTGCAGGCCGGTGAGCGCGTCGGTGATCGCCATCTCGATCGAGTTCTGCACGTTGTCGCGCAAGTGATCGGTGTAGCGGCGGCGGCGGATCTGGGTGCGGGCCCGCGCCAAAAGTTCGGTCTTGTCGATCGGACGCAGCAGATAGTCGTTGACGCCGATCTCGAGGCCGCGGAGCAGCCGCGTCGAGTTCTCGGGGTCGGCGATCGCCAGGATCGGAACGTGGCGCGTGCGCTCCAGCGAGCGCGCCTGGCTGCAGAGCCGCAGGCCATCGAAATTGTTGAGATCGAGCGAGACGATCAAGAGGTCGTAATTGCCCTCCGCTGCGTGGAACAGCGCCTCCGTCGGGTTCGACTCGACGTCGATGGTGTGCTCGGCGGCGAGGATCGTCGCCAGCCGCTCGTAGGAGGATTCGCGGTCGTCGACCAGGAGGATGCGGCCGCCCCTGCCGGTGTCGGCCACGGCGCTGCGCTCCGGCGCCTGCATGCCGATCTCGAGCGAGGTGATGGCGCGCATGCGCAGCTCGTCCGTCATCATCTTCAGCCGCGTCAGCGAGCGCACGCGCGCGATCAGCACGACGTCGGAGACGGGCTTGGTGAGGAAATCATCGGCGCCGGCTTCGAGCCCCCGGTTACGGTCGGAGGGGCTGTCGAGCGCGGTGACCATCACGACAGGAATGTGGTGGGTGGCCGGATCGGTCTTCAGACGGCGGCAAACCTCGAAACCGTCCATATCGGGCATCATCACGTCGAGCAGGATGATATCGCATTCGGCGCGCCGGCTGATCGCCAATGCCTCGGCGCCATTCGCCGCGGTCATCACGTCGAAATATTCGGCGGACAGACGCGCTTCGAGGAGCTTCACGTTGGCAGGAACGTCATCGACAACCAGGATACGCGCGGACACTTTGAACTCACTTCCTATCCGATAAAACGCCGGACCGTCTCAATGAACTTGCCGACCGAGATCGGCTTGGACAAATAGGCCTCGCAGCCGCCCTCGCGGATACGCTCTTCGTCGCCCTTCATCGCGAACGCGGTGACCGCAACGACGGGAATCGCGCGCAACTCCGGATCGTCCTTGATCCACCGGGTCACCTCGAGTCCCGAGACCTGCGGCAATTGGATATCCATCAGCACGAGGTCCGGCCGCATCTTGCGAACGAGGTCAAGCGCCTCGTAGCCATTGCTGGTGCCAGTGGTCTGGTAGCCGTGTGCCTCCAACAGGTCGCGGAAGAGCTTCATGTTAAGCTCGTTGTCTTCCACGATCAGGACGGTCTTAGCCATCCCGCCCTCCTGTTTGGTCCGCAGACCCATACATGTGACGCCTCAGGCGCCGCTCCCCGGCGCTTCGAAAACTGGATTCAAACTAGCCTCAGATTCGCTCTAGTTTCGTTAAACCCGAGGGCCGACTTTCTGCGATTTGGTTTCCAGTTGCTTGTCGGGGGTCGCAAGACTCGAGGCGAAGACTCGGGCATGATGATTCCAAAGTAGAGACTGAAAGTTAACGGAAAGGCAAACCGGCCGCGTGAAAAAGCCTGTTCACAACCCCAGCGAAGTCGCTGAAATCGTTGCGATTCAGGCGCTGTCCTTCGTCGCCGGCGAGCCCGAGCGGCTGGGCCTGTTCCTGGCTGAGACAGGGGTCGGTCCGGAGACCCTGCGCAATGCTGCCTCGGACCCCAATTTTCTCCTCAGCGTGCTCGATTTCGTGCTGCGCGATGACGAGACCGTGAAGGCCTTCGCGAAGGCCGCGGAACTAGATCCGACCAACGTTGCCGCAGCGCGGCAGGTGCTGGGCGACGCGCTCGGCGACCCCTCCTGGGAGCGCGACGTGCCGTGACCGAACCCGATCCGGCAGGGCCCCGCTGCTTCTGTCGGGATTGTCTGGCCGATCTGGACACCGGCGTGCGGCGCTGTTCCGCTTGCGGGTCCCCTCGCCTGGTCCGCCATCGCGCGCTGTCGAGCCTGACCATCGCCCATATCGACTGCGATGCCTTCTATGCGACGGTCGAGAAGCGCGACAATCCTGATATCGCCGACAAGCCCGTCATCATCGGCGGGGGCAAGCGCGGCGTGGTGTCGGCCGCCTGCTACATCGCCCGCACCTATGGCGTCCGCTCGGCCATGCCGATGTTCAAGGCCCTGGAGGCCTGCCCGCATGCGACCGTAATCCGGCCGGACATGGCGAAATATGTCCGGGTCGGCCGCGAGGTGCGCCAGGCCATGCAGGCGCTGACCCCGCTGGTCGAGCCGCTGTCGATCGACGAGGCCTTCCTTGATCTGTCCGGCACCGAGCGGGTTCACGGCACGATCCCGGCAAAGGTGCTGGCGCGCTTCGCCCGCGACGTCGAGCGCGACATCGGCATCACCGTCTCCGTCGGCCTGTCCTGCAACAAGTTTTTGGCCAAGATCGCCTCCGACCTCGACAAGCCGCGCGGCTTTGCCGCGCTCGATCAGGACGAAGCCCGCTTGATGCTGTCGGAGAAGCCCGTCGGCTTCATCTTTGGCGTCGGACCGGCCACGCAGGAGCGCCTCGCGCAGCGTGGCTTCCGCATCATCGCCGACCTGCAGAAGGCCGACGAGATCGAGATGATGCGGCAGTTTCCGAGCGACGGCCGCCGGCTATGGCGGCTCGCGCGCGGCATCGACGAACGGCGCGTGGAGCCCGATCGCGGCGCCAAGACGATTTCCAGCGAAACCACGTTCGAGACCGACATCCGCGATTTCGCGACGCTGGAGAAGATCTTGTGGCGGCTGTGCGAGAAGACGTCGTCGCGTCTCAAGAGCGGCGAGCTCGCCGGCTCGACCGTCACGTTGAAACTGAAGACGGCCGATTTCCGCCAGCGCACGCGCTCGCGGTCGATCGCCGCCCCGACGCAGCTCGCCGCCAAGATCTTCTCGATCTGCCGCGAGATGCTGGCAAAAGAGATCGACGGCACCGCCTTCCGCCTGATGGGCGCCGGCGTCAGCGCGCTGCGTGACGGCTCGGTCTTGGACGACACCGACATGCTCGACCGCCGCGCCGCGCACGCCGAGCGCGCGGTGGACAGTCTGCGCAAGAAGTTCGGCAGCGCTGCGGTGATCCGCGGCATTGCGTATGAGGGGCCGGAGAAGGCGCAGGAGTGATCAAGTCCTGCTCAACTCAGTCGCGTTCAAATATCCGTGCACCCGGATAGGCGCGCCGGGCATACTGAACGACCAATTGCCGATCCTGAGTTTCCACGAACGGCGTTCGGATCTGGCAAGACCCGACGATGAGGTGCCACAGGCCGTTGAGCTTTCGAATGACAACGTTCATTTGAGCCTCTCCTCGCAGTGACCCGAGTGGACTCAAATTGTAAGAATCTCCCGCCGTCGCTCAATTCTACCAGCGTAAGGTCAGCGCATGAGAAGGAATAGAGGAGATATACAAAGGTATGTTGACCATGGCTCCAACAGCCTCTCGCCGATTCTGGCGGCAATCGCGGCGCGTCTGGCCGAAGCCCGCATCAGCGTGAATGCGGTTTCGCCTTGCATCACGATCACCTCTTCGTGCCGGCGGACCGAGCCAACGAGGCGATGGCTGTTTTGCAAGAGATGGCCAAAGGCAAGTAGGATAGGTAGAGCGAAGCGACACCATCAAGCTCCATCCGCACAACAAGGGCGCGATGGGTTTCGCTTCGCTCTACCCATCCTCCCGGTCACCTCAATCGGCGACCGCCACCGCTTCGATCTCGATCAGCCACTCCGGCGCGGCCAGCGCGGAGACGCCAACGAGCGTAGAGGCCGGCGGCTCCATGCCTTCGAAAAAAGCGGAGCGGGCCTTGCCGATGATGGGGCGCAGCTCCGGCTTGTAGTTCACGACGAAGGTCGTGATCTTGACGATGTTGGCGTAGCTCGCCCCCGCCGCTTTCAGCGCGTGGCCGAGATTCTGCATCACCTGCGTCGTCTGCGCGGCAATATCGCCCTCGCCGACGATCCGCCCCTCCTCGTCCACCGACACCTGGCCGGAGATGTAGATGGTGCGTGCACCGGAAGCGGTAACGACGTGCGAGTAGGCGGGATTGTGATGCAGGCCGCTGGGGCGGAGATGATCGAGCTTGGGCATGGTGCTGGCCTCCCGAAGTTTATGGTTGGGAGGAGCCTAGCCGGAGAGGACGCCGAGGACCAGCCCAGTCGTTGCGAGGAGCTGTTGCGACGAAGCAACGCAGACTGCCAACGTGGAAATAGTCTGGTTGCTTCGCTGCGCTCGCGATGACACGGAGGAGACCACGCCCTCAATTGCAGGGCTTGCTGTCCTTCACGTCGAACTTGCCCATCGCGCCCGAAATCACGAAATCGTTGTAGTCGAGCACGAGCTGGCGCGAGACGCCGTTTTCGTAGAGCTCGAACGCCATCGCGTAGACCGGCGTCTGCTCGCCTTCCTTCTGCTGGGCGTCGCGGTCGAAATAACTGACGGTGACGGGCCAGCGCTTCAGCGATTTCATATGCTCGTCGGTGGTCGACGGATCGGACGAGGTGGCACGGTCGGCGGGGATCGGCTGGCCAATCACGGTCAGCGTGTTGTAGACCTTCTGGCCGTCGTCGGAGCCGTCATAGACGGAGAGCTCGAGCAGCGACTTGCCCTCTTTGGCGGCGGCGATGATGCGCTGGATCTGCTCGGTCGGGAATACGATCTTGCCGTCGAGGGTGAATGTCTTCGGCGCCGGCAGCTTCAGCTTGACGTTGATGTGGTCGCCGTCGCGCTCGGCCGAGCCGTCGACGCGGCCGGCATCCGCCTCGTTCATGCGCGTCTCGATCTTGAAGTGGTAGCTTTTTCCGGCGGCGTCCTCCCAGGAATTGGAGCGGAGGTCGCTCAGCGTGACCTTGCCCTCGCCGCTGTCGAGCTCGGAGACCTGGCGGAATTCGGAGGTGTAGCCCTCGCAAGCGTTGCCCGTGAAATTGTAGAGGATGCGGCCGCGCGCGCTGTTGACCGAATTGGAGCGCGATTTCACGAGGCTGAGGTCATAAAGCGCCTGGTGCGCGAGGAACGGACCGTTGGCGGCCTGGGCGCCACCGCCAAAGCCGACAATGGTCGCCGCGAGCGCCATTATACCGAGCGAAGTCCGGAAAAGGTGCACCATCTCTGTTCCTTGAGGACGCGTCCTTGGGGAAGCGCAGATTCGACATTTTAATGACCGTTCCATTGCGTCGCAACTGAGGCCGTTTCACGTAAAGTTGCCCCGCCCGCGTTGAACCTCCTCCCCCTGCCTCAACAAAATACATCCCCTCCGGTTGCTTGCATGTGGCGGCACGATGGGCGAAACAGGGCGCGCCCGGCCTCCCACAGACGTGCCGGGGACGAATGGAATCCTGGACATCGAGGTCGAGACATGGCGGGCACGGTCGAGCAGAAACTGGCGGAACAGGGCATCAAGCTGCACGAGGCCCCGACCCCCGTTGCCAATTACGTGCCGTTCGTGCGCACCGGCAATTTGCTGTTCGTCTCCGGCCAGGTCTGCTTCGACCCGGCCGGCAAGCTGATCGCCAAGGGCAAGCTGGGTGCCGGCGTCTCGATCGAAGACGGCGCTGCGGCCGCTCGCGGCTGCGCGGTGAACCTGCTAGCCCAGGTCAAGGCGGCCCTCGGCGATCTCGACAAGGTCGTGCGCGTGGTTCGCCTCGGCGGCTTCATCAACTCGGCCCCTGACTTCCTGGACGGGCCCAAGGTGCTGAACGGCGCCTCCGACCTGATGGTCGCGGCCTTCGGTGACAAGGGCCGCCATGCCCGCACCACCGTCGGGGTCGCCTCGCTGCCCGCGGACGCCGCGGTCGAGGTCGATGGCGTGTTCGAGGTCGCCTGACGCGAATGCGCGCTCCGGATTGGCTGATAGCCCGGCCGGTCGCCCATCGCGGCCTGCATGACATTTCACGTGGCATCGTGGAAAACATGCCGGGCGCGGTGCAGGCCGCCATCGCAGGCAATTTTTCGATCGAGGTCGATATTCAGCTCTCCGCCGACGGCGAGGCCATGGTGCATCACGACCATGCGCTCGGCCGCCTCACCGAAGCGACCGGAGAGGTGATCGGCAAGACCGCGGCCGAGCTGAAAGCCGTCAAGTTCAAGGACACGCCGGAGCAGATGATGTCGCTCGGCGACCTCTGCGCCTTGGTCGCCGGCAGGGTACCGCTGGTGATCGAGGTGAAGAGCCATTTTGGCGGCGACCGCAAGCTGGTGAAGCGGATGGCCGAAGTGCTGGCGTCCTATGACGGTCCCGCCGTCGGTATGTCCTTCGATCCTGACCAGGTGCTGGCGCTGCGCGAGCTGCTGCCTTCCCGTCCGCGCGGCATCGTCGCGCAGCGGACCTATGAGGACGAGTACTGGGCCAGGCTCACGCAGGAGCAGCGCGACAGCATGCTGTACCTGCGCCACGGCTTCCAGACCCAGCCCCACTTCGTCGCGTTCAGAGTCGACGATCTCCCCGCCCCCGCCCCTTGGCTTGCTCGCAACCTGTTCGGCTGCGCCCTCCTCGGCTGGACCGTGCGCACGCCGGAGCAGCGGACGCGGGTCGGGCGGTATGCGGACCAGATGATCTTTGAAGGGTTTGTGCCGTAGGGGCACGGCACCTCTCGTGTCCCGGACAAGCCGCGACGCCATTAGCGTTGCGGCGCAGAGCCGGGACCTTCTTGCCGCGAACGCGCTGCCCGTGGGCCTGCTCTGCAAGCGCACCGCTGGAAGAGCGCTGCGCTGCGTCGGGCACGTGAGCGCGTTCCCGACCTCTTGAAGTCGCTGCTGCAATGCACGATCTTGGGCATGATGGCATCATCGGAAATCACGCTCGAGGCCCTGCCTTCGATTGGCGAAGTGACACCGGAGGATTGGGACGCCTGCGCCAATCCCGGCAAAGCTTGTAATGGGCATGGCAAGGGAACCTCGTCCGGTTTTCCAGGCGATTCCGCCGGCCCCTTAAGCTCGGCTTATAACCCGTTCGTCTCACACGCATTTCTCTCCGCCGTTGAGAAATCGGGTTCGGCGACGATCCGCACCGGCTGGGGACCGCGGCATCTCGTGGCCAAGCTCGACGGCCGCGTCGCGGGAATCGTGCCCTGTTATCTGAAATCGCACTCGCAGGGCGAATACGTCTTCGACCGCGGCTGGGCGGATGCCTATGAGCGTGCCGGCGGGCGGTACTATCCGAAGCTCCAGGTTTCGGTTCCCTTCACCCCGGCAACGGGGCCGCGCCTGCTGGTCCGCGACGGTGTCGACCGCGAGCGAACCACCGAGGCCTTGGCGAGCGGGCTGGTGGCGCTGTGCGGGGTCAGCAAGGCCTCTTCGGTGCACGTCACCTTCGCGCGCGAGGCCGAGTGGAAGCTGCTCGCCAGGCACGGCTTCCTTCAGCGTACCGATCAGCAGTTCCACTGGCACAATGAGGGGTTTGCGAGTTTCGACGACTTCCTGGCGACGCTGAACTCGCGCCACCGCAAGTCGATCAAGCGCGAGCGACGCGATGCGCTCGCCGCCGGCATCACCATCCACTGGCTGACGGGCAAGGACATCACCGAGGATGCCTGGGACGCATTTTTCGAATTCTACATGGAGACCGGGTCGCGCAAATGGGGTCGGCCATATCTGACGCGCGAGTTCTTCTCGCTGATCGGCGAGACCATGAGCGAGGACGTGCTGCTGGTGATGGCCCGCCGCAACAATCGCTGGATCGCGGGCGCGATCAACTTCATCGGCTCGGACACGCTGTTCGGCCGCAACTGGGGCGCGGTCGAGCATCACCCGTTCCTGCATTTCGAGGTCTGCTACTATCAGGCGATTGATTTCGCCATCAAGCGCGGCCTCCGGCACGTCGAGGCGGGCGCGCAGGGCGAGCACAAGATCGCACGCGGCTACCTGCCGACGACGACCTATTCCGCGCACTTCATTGCCGACCCGGGCCTGCGGCGCGCCATCGACGACTACCTCAAGCGCGAGCGCGCTTACGTTGCGGAAGCCGGACGTGAGCTCGCCGATCTCGGCCCGTTCCGCAAAGGGGCCGACGAGGCGTCTTGACGGTTTGCCGTGGCTGGTGACAGTAAGCGCAAAATCTCGAGGACCCGCCTATGACCGCCTACGACACCAACAACATCTTCGCAAAGATCCTGCGCGGCGAGCTGCCCAGCTACAAGGTGTACGAGGACGAGCACGTTTTCGCCTTCCTCGACATCATGCCGCGCGTGCCAGGCCATACGCTGGTGATCCCGAAGGCCCCTGCCCGCAACATCCTCGACATCAATCCTGACGACTTCGCCCATGTCGCCCGCGGCGCGCACAAGATCGCGGCGGCTGCGATGAAGGCATTCAAGGCCGACGGCATCACCGTGCAGCAGTTCAACGAGCCCGCCGGCGGACAGGTGGTGTTTCACTTGCACATGCACGTGATGCCGCGCCACGACGGCGTCGCGATGCTGCCGCCCGCGAGCCGCAAGGAAGATGCCAAGGTGCTGGAAGAGCACGCAGCCAAGCTGATCGCGGCGCTGCAGGCGGGATAGGTCTTTCTGTCATTCCGGGGCGCGCGCAGCGCGAGCCCGGAATCCATTTCACCACCGTCTCTGCCGCCTGATGGATTCCGGGTTCGCGCCAAGAGGCGCGCCGGAATGACGGAGGAGAGACTTCACTCCGTTTCGAAATCGCCCTTCTGCGGCGCGGCCAACGGCGTGAACTCGCAGCGGTCCGGCTTGATGTCGATCAGTGGCGTGTTGTCGAGGCAGTCGAGCCCGCGCACCAGGATCGCATTGCCCTCGATGCCGACCAGCTTGACGACCGAGGTGCCGATCGGATTGGGCCTCACCGGCGAGCGCAGCGAAAACGTGCCGCGGGTCTTCTCGTTGTTCTTCGGGCTTTGCAGGATGATGTCGCGGCGCGACTTGTCGAGCCAGTACAGCACTTCGAGATTGCTGTAGAAGTCGACGCCCTTGATCGCCGGCACGAACGGCTCGAAGATCTCAAGCCGGCAGACCGGGCCATCATGCCGCCCTTGCCGCGGCGTCTCCAGCCGCGACGTCCAGGGGGTGCGGATGCGCCCGATGAAGACGAGACCGGCATCTTGCGTCGGTGGCAGCTCGATGGCGACCTCGCCCTCGCGGAGCTCCTGTTCGCGAACCATATGTCCTGTTCCTTGCTGTTCGCCCGCGGTTTTAGCCCAAGCCCCGCTTGCCGGCCAGCAAGAAGACTTCGCCCCCGAGGGGGCGACCTGCATAACGTGCGATGCGACGATTGCGAGCAAGGAATCACGCGCGCGGGGCTGCTCGCGGCTTTGTCGCGCGCCGGCATCACGAGTCCTACCCGCTCACGCCGCGATTCTTCAGCACGAAGCAGGCCCCGCCCGCCTTACGGATGCGGTTGCACAGATCATCCGCCTCGCTGCGCGTGTCGGCGCCGATGCGCACTTGATAGAAGGCGCGCGTGCCGCGGCTGCGCATCACGGAAGACAGCAAGCTCGGATCGCGATCACCGATCACGGTGCTCAGTCGCGTGACCGCACGGGAATACATCGCCAGCGCCCTATTGCGGTCGAAGCCAGCGGCGAGCTGTACGCCCCAGACCTTTGCGGCGGCAAGCTCGACATGCTGCTCGAGTTCGGCCACGAACGGATTAGGAGCGCGCTTGAGCAACGCCATGAGATCGCGGCAGCTCGTCGGCGGCGCGCTCGGCGGGCCGTTTCCGGTCGCGCCGGCCTTGGCCCACGTCTCCACCGTCGCACCCGTAATGGCGAGAACGTAATTGCGGGTCTGCTCCGGCATTGAACCGGTGCCGGCGAGCCATTCCTGCACCCGCCGCGGGCCGGCGTTGTAGGCGGCAGCCGCGAGGCCGAGATTGCCGAACTGGTTGCGCAGCTCGTTGAGGAATTCGGCCGACTTGGGCAGCGCCTGCACCGGATTGAAAGGATCAAGCAGCCCGCGCTCGCCGGCGGTGCCTGGCATGAACTGTGCGATGCCCTGCGCGCGTTCGCCGTTGCGGGTCACCGGTCCCACGGCGTCGGACTGGAAGCGGCTCTCCTGCCAGATCACGCGGGCGAAGAACTCCAGCGGCAGATTGGCCTCGCGGGCGGCCGCCTCGATGATCAGGCAGAGCGACTCCCGCGTGTCGCTCTCGCGGGCATCTTTCGGTTTCTCCGGCGGTTTCGCGGGTTCCTGCGCATTCGGTGACACGACGGGCGCAGGCGCCTCCTCCGCCAGCGCCGGCGACAGCACGAGGATCTGACACAGGACAGCGATGATCCGAGCTATTCGCATGGCATTGACGCTATGGGACAATTCAGACCTTGACTTGGAACCCCCGCCCTCTAGCAACCAGCAGCAATATCAATGCAGGTCGCACCCTGATGGTGACAATCTTTTTCGATCTCGACGGCACGCTGACCAACCCGAAGCCCGGGATCACCCGCTCGATCCAATACGCACTGGAGCGGCTCGGCGTTCCGGCACCGAGCGAGGACGAACTGACCTGGTGCATCGGCCCACCGCTGCATGCCAGCCTCAAGAAGCTCACCGGGACCGACGAACTCGCTGACCGCGCGCTCCTGCTCTATCGCGAGCGCTTCAGCGACATCGGCCTGTTCGAGAATGAGGCTTACAGCGGAATTACGGACACATTGTCGAGGCTCGCAGCGACACGTCAGCGCATGTTCGTGGCAACCAGCAAGCCTGCCGTCTACGCCACGCGCATCGTCGATCATTTCGGCCTGAAACCCTATTTCGAGCGCGTGTTCGGCTCCGAGCTCGACGGCACGCGCGTCGACAAGCGCGACCTGCTCCGCTACGCGCTCGACGAAGTCAGGGTTGATCCGCAGCACGCGGTCATGATCGGCGATCGCAGCCATGACGTGGTCGGCGCCCGCGCCAACGGCATGACCGCCATCGGCGTGCTCTACGGCTACGGCAGCGAGGCCGAGCTGCGCGACGCCGGCGCGCATCACATCTGCGCCGCGCATCCCGAGCTGCTCCGCCACTGCGTGACCTAGCCGATCAGGCGCGGACGGTCTCCACCGCCGCCAGCATGCCCGTCTTCGGATGACAGTTCAGATATTCGAAGAACTGCTCGTCGGCGGCGGCCACCGTGACCTCGTGATAGAGGCGCAGCTCGGCTGACGGCCCGAGCGTCGACAGATATTTCATCGCCGCACCGAAAATCTTGACGTGGGTCGGATGCGACTCCGCCCAGCGTTCGAGCGCAGCGAGACTCTTCCACCAGCTCTGGCCATAGGACTTTTCGCTGACGCTGCCATCAGCCGCGAGCATCCGCATGTAGCGATTGGCGTAACAGCCGATGCCAAGGCCGTCGTCACGCAGGAAATCCATGCCCTGGCGCAGCACCGGCTCGACGTCGTCGAGATAGAGCTTGCGCTCGAACGTCTCGGTATCGCTCCAGTCCTGCCCAGAGCGGATCAGGCAGAGATTGTCGTGCGCCACGACGCGCAGGCGCGCGCCAGCGCGGATCAGCTCCGGTGCGCCGCCTGGCGTCATCGCATCCGTTTGGGACAGCGGAATGCGATCACGCATGCCGCCCCAATAAGCGTGCTCCTGCACCTCGCCGCTCATGCCACCGGCGATTGCGGCGACACCTTCGGGCCGGTCAGGCGAGGAGAACAGCGTCTCGTGCCGCGCCACAATGGGTCGCAGCACCTCGATGAAGGTGCCGATATTGTCTCGCTGACTTCCGGTCCAGGCCTCTCGCGCAGGTGCGAACCAGGCATCGAAGCGTGCGACGTCGTCCCAATAAGCGACGGAGACAACGTTCTCATGGCCGAACTGGTCGACATATTGCGCGCGGTCCCAATGTGACGGACCGTTCTCCGCAGCGAAGAGCCCCGCGATTTCTTTCAATGCGTCCGTCGCCGCCGGTGCCACACCGCGATACTGGACACCGAGATAGGCCATCACGACGCGGTTCACGGCTGGCTTGTAGCGCGCCACGAACGACGGATATGGCGGCTGATAGTCGTCCGGCACGCGCTTGTGGCGCGTGCGCTGGGTTTCGAGATGCAGAGGAATTGCGGATTCCATGATCATGCTTTCCCGTGGTCCCGGCGATCAGCTCGCCGCGGCGGCGATGTCCGTGGGCTCGACCATATCGACCGGCAGCGCAAACTGCTCGACCCGCTTGTACGGCTTGTTGTTGAGCAGGAGCCGCGTCACGTCGGGCCGTGAATAATGCCCGGCGGGATCGGCGGCGTTCTTCGCAACACCGATGGCGCCGAGGTCGATCTCGGCAATCAGGAGACCCTCCTGGTCCGGCGCCAGCTTCTCGCCGATCTGGCTGCCGTCGGGGCCATAGATCGCGGCAAAGCCGCCGCCGGCGTGCAGTAGAGCATGCTTGTCGGGCCGGTCGCAAAGCTCGTCGATCATTCCTTGCGACACCGTGGCGCAAGGCGCGAGCACGAAGCAGGAGCCTTCCACCGCGTAAACGCGCGAAGCCGCATTGTTGACCTCGGCGCCGAGCGCCGGCGCGAAGGGATCGTAGAGCGAGAAGCTCGGCCAGGCCGCGACATGCACCTGCTCGTTCTGGGCATACATCGCGTATTTCGACAGCGGCTGGAGATGCTCCCAGCAGCACAGTGCGCCGAGGCGGCCGATGTCGGCTCTCGCATGCACGGCAAGGTCGCTGCCGTCGCCCTCGCCATAGACGGTTCGCTCTGCATGGGTCGGCCGCAGCTTGCGGCGCTTTGCGATGGTCTCGCCGTCGGGCCCGATCAGCCATTGCGCCAGATAGAGGCTGCCGCCGTCGCGCTCGGACAGGCCGATCACGGCGGTGAGCTTTGCCTTGCGCACGGCCTCGCGCAACTTTTCAGCCTGCGGGCTGTCATAGGACAGGGAATTGTCGAAATAGCGCTGCACGAAGCCGCGGCCGATCGCCCAGGCCGGCGAGTCCATCCAGATGTGCCAGGGGTAACCGGGGATGAACGCCTCAGGAAAGGCGATCAGCTTGGCGCCCTTTTCCGCGGCCTCCCTGATCAACGCGATCGACTTATCGATCGCGGCCTCGAGGTCGAGCCAGGCTGGCGCCGCCTGCACCACTGCTACCTTGTATTTCGGATGTTCGATGCCCATTCCCGCCTCCATCGCCGGTTGATCGGAAGCCACGTCCGATGCAGTCTATTTGGCCAAGCCGGACGGCCGGGCGCTCGACCAGGGCGGAACAAAAACTCGACTGCACGCGCCCGCCAACCGGTACGGGATTTGCCTCCGGGCAGGCTGGATCCGCCAACAGGCGATTTTTGCAGGTGTGAAAGGGAGGCTCCTCAGATGCCAATCCAGTTCACGACGGACGGCAGCCCCGGCTACCGGCGGCTGGCCCTCTGGCAGGATATTGTCTGCGACGTCTTCGTCGGGCTCGATTGCAAGTCGGACCTCGGTAGCGCCTTTCACGGCTCGGTCACGCAGGCTTCGCTCGGCAAAGCCGCATGCTCGGAGGTCTGCTCGGACCGCCAGCACGTCTTCCGCACGCCCTCGCGCATCGCGCGCTCCGATCAGGATTTCGTCCTGGTCGCGCTCGGCAATCGCGGGGACGGCGGCGTGGTGCAGGATGGCCGCGAGACCGTGATCCATCCCGGCGAGTTCGCGCTGTATGACACCACGCGGCCCTATGAGCTGAAGTTCAACGACAGCTTCACGCAGACTATCTTCAAGGTGCCGCGTGAGATGCTGCAGCGCCGGCTCGGCGGCACCGAGGCACTGACCGCGATTGCGTTCGGCGCCGATGTGCCGCTCGAACGGCTCGCCTATGATTTCATTGTCAGGCTCTGCCAGAGCGCGGACCGACTGGCTCCGAACAACGCGGTCGCGCTGTCGGAGCAGGCGGTCGATCTCCTTGCGATGGCGCTCGGCGAACGGCTCGGCAAGACGTCGCTGCCGTCCTCGACCCATCGCTCCGCCCTGCTCTACCGGCTAAAGGCGCACATCCGCGCGCATCTTGCTGATCCCGACCTCTCGCTCGCGGAGGTCGCGGCCGCGCTCGGCATCTCACCGCGCTATGTCAACGATCTCCTAGGCGACGAGGACACCTCGTTCCAGCGCCATGTCCTCGCCGAACGCCTCGCCCAATGCAGGCGCGACCTCGCCTCGCCCGTGCTCGCCCATCGCCACATTAGCGAGATCGCCTTCGCCTGGGGCTTCAACGACCTCTCGCATTTCGGCCGCGTCTTCCGCGACCATTTCGGCATGTCGCCGCGCGACTTCCGGCAGAGCCAGTCGCGACACTGACAGTCCAGTCAGCGATCACCTCGAGCCTTCGCTTCGAGCGAAGGCAGCGCTCGCCAATTCCAAATTGTCTTGCCTGCTGACCTGCCTCAAGCTGGCATGCATGAGGACTGACGCCACCATAAGCGCAACGGAGCTGTTGCTTCGTGTGATCGCCATCCGGCTCGCGCTGCTCGTCCTGGTAGGCTGGGGCTTGACGCTCCTGCCGCGGCAGGCGGATGATTACCAGCCCACCTGCTTCTCCTCATCCGCAACGACGATCGAAATCCAGCCCCAGGCGAAAGCGATCGATCCGCGCGTTGCCGACGCGGCATTCGCTGACATGCTGCGGCACGACTAGGCATTGCCAAGCAATGCCGGTATGTGAGCATGTCGTAGGAGACGGCGTCTGCTTGGATTGCGCGCTGTCGGGCTCTCGTGAAAGCGCTCCCGACTCCTTTCTTTTCATGGTGGAAGCCCGGCTCCCGGCAGGGGAACTGTCCGTGTCCTGACGGGTTGCTGTCGATCCGGCAACTTCCTTCGGAGATAAATCACGGCTCGAATCAACCGCGCCTCCATCATGTCGTCCGCCCCGATCGAGCATGCCGACGGCCTGCCGCAGCCGCAGCGCAACCAGGCGGTGCTGACCATTGCGCTTGGCATCATCATGGCGGTGGTCGACAGCGCCATCGCCAATGTGGCGCTGCCGACGATCGCGGCCGACCTCGATGCGAGCCCGGCCTTCTCGATCTGGATCGTCAACGGTTACCAGCTCGCGATCACGATCTCGCTGCTGCCGCTGGCTTCGCTCGGCGAGATCGTCGGCTATCGCCGCGTCTATCTGGTCGGGCTCGCACTGTTCACGCTCGCATCCGCGTTGTGCGCGCTGGCACACACGCTGCCGCTCCTGACAATCGCGCGCATCATCCAGGGCTTTGGCGCGGCCGGAATCATGAGCGTCAACGCGGCGCTGGTGCGCTTCACCTATCCGCGCAGCCAGCTCGGCCGCGGCATCGGGCTCAACGCGCTCGTGGTCGCCTTCTCGGCCGCGGTTGGCCCGACGCTCGCCGCCGGGATTCTCGCGATCGGAAGCTGGCCCTGGCTGTTCGCCATCAACGTCCCGCTCGGTGCGGTGACATTGCTGATCGGCTTGCGCAGCCTGCCGCACACCAAGCCCGCAAGCCGTTCCTTCGATTGGCAGAGCGCAGGGCTCTCCGCGATCACGTTCGGCGTCGGCATCGCCGCCGTCGACAGCGTCGGTCATGGCGAGGCGGCGGTCACCTGCCTCGTGCAGTTCGCCATCGCCATCGTCGCCGGCGCGCTGCTGATCTATCGCGAAACCCACATGGCCTCGCCGCTCTTGCCGATCGATCTGTTGCGCATTCCGGTGTTCGCGCTGTCGATTGCGACCTCGATTGCATCGTTCTGCGGACAGATGCTGGCCTTCGTCGCGATCCCGTTTTATCTGCAGAGCCGCTTCGGCTATTCCGCCGTGCACATGGGCCTCTTGATCACGCCCTGGCCGATCGCGGTGGCTTTCGCCGCGCCCCTCGCTGGCCGCCTTGTCGAGCATTATCCGGCCGGCCTGCTCGGTGGTATCGGGCTCACGCTGTTCGCCTGCGGCCTCGGCGCGCTCGCCTTGCTGCCTGCAACGCCCGCGCCATTCGACGTGATCTGGCGCATGGCGCTGGCCGGCGCCGGCTTCGGCCTGTTCCAGACCCCCAACAACCGCACTATGATCGCGGCCGCCCCGCGCGAGCGCGCCGGCGGCGCCAGCGGCATGCTGGGAACGGCCCGCCTGCTCGGCCAGACCACCGGCGCGGCACTGGTGGCGCTGTTGCTCGGCCGCTATCCGGTCGAAGGAACCCGGCTGGCGCTGCTCGCCGGTGTCGGCTTTGCACTCTGCGGCGCGGTGCTGAGCATGCTGCGGCTGTCGCCCGCGGGCGCGCGCGGCGCCGAGCACGTTCGCGTGCAGGACGACCAGCGCCTGCGGGGTGAATGACGCCGCTACGATGGTGCGAGCAACAAAAAGGCCGGCTTTTCAGCCGGCCTTTTCAACTCATCGCGTGCAAATCAGACTTTGACCAGTGGCCCTTTCGAGGTCGGCCCCTTGGAGCCGCCGGGACCGCCCGGCTTGGACTTGCCTGGCGGACGCTTGCGGGCGCCGGGCAGCTTCTCCTGCTTCGGCGTGACCGGGCCCTCGACGAACTCGAAGCCGATCTTCTCCTTGGTCTCGTCGGCCTCGTCCTTGACGAGAACGACACGAACATGGCCGCCGCCCTTGAGCTTGCCGAACAGCACCTCGTCCGCCAGCGGCTTCTTGATGTGCTCCTGGATCACGCGGGCCATGGGACGTGCACCCATCTGCTCGTCGTAACCGTGCTGGACCAGCCAGGTCTTGGCCGGCTCGGACAGCTCGATGGTGACGTCGCGATCGCCAAGCTGCGCCTCGAGCTGAAGCACGAACTTCTCGACGACGGTGCCGATCACCTCGACGCTGAGATGGCTGAACGAGACGATGGCATCGAGGCGGTTGCGGAATTCCGGCGCGAACTGCCGATTGATCGCCTCGTGGTCGTCGCCTTCCCGCTTCGAACGGGTGAAGCCGAACGCCTGCTTGGCGAGATCCGCCGCGCCCGCATTCGTGGTCATGATCAGGATCACGTTGCGGAAGTTGACCTGCTTGCCGTTGTGGTCGGTGAGCCGGCCGTGATCCATGATCTGGAGCAGCACGTTGTAGAGATCCGGATGCGCCTTCTCGATCTCGTCCAGCAGCACCACACAATGCGGATGCTGGTCGACGCCGTCGGTGAGCAGGCCGCCCTGGTCAAAGCCGACATAGCCGGGAGGCGCGCCGATCAGGCGCGACACGGTGTGCCGCTCCATGTACTCCGACATGTCGAAGCGCAGCAGCTCGACGCCGAGCGTCGCCGCGAGCTGCTTTGCGACCTCGGTCTTGCCGACGCCGGTCGGACCCGAGAACAGGTAGCAGCCGATCGGCTTCTCCGGCTCGCGCAGGCCGGCGCGCGCCAGCTTGATCGAAGCGGCGAGCGACTCGATTGCCCTGTCCTGGCCGAACACGGTGCGCTTCAAGGTCTGCTCGAGATGCTTGAGCACCTCGGCATCGTCCTTCGACACGCTCTTCGGAGGAATCCGCGCCATCGAGGCGATCGTGGTCTCGATCTCCTTGATGCCGATGGTCTTCTTGCGCTTGTTCTCGGAGACCAGCATCTGCGCCGCACCGGATTCGTCGATCACGTCGATCGCCTTGTCCGGCAGCTTGCGGTCGTGGATGTAGCGCGAGGAGAGCTGGACGGCAGCCTCGATCGCCTCGTTGGTGTATTTCAGCCGGTGGTAGTCCTCGAAGTACGGCTTGAGGCCCTTGAGGATCGCGATCGCATCCTCGACCGTCGGCTCGTTGATGTCGATCTTCTGGAAGCGCCGCACCAGCGCACGGTCCTTCTCGAAGTGCTGACGGTATTCCTTGTAGGTGGTCGAGCCCATGCAGCGGATGGTGCCTGAGGCCAGCGCCGGCTTGAGCAGGTTCGATGCGTCCATCGCCCCGCCCGACGTCGCACCCGCACCGATCACGGTGTGGATCTCGTCGATGAACAGGATCGCGTTGGGGTGCGCCTCGAGCTCCTTCAGCACCTGCTTCAGGCGCTCTTCGAAGTCGCCGCGATAGCGGGTGCCGGCGAGCAGCGTGCCCATATCGAGCGAGAACACCGTCGCGGCCGCCAGCACCTCCGGCACCTCGCTGTCGACGATGCGCTTGGCGAGGCCTTCCGCGATCGCGGTCTTGCCGACGCCGGCTTCGCCGACGAACAGCGGGTTGTTCTTCTGCCGGCGGCACAGCACCTGGATCGCGCGGTTGATCTCGGAATTGCGTCCGATCACCGGGTCGATCTTGCCGTCGCGCGCCTTCTTGTTGAGGTTGACGCAATAGGTCTCGAGCGCCTCGCCCTTCTTCTTGGCGTCCTCGTTGCCCTTGGCCTCGGTCTCCTCGTCGACGCCGCGCACGGGCCGTGCTTCGGAGACGCCCGGCCGCTTGGCGATGCCGTGGCTGATGTAGTTGACCGCGTCATAGCGCGTCATGTCCTGCTCCTGCAGGAAATACGCGGCATGGCTCTCGCGCTCGGCGAAGATTGCGATCAGCACGTTGGCGCCGGTCACCTCTTCGCGACCGGACGACTGCACGTGGATCACCGCGCGCTGGATCACGCGCTGGAAGCCGGCGGTCGGCTTGGCGTCGTCGGCGCCATCCGTCACCAGGTTCTCGAATTCGGTCTCAAGATAGTTGACGAGACTCGTGCGGAGCTTGTCGAGATCGACGCTACAGGCGCGCATGACCGCAGCTGCATCGGAGTCGTCGATCAAAGAGAGCAAGAGATGCTCGAGCGTCGCGTATTGGTGATGACGCTCATTGGCGATCGCCAGCGCACGATGCAGGGATTGTTCAAGGCTTTGGGAAAAAGTCGGCATTCGCGTCCTCTATGGCCCCCACCATCATGATCGTCATCGCCCGGTCAGGCAACAACAACCTTTCTCACATATAGTTATACAAGATCGCGGCGAAAGACCGGTTCCGCGACTCAGGCGGCTGCACACAAGACCGGCCTTTTTTGATGCAAGACCCGTTCCGATTTGGGCGGGATCGGCGCCGGCAACAGAATTCCGTAGTTTTGCCGGCTGCAACGGAAGTCGCGCGCGGACCTCGCGCGACGATCACACCGCCACTACGCAAGAGCCGGCTTTCAAACGCGCCGTGAGGCGTCTTACTTCTTTTCCATCACGCATTGCAGCGGATGCTGGTGCTTGCGGGCGAAATCCATCACCTGCGTCACCTTGGTCTCGGCTATCTCGTAGGTGAACACGCCGCACTCGCCGATGCCGTGATGATGGACGTGCAGCATGATCTTGGTCGCAGCCTCGACGTCCTTCTGGAAGAATTTCTCCAGTACATGGACGACGAATTCCATCGGCGTGTAGTCGTCGTTGAGGATCAACACACGATACAGGTTCGGCCGTTTGGTTTTCGGCTTGACCTTGGTAATGACCGATGTGTTCGGCCCGGAAGGGCCGCCCGAACGGTTTTCGTCGTTGCTCATCCGGGGAGCGGAAGCGGCGGTGACCGCTGGCAGGTCGAGTCTGGAAGTCAATTGCGGCATGGCACAGGCGTTCAAATTCCCCAGGGAAGCGAATGACGGTCTGCGGCGCAGCTCAGTACCTCGGAGCCTCGCACAAGCGCGCCGCCTTTCCGGATCGCCGCTTCCGAGCGGTCCGGTCCGAACCGGATCGTTCGCTAGCAATATGGCCCTGCCCCCGGCTCGCCGCAAGCGTGCAAAGGTTCGGCCGATGCGGCCGCGGCGGTCCCGATTCCCGGCCCGGCGATCCAAACCAAGGTTAATCAATCCGGATCGATTTGACAAAAATTTCCACTGTGACTGTTTGGACCTGTTGACCAGGAACCCGGCTGTTAGCGCAATTGCGACGGTTTCGACCGGATATCTCCGGCTTTTTACGGTCCCATTTACCTACCCTTCAAGGGCGTGGCGCGAAATCGGGCAAACCACAGATTTCGGGGGTCGTCATGCTTCACCTGCCCGTTGTCCGCCGCATTGGTCGACAGCTCGCCAGCTTCAAGAAGGCCGAGCAAGGCAATATCGCGGTGATCTTCGCCATCGCGCTCGTCCCAGTGCTGACCTTCGTCGGTGCCGCGATCGATTATAGCCGGGCCACCCGCGCGCGATCGTCAATGCAGGCCGCCCTGGATTCGACCGCGCTGATGCTGTCGAGGGACCTGACAGCCGGTACCATCTCCCAGTCCCAGATCAGCCAGAAGGCGGCAGACTATTTCAAGGGCCTGTTCGCCGGCAGCGAAGCCGCGGACACGGCAGCAAAGACAAGGGTTCAGCTAACGGCAACCTACACTGCGGCGACCACAAGCGCGGCAGCGAAGATCCTTCTGGAAGGCTCCAGTTACATCGATTCCATATTCATGCAGATCGCCGGCTATCCGACGCTCGGCTTCAATACCACGTCGACCGCAACCTGGGGCAACGCGAAGATGCGCGTGGCGCTCGCGCTCGACAACACGGGGTCGATGGCTCAGAACGGAAAAATGACGGCATTGAGGAATGCAGTGGCCGGAAGCGGCGGCCTAATCGACCAGCTCAGCGCGCTCAGCAAGAGCGATGGCGACGTCTACATTTCACTCGTTCCCTTTGCCAAAACCGTCAATGTCGGAGCAAGCAATTACGGCCAGAGCTGGATTGACTGGACGGACTGGCTCAATCCGCCCACCGCACAGCCTGCGAACGTGCCCGGGAATTACCAGGCGAGTCTTCCGATCAATTGGCATGCAGTGGGACCGGGCGCGCGCTGCCCCTGGTCAAACAACAGCGGCGGCTTCTACTGCACGAGTGGATCGGCGAACAACAGCTCGAAATACACGGTCAGTGGCGTCAACGTTGTTCCCCCGAGCGGCTACATCTGCCCGGGCGTCGACGCCAATTCCCACACCATGTACAACGGCTGCTGGGAGAGCAAGTCTGCGGGCAATGGAACGTTCTGCTCCGGCAGCTCAAGCTGCAGCTGCCCGCTTGATGCCTACGGCAACAGCGTCTCCGGTTGCAGTTGCAGCGGCAGCGGCAACGGCAAGTCGTGCACCGGCCAGCTCTATACCCACGACTGGACACAGCCCGGGCCGAACGACCTCACCCACAATTTGAACCAGCCGCGGGTGAGCGCCGTCGTCGGCTTCGCCAACAACAAATGGACTGCCAGCAACCCGACCCCCACCGTTCAGAACAATTGGCAGCAGGCATCCACCAACCCAATCAACACATGGACGGGCTGTATCGCTGATCGCACGCAGCCCAACGACGCAACCGGTACGTCCCCTTCGTCGTCCAACACCGCAACGCTGTTCCCGGCCAACCAATATTTCGAAAACAGCACCGCCTATTGCAGCGACAGCTCCTCGCCCCAGCTCAAGCCGATCATACCGCTCACCTACAATTGGAGCGCATTGAAGACGGCGGTCAACGCCATGCAACCCACCGGCGGCACAAATCAGGCTGTCGGCCTGGCTTGGGCCTGGCAATCTCTGCTGCAGGGCAATCCCCTGAACGCGCCCGCAGAGACTGGAACCGTCAACACCACTTACAATCGGGTGATCATCCTGTTGTCTGACGGTCTCAATACCGAGGACCGCTGGCCGGCATATGGCAACGGCAGCAATCAGACCACCACCTACGGCAACAGCACCTTCCCGGGCTCGATTGACGCCCGACAGCAAGTCCTGTGCGACAACCTGCACAACGCCAAGGATTCCAATGGCGCATCGATGTACACGATTTACGCGATCCAGGTGAACACCAGCGGCGACCCGACCTCGGCGATCCTGAAATATTGCGCGAGCAGCCCGGACAAGTTCTATGAGATCAAGAGCTCGACCGAGATCGCGACCATTTTCAATACGATCGGAACCGCGCTGAGCAAGCTGCGCCTGGCGAGGTGATCAACGTTTCCCACCGGCAAAAAAAAGCCCGGCTGATCAGCCGGGCTTTTCGATTCCAAGACGTCCCGGAAAGCTCAGTTCGCAGCCGGGGTGAACTTCGACACGATGGTCTCGACCGGCTTGAACGCCTGCTTGGCGAGGTCGCTGTAGAGGCCGGCGATCTTCTGCGTTTCCGCAACGAAGGTCTCGTAGGCGGAACGGGCGAAATCGGTCTGCGCTTCCATCGCCTTGTCCAGCGACTTCACGCCGGAGAGCTTTTCGACGAAGGACTTGGTGTCTTCGAACGACTTCTTGGTGTAGTCGCCATAAGCGCTCGCGATCGCCTGAAGGCCGTGCTGCACCGAGGTCGCGGAGGCGACGCACTGCTCGAACTGCTCTTTCCCGTAGTTCTGAAAGTCTTCAACCTTGAACATGTCGGAATCCTTTTCCCTGGCTCTCGTCGGGAAGCCCCGGCTCCCTGACTTTGCCTACAATTAGTGCAGCGCACAAAAAAGTCAAGAATATTGTGCGCCGCACAAAAGCAGATTCAAATCGCGGAGATTCCCGGGGTTTTCCGCAAGGGTTCCTTAAGCTTTTGGAAACCGCGGCCCCCTACCCTGATTCCCTGGACGTGTTCACTTTCGCAGGCGGCCAAAGCCGTTTGAGAACATCACCTTAGCCAGAACAGCGGCTCAGGTCCAAACGTCCCCCGCGGTGAACATCAGCGGAGGGACAGCCTGAGCAGGTAATGATCCCGGGTCGATTCGGCACAATTTCGCCTCACGAGCCGGTGATCAAGTCAGAAACGGGGACGGGGTTCCATGCTTCGTAACAACTTGTCTGCCTCGCGCTTGGCGCGGGTTGGCGTTTTCGGGCTTCTTACGGTCACCACCGTAATCATCGTCACCACCGACGCTGCCGAGGCACGGCGCCACCGGCGCCACTACGCGCACCATCGGGTGCAGCGCGATGTATCCGAGAGCTCCAGCTCAAAATTTGCCTCCATCATTGTCGACGGCAATTCTGGCGCGGTGCTCCAGTCGACCAGCCCCGACGCACTGCGTCACCCCGCCTCGCTCACCAAGATCATGACGCTCTACTTGCTGTTCGAGCGCCTCGAATCCGGCAAGCTGAAGCTCGACAGCGAGATGCCGGTGTCGCAGCATGCCGCCGACCAGGATCCGACCAAGCTCAACCTCCGCCCCGGCCAGACCATCCGCGTCGAGGACGCGATCAAGGGCCTCGTGACGCGTTCCGCCAATGACGCCGCCGTGGTGATCGCAGAGACGATCGGCGGCGACGAGAGCGATTTCGCGCAGATGATGACGCGCAAGGCGCGCGCGCTCGGCATGTCCAAGACCGTCTATCGCAACGCTTCGGGCCTGCCGAACGACGAGCAGGTGACGACCGCACGCGACCAGGCTACGCTCGGCCGCGCCATCCAGGAGCGCTTCCCGCGCTACTATCGCTACTTCGCGACCGCCTCGTTCAACTGGCGCGGACAGTCGATCCGCAACCACAATCACCTGCTCGGCAATGTCGAGGGCGTCGACGGCATCAAGACCGGCTACACCCGCGCCTCAGGTTTCAACCTCGTCACCTCGATGCGCCGCGGCAATCGCCATCTGATCGGCGTTGTGCTCGGCGGCCGCAGCGGCGGCTCGCGCGACGCGATCATGCGCAATCTGCTCGCGGAGAATCTCGAGAAGGGCGCGACCACCCACACCGTCGCCGCCGTCACCGAGCGCAACGGCGCCGACGCCAGTGCCGAGGTCGCCGACGCCTCGGATGCCCCCCGCTCTGCCCCGCAGGTCCAGGCCGCGGCGGCCCCCGCTCCCGAGGCCGCCTCGTCCCGCCTTGCCGCGCGTCTGTCGACGCTGGCGGCTGCGACTGCCGCGATGCCGCCAGCTCAGGCCAAGCCTGAAGTTCGCCCGGCTGAAGCCAAGATCGAGCCGGCGCCGCTCACCAATGGCGTGATCTCAAGCCAGCCGCTGTCCATCATCCCCGGCTCGTCCGAACCGATGAAGCCGGTCCGGGTCAAGACCGTTCAGGTCAAGGCCGGCGCCGTGAAGGTCGCCTCCGCTGCCCCGGCGCAGGTGTCGCCACCGGTCACGAACACCATTCCGTCCCGGTCCGATGTCGCGGAAACGTCCGGCGCGGTCGTCGCCCGGGCCGATCTCATCAACAGGCCTGAAATCCCGAGCCAGCCGGAAGCGCCGAAGTCCGAGATCGCCCGCACCGAGCTGCCACGGCAGCCGGCGGGCTTCGGCACCGGCAACGGCATCCTCGGCGTGCTGCCAGCCGCACCCGCCGCCGCTCCCGCCTCGATCGCTCCGAAGCTTGCTTCCGCCGACCCGGCGCCGCGGCCGATTCAGATGAGCGCCACGACCAAGCCGGTCGTCACCCACAGCGGCTGGATCGTCCAGGTCGGCGCGCTCGAGAGCGAGAGCGAAGCCCAGCAGCGCATCGACGCTGCCCGCAGCTCGGCCCGCGGCCTGCTCAGCAAGGCCGACCCGTTCACCGAGCCGGTCGTCGCCAAGGACAATCGCAAGCTCTACCGTGCCCGCTTCGCCGGGCTCGAGCGCGACCAGGCCGAAGCGGTCTGCCGCACCCTGAAGCGCGCCGAAATTTCCTGCATCACCGTGCGCAACTGATCTCTCGAGCCTCTCAAAGCAAATGCCCGCCTTGCGCGGGCATTTTCGTTTTGGGGTGATACCGAGGCTGTTCCGCGACAACCTCTCGTCAACAATTTACGGTTAAAACTTTCCTCAAGGGATCGACCACGCCGACAATGGCGGGCATCGGGGCGACGCAGACAGAGCAAACGGAGTTCACGCGGTACGGGCGTTTGTAGCGTGGTGCCGGAGTTAGCTGTTATGCGCACGAAGCAGAGTATCCTTGGCCTCGTTTACACGGGCAGCGAGATACGTCGAGCCCCCCTGGTCGGGATGGAGTTTCTTCATCAGGGACTTGTGGGCCCTGCTGATGTCGTCGCGCCCCGCGCCCGGCTGCAAGCCAAGGATCTGATAGGCCTCCTCCGCCGTCATTTTGCCGCTCGCCGCCGTGCGACGCTGCCGCCCTGCCGCATCGCCCTGCGCGTTCTGACGCCAAGCGGGAAACCGGCGGTCCAGATAGCTTTCAAGTAAGGCCACACTCTCGGCATCGAATGCCGGAACCATCGCCAGCAGGCCGGCAAGATCGAACTCGCCGAGATCGCGCCCGGCATGAGGTCCGGCAACGATCCGGCCTGTCAGCTGACCGGTGTCGTGGTCGAGCCGCATGTCGAGGAATTGCGAGCGCACGCGCGAGGCCTGTCCGGAGGCGCGCGCCGCGCCGCCGCCGAACAGCCCTCCGACATTGCCGAAGCCGGCGTTGGCCAAGGGTGTCCAGCCGAGCAGCCCCGCGCCGAAGATGCCGAGCGGAATCGCGACCGCCAGTTCGCCCCGCAGACCCGTGAACGCTGCGACCGCCAGCGCCACCACGCCGCCACCGAGCTTGATGGTGCGGGCCAGCACCGCCGGATTGGCGGAGCGGAACATCTGGAGCAGCAGATAAAGCGTGATAACGGCGACAGCGCCGGCGAGCAGGGTCATGCCCGGAATATAGTCGCGCTCTCGGCAAAATGCATCGCGTTCAGCTTCCGCAGCCGGTCGCCAGCCTGATCGCTACCTCATCTGGCCGATCAGCTTCGCCGCAGCGCTCGCGCTCTTCGCCAATTCCAGCAGCGCTTCGGGGCCGCCGGCGGCGTAAGCCGCGGCCGCCCGCAACAGCTCGCGCAATTGCGCCGCCGCGCCAGGATCGAACCGGCACCAGGCACCGCCGGTCAGGCGCGCGATCTCGCGAAAGGTCCGCTCGGCCACGGCGTCATGGCCTTCCTGAAACACAAACACCGGCACCTTGAGCATGCCAAGCTCGCCGGCCCTGGCGCAGAGTTCGTCGGCGTTCTCCTCCATGGCATCGCCAACGAAGACGACGGCCCGCACGCCGGACGCGACGGCCTCGCGCCGGGCCTCGCTCAGCACCTTGCCGATCTGGGTGTCGCCGCCGCGGCAATCGATCTTGCTCATCAATGTCGCAAGCCTGGCACTGTCGGAGATCCACGCCGTCGCCCGGCACTCGTTGAAACCGCGATAGTAGACGAGCCGGACGTCGAGACTGCCGAGCGCCGCAGTCTCGCGAAACATGTCGGCCTGGAGCGCGCAGGCCATGTCCCAGGTCGGCTGCCGGCTCATTGTCGCATCCAGCGCGAAGATCAGCCGCCCCCTCGCGCCGGGCGCATGCGGTGACAACGCACGCGCCTTGGCGACAAAGGCGGCAATGTCATCCGAGGTGGACGTTCCGGCCTGTGGCACTGCGCCGCCGGCTTTCGTCGAGACGGCATCGCCGCGCGGTTTGATGGGGTCGCCCGACATCGCTGCTCAACCATGCGTGGGCAATTAATGTGGTGGGCGCGTAGAGCCCGGTCAATGTGCAAAGCCTCCGCGGAGGTAAGCCGGCGGAGGCTTCGAGATCGGTGTCGATGAGGGAGGCGTCAGCTCTTGGCAGGCGCCATCAATGCAACCGGACCCGGCTCGAGAATCTTGGGCGGAGACGATTGCGTGTCGACCGGTCTGATCTCGCTGTCGGTGGCGCTCAGGAACCTGTCGAGCATGCTCTGAATCGAGTTCTTGGCCGCGTCCGGACCGGTGTCGCGCATGTCATTATGCTGGAACTCGGTCTTCACGACCTGAATGCCCGCCTTCTCGCACTCCTCGTCCGTGGGGATGACGCCCGCATCGGCCTTGAACTGGGGATCGGTGGAACGGAACGACAGGATCTTGAATTTGCCGGCCGTGACGAAGGGAACGCGCAGATTGTCGAGCGTGACGACCTTCTTGACCTCATCCGGATACTGCTTGGCGAAATACATCGTGATGTCGCCGCCCATGGAGTGACCGACCATGGTCACCTTTTCGTAGTCGGCATTCGGCTGGACCTTCTTCATCTCCTGCATGGCTAGATGAATGTTGGCGACGCCGCGCAGGATCTGCGGCAGCCGGCCGACATAGAGCTCGCCCGGCTTGGTCACCATCGGAGGATCGGTCGGCAAATCATGCTGCGGGCTCAGGACCATGTAGCCGCGCGCAGCGAAGATGTTGGCGAGGAAGCCGTACTCGGTGTTCTTGACAGTGTTGCCATGATTGATCACGGCGACAGGCAACTTGATCAGGCCAGCGTTGGCTTGCATTTCCTTGTCGCGGCGCACCGCGATGTGGACGGGCACCGGGCGGTTGTCGCGCGAAGCGTCGTAGAAGGTGATGGTCTCGTGCTTGATGGCCCACTTGCTCGCCGTGAAATAGGCGATGCCGCAGAGAGCACTGACCGAAACCAGAACGGCAATTCCACGCTTCATCTTCGTCCTCAGCCGCAGGCTCTTGCGGCCTGATCCCTGTTGAAAATCGTGTTCTTCGGGGCTCTTTGTCCCCTTGTCGCCTATTCCCTAATATATGTCACAGCAGCGTGACAGGAAGGCTAAATATTGTGAACCGGCAGCCCTTTCATTGTGCGTCGCACACGTTTGTTGGGCACCCTTTGTCATAAGGCTAACGTCAGGGTGCAGGTCGCCATCCGACGCAACCGGGCCCGATCGGGTTCAATTCGTAGTCAACGTGAGATGAAAACGCGCCGAGCGCGGACTGAGTTCCCGCGGCAACTGGCGCTCGGATTTGACGGGAAGTAGCAATATACCGCGGCCTCAGGCGCCGAGGATGTCGTGGACCTCGAGCGGCTTGTCGACCTGACTGAACCATTCGGCACGGTTGGCGGCGCGGCGGCGGCCGCGCTCATCGAGCGGCAGCTTGAGCTGGCGGAGCAGGCTGGTCACCTCCTCCCGCGCGGTGAGATGGCCGAGATTGGGCCGCATGCCGAGCGTGGCCTCGTCGATCTCGTCGAGGGCGGTCAGGCCGCGCGGGAAAAATTCGCGATAGACGACACGTTCGGCGAAGCCGTCGACGTAGCGGAAGCCGAGCCGCAGCGACAAATCCTTCAACCCCTCGGCGACGAGCTGCTTGTTGCGGGAGCCGAGCATCGACAGGCGGTTGCGCACCACGATCCAGTCGGTGGTCGCGCCGTCGAGCTGGCGGCGCTTGCGCCTGACGTCGCGCACCATCTCGGCGTAATGGCTCTCTCCCGTGACCACGTAGTTGGCGGGATCGACGGTGCCGAGCACGTCGAAGTCGAGAAAGCTGTCGTTGATCGGCGTCACCAGCGTGTCGGCCATCGAATGCGCCAGCCGCATCAGGTAGCTGTCGGTGCCGGGCGTATCGATGACGATGAAGTCGAAGCTGCTTTCGACCGCCGAGACCGCCTCCATGAATTGCTGGAACTCGGCATTCTCGTTCTCGGCGATCTGCATGGTCTCGCCGAGCTTGATGCAGCGATGCACCGGCAGCTCGAGGTCGAGCTTGGTGCGGCGCGCCCAGGCGGAACGGTTGCTGATGTAGCGGGTAAAGCTCTGCTGGCGGCAGTCGAGATCGATGGTGGCGACGCGCTGGCCGGCCTTCAGGAGCGCAACCGCGATGTGCAGGGCGGTCGTCGATTTTCCGGAGCCGCCCTTTTCATTGCCGAGCACGACCACATGCGCCGAGCCGGATTGGCCTTGGCTAGCCTGCACAAGCATAGCGATCCTCAATACCCCTAACGAATATCTTCGAGTTGACCGCATCAGCGGTCAAGTGAAATGCGTGACAGGTAATGCAAATTGCAATGCGTCGTTCTTGTCATGAATTGCGGCGTCATCTTTTCGTCTGTGATCCAGCCCACAATGTCGCGACATTCTGCGCGGCCTTAGCCGGGATGCTGTGCCGCATCCGGATGTATGGCGTCCACGATCGCCGCTTGTTAAGGTTAGCCGGTCGCGCGCCGGCCGCCCCCGCACTGATTCCAACCCTATCGAGTCCTGATGTCATCGAGTCCCTTGATCGCCCGCACGGTCCCTGCCCTGCGGCGCGCCGTCGACACTCTCCGCAAGCGAAAGGCCACGATCGCACTGGTCCCGACCATGGGGGCACTCCATGATGGGCATGTGTCGCTGGTTCGCCTCGCCAAGCGACGCGCGAGCCGCGTCGTGGTGTCGATCTTCGTCAACCCCACTCAGTTCGCCCCGACCGAGGACTTTGGCGCCTATCCGCGCACCTGGAAGGCCGACATCGCCAAGCTCGCGGCCGAGGACGTCGATGTGGTCTGGCACCCCGACGTCGAGGCCATGTATCCGGAGGGCTTTGCCACCCGCATTGTGCCGGAGGGGCCAGCGCTGGCCGGGCTCGAGGACCGCTTCCGGCCGCATTTCTTCGGCGGCGTCGCCACCGTCGTCGGCAAGCTGTTCACGCAATGCCGGCCCGACTTTGCGATCTTCGGCGAGAAGGATTTTCAGCAGCTGCGGGTGGTGGCGCAGATGGCGCGGGATCTCGACCTCGGCGTCAAGGTCATCGGCTCCCGCACCGTGCGCGAGCGCGACGGGCTCGCGATGTCCTCGCGCAACGTCTATTTGTCACCGCAGGAGCGGCAGACCGCAATCACGCTTTACCGCGCCATGAGGGAGAGCGCCGGGCGCATCCGTGCAGGCGACGCGATCGCACCCGCCATGGCCGGCGGCGCCGAGATGATCAAGGCGGCCGGTTTCGCCCTCGACTATTTCGAAGCCCGCCATGCCGCGACGCTGGCACCGGTCACCTCGCACAAGGACGGACCCTTGCGGATCCTGGTCGCGGCCAAGCTCGGCACCACCCGGCTGATCGACAATATCGCGGTCTAGAGCAATCCGAGATCACGCAGCTCGCGCCGCATCGGCTCCGGCATCGCCGCGATCGAGCCGGCGGCGGACTTGCCGAGATCCGCGGGCACTGAATCATCGGTCAGATAGCGCCAGCCCTGGAACGGGCGCATCGGCCGCGGCGACACCGAGATCACCTTCGGCTGCATCACGATCCGGCAGCGTCCGATGCCGTCCTTGTCACGGAACGGCTCGATCCCGATGATCTTCTCCCGCGCGGCGATCTCGCCCTTGATGACCCAATAGAGCGAGCCGCCCGAGAGGATCTCGGCGTCGCGCTTGGGCACCATGCGGGTGATGTGGATGTGACGTTGGGGCAGACCCTTCTTTTTGGCGGTCTGCATCCGTTCGGCGATCCACTCCTTCAATTCCTTGACGGAGTCGCAGCCGACGGCGAGCTTGATCAGGTGTAGCGGCATGCCCCAGCATTAGCCGGACAGCCGCGCATTTGGAATGCCGATCTACTCGTTATCCGCAGCCGCTGGAGCAGCCGCCGAGGCTGGCGGCGGCGCGAGCGGAACCGGCGCTGCGGGAGAACGTGCTGCCTTTGGAGCAGGCGGCTTCTTCGCGGCCGA
The DNA here is from genome assembly GCF_023073935.1 of Bradyrhizobium sp. 147. Classification (NCBI taxonomy): domain Bacteria; kingdom Pseudomonadati; phylum Pseudomonadota; class Alphaproteobacteria; order Hyphomicrobiales; family Nitrobacteraceae; genus Bradyrhizobium; species Bradyrhizobium sp. 147. The sequence goes on along the minus strand of NZ_JADPKL010000075.1, from coordinate 65,852 downwards.
CGCAGTTGGTGCCGCAGGCGCTGCGGCCTGTGCCGAGGCCGCTGCCGGCGCGCGCGCTGCCGGCGCTGCGTTTGCGGCCGGTGCCGCCTGGCGCGTGGCCGCAGTCGGCGGCTCGGGATTCATGATGCTGACCGGCGGCGTCGACGAGGCGCTCGGGAACTCGGCATTGGTCGGCTTGCCGGTCGGCATCGACGGCGGCAATCCGGCAAGCGCAGCGGCGGCCGGCATCGCCAGCGCCGTTGCGGGCGCGTTCCAGGTCGGCGCATAGCGCGCAACCAGCGTGTCGTAGCGATGGGAATCCATGTTGGCGGCAACCTGCTGCTGGTCGGTCAGCGAGCGGAACGCAGCGCAATCGAACTGCGTGCAGCCCTCGCGCGCGACCAGCACATGGGCGACGAGGCCGTAGCGATCGCGCTCCAGCGATTTGCGCAGCACCTTCAGGTCCAGTGTCAGGCTCTTCTCGGCCGTGGCGACGTCGCCGAGCGCGGTCAGCCGGTCGATCCTGGCGGCGGTATAGGAGACGGCGGCAGCCGCTGCCTCAGGCGCGCCGAACAGCGCCTTCTCGCAGCCAACGGCCACGGCATCGCCGGCGAGATCGTCGAGGCAGGACAGCGCCGGCAGGCTCGCCGTCACCGACTGCGCGCGCGCTTCGGCCGGGGTCGGCTGCCCCTCCGAACCATAGACGCGCACCGTGGCCGCCCCGGCGATCGCAATGGACAGCAGCGTGATCACGGTCAGCGCGCCGTTCGCGACCGACCTGTCGGCGCGCAGCAGCGTGATCAGGAGGATCAGCCCGAAGAATCCGGCAGCCAGCAGCGTCATCCACATCGGGAAGGCCGGCCAGCGCCAAATTTGGTCGAGCGACCAGGTCATGCGCGACGTCCTCTCACACGAGCAAAGAGCGAATGGTCAAGCGAGCACCGCGAGTCGGCAAACTGCCCCCGCCCCACCTTGCGAAGCCGAAGCGGGCCTTTTGACGGCGAGAGGATACAATTTCCGGAAGGCGCCAATGCGCAGGGTAGCGTCCGTCTTCAGGAGAGCGCGAGCTGGCTTTCCTTGGCGACGCGCTCGAACGCTTCGGTCGAGCTCTTGATCCGGTACTGGCAGTCGTCGCCATCGGTCGGCAGCAGACGGATGATCTCATACGCGCCGCTGGCAGCCGGACGCGCGACATTGCTAGCCGTGAACAAGACGCGCGTTCCCACGGGGAATTTGTGCTTCAACACCCTCTCCATCACTCAAACAGCGCCTGCCTCGCCCAGTGTCCCACTGCGATGGCCGGCCGGAAACCCGGGCCGTCGTATAGCACGAGCCCCGCCCGTTTGGCCAGCGCCATGCCGGCATGACAACCGCCCCAATTTGGCAGTCTTTTCAGAATGATAGAGATGGACCGGCGGGCCGATGATACCGCCGGAGCAGCCCCGTCCGGCGGCATGTCGCAGCTGGATGTCGCAGCGTAGGGAATCATGGCGGCGGCAGGAGCGCCGCCAGCCGGCGCGCGGGCCGCCTTCCCGGCCGGACCAGCGGTCAGGCGTCCTCGAACTTCTCGATGCGAAGCGTTTCGGCGAGCCCGTCCCGGGTCCATTCTTGGAACGCCGGCAGCGCCTGCATCGTGTCCATGTAGGCCTTGGTCTCGGGCGTGACCTCGATCGCATAGGTGCGGAAGCGGTGCACGACCGGCGCGTACATCGCATCCGCCGCGCCGAAGCGGCCGAACAGGAACGGTCCCTTGGCGCCATAACGGGTCCGGCACTCGCGCCAGATCTCCTGCACGCGCGCGATATTGGCCTTGGCGTCCGCCGATAGCGTCACCGGGCGCACGGGGCGGTGCAGGTTCATGCCGCATTCGTTACGTAAGGCCATGAAGCCGGAATGCATCTCGGCGCACACCGACCGGGCATAAGCGCGCGCGGCGACATCGTCGGGCCACAGCTTTTTCTCCGGGTAGCGCTCGGCGATGTATTCGATGATGCTGAGCGAATCCCACACCGTGATGTCGCCATCGACCAACACCGGCACCTTGCCGGCGCGGCTGAAGGACAGGATCTGCTCCTTGTCGGCGGGATTGTCGGTGTAGAGCGGGATGACGGTCTCCACGAACGGGATGTCGTTGGCGCGCAGTGCGAGCCAAGGCCGCATCGACCATGACGAGTAGTTCTTGTTGCCGATCGCGAGTTTCAGCGCAGCCATGTCGTCAATCCTTCCCGAGACGTCCTGAAGCGAGCTGCTTTTAACGCCATAGCCTGCCCCCAATCAATCGTTGCCGCGCCTTGCCATGCGTGGCAATCGTTGCCGCCCGCGAGGAGACGGACATGAGCAGGCACTGGGTCGACATCACCGCCGTCGGCTTCTTCATCATCGAATGGCTGGTCTACGCGCTGACGCTGGAGCATTCGGCCTATGGCCGCGACAGCCTGTCGGCGCGCATGAATCGCTACCGCGAGGTCTGGGTGCGCCAGCTGCTCGAGCGCGACACGCGCATGGTCGACATGCAGATCATGGCCTCGCTCCAGAACGGCACCGCCTTCTTCGCCTCCACCAGCCTGTTCGCGCTCGGCGGCGCGCTGGCGCTGCTGCACGCCACCAACGACGCCATCACGATCCTGAGCAAGCTGCCGATCGACCTCAGCCCCTCGCCCGCACTGTGGGAGCTGAAATGCGTCGGCCTCGTGCTGATCTGCGTCTACGCCTTCTTCAAGTTCGCCTGGGCCTATCGCCTGTTCAACTATGTCGCGATCCTGTTCGGCGGCATGCCGCCGGCGTCCCAGCGCGACACGGTGGAGGCGGAAGCCTATGTCATCCGCACCACGCGCCTGTTCGAATCCGCCGGCCGCCATTTCAATCGCGGCCAGCGCGCCTTCTTCTTCGCGCTCGGCTATCTCGGCTGGTTCGTCAGCCCATGGCTGCTGTTCGTGACCACGGCGGCCGTGGTGGTCGTGACCTGGCGACGGCAATTCGCGTCCAGTGCCTGGGCAGCGATGGCGCCGGGGGTGGTGACGGCTGACGAGGAGAAGAAGCGCGGTCATTGATGCACTGCCGTGCCGGACACGGCGCGGCACGAAGTGACGCGACGCAGAGCCGGGACCCGGCCCACACGGGAAGGCGCTGCGATATAGGCCCCGGCTCTGCAGCGCATCGAAGGGCGCTGCAGAGCCGGGGCACGAGAGGAGAGTGAGGCATGCTCTCTCAACGTCACTGCGAGCCAACGGGTCCGCGCGAAGCGCGGCCCCGTTGGCTCGCAATGACGGAGCAAGGTGAACCAACGTCATTCTCCAACACACATTCAACGCACAGACACGCCTTCGCATTCTCGCGGCGCGTTTCGCCCGAGCTTTGCTTCGTCGCTCCACCCTCAAAGCCGGGAGGGCGCAGGGAAGGCCGGGTGCTGACCTGGCACCCACGGTTCGCTGTGCGAAAGGCACACGCAGGAAAAACTGCACAGCGGCATTAAGCCCAACACACGGCCTTCCCTGCGCAGTGGTTTGACGGCTTATGCCGCGCTCTCCCGGGAGCCGAGTTCGTTCTGGCCTCCCTCGCCCTCGTGGAAGTCACGGACACCGCGCCGGTTGGCGCCAATGCCGCATCCGCAAGAGCTTGACCGTAGCAACGACGGCCAGGACCACACGGTTTTGCCGTACGCGCGGCTCGCCTGCGCCACAGGGTTCGACGGCGTTGTGCACCTTGCCATCGACATGCTGGCGCGACGAACCTGACAGCGCCGTCCGTCTGCGCGAAGCTTAAGGGCTCACGGAGAGCAATCCGCCCTGCCCTTGGCCTTTCGCGCCCGACGCTGCCGCGTCCACCGCAAGCCCAGCTCCGCGATCATCACGACACATGATCGCCCCTCTCGGATGAGCCGGGATGGGCGACACATACGTCATTTCCGAATTTCGGTAAAGCGGAATATTTTCGCAAGAGAGGATTGACAGAGCCGCGACACAGGCGCGGCGACGGATCGAGCGCGGCGCGATCGGGGAAAGTGTCAATGGCGAGCAATCACCCGGATTACGCTGCGCTCCATTCGGGCTACACGACTACGTCCTAGCCCCCGCCAAAATCCCGCGGGCTGAACGGCAAATCCAACACCTTCCATTCCCCGTATTTGTCGGCCGGCAGCATCTTGTAGGGCTGGCAGTTCTGGAGCGCGCTCATTGCGGACTTGACGATGGCGACGCCCTTCGCGGACGGCGGGGCTTCCATCAGGATCGGCTCGCGTGCCAGCGTGCCGTCGGTGGCGAACACCGTGCGCAGCTTGACATGGACGTTGTCGGTTGGCGCGACCCCGGACGGCAGCTTGGCGCACTTTTTCAAGTGACGGCGCAGTTCGACGATGACCTCGGGCGGCAGCTTGGCGGCGATCGAATCCTTGGTGTCGCCGCCGTCGTTCTTGGGGGCGTCTTTCGGCAGCTCCGTCGGCAATTCAGGCGGCAGGCCCAGCATGACGCCGTATTTGACGGTGACGTCGGGCTCCGGAGCCTGATAGGCCGGCGACGGTGCGGCCTGGGGCTGCTGCATCGCCTGTGATGGCGGCGTCGGCGGCTGCGGCGGCTGGGCTTGCTGCGGAGGCTGTTGCGGCTGTGCATTGGCCTCGCGCGGGTCCGGCGGCGAAGGCTGTTTCTGCATTTGTTGCTGCTGCGCAGAACGTTGCAGCTCGGGCGAAGCCTGCGGTGACGGCGATGGCGCGGGCTGCTGCTTGGCCGTCGCATCCGACTTGTCGGCCAATTCCAGCTTCGGCAGCTTCAGGTCGGGTTTCGGCTCCGGCGGCTTCTCCCTCGCCTCTTCCTGGGCCTTCTCCTCGGCTTTGGCCTCCTCCTCCTTCACCTGCTCCGGCGTGACGATGTCGACCGTAACAGCCTCGGGTGGCGCGGCGTGGAACGGATGGACTTCGCTGATCAGGATGATCAGCGCCACCAGCGTCAGATGCGCGATCGCCGACGCCGCAACGTCCGTCCGTATGATCTTCCGCAGTTCCATCGACTGACTTCGGGTTGCCGCGCTGGTCCTAGCATAATGGAAGCCCCCCTCAATCCCATTTCGGCGCGAAGCCGAAGTCGGTCAGGCGTCCCCTGGGATTGGCGAGCGCGGCGATCCGGCCCATCTCGTCGTCCGACAGCTCGAAATCGAAGATCTCGATGTTTTCCGACAGACGCTCGACGCGCGAGGTGCGCGGGATCGCGGCGACATTCTGCTGCATCAGCCAGCGCAGGCACACCTGCGCCGGGCTCTTGCGATGGGCGCGGCCGATCTCCGCGAGCGTCTGGTCGGACTTGATGCGGCCCTTGGCGATGGGACTGTAGGCGACGAGAGCAAGACCATGCTGGTCGCAGGCCGCCCTCACCTTCGCCTGATCCAGATAAGGGTGATATTCGACTTGATTGCAGACAAGCGGCTCGGGCGATAACGCCACCGCCTGCTCGATCAGCGCCACTGTGAAGTTGGAGACGCCGATGTGGCGGGTCAGGCCCATGCGCTTCGCATGCGATAGCGCTCCAAGCGTCTCCGCGAGCGGCACATGCGAATTCGGCCAGTGCAGCAGCAACAGATCGACGGAGGGAAGCCGCAGGCGGGCGAGGCTCTCCTTGACCGAGCGTTCGAGATCGTGGGGCGCGAAATGGTTGGTCCAGACTTTCGTCGTGAGGAAGATGTCGTCGCGGCGCACGCCCGAGGACCGCAAGCCGTCGCCGACCTCGCGCTCGTTGTCATAGGCCTGCGCGGTATCGATGTGGCGATAGCCGAGCCGCAGCGCCTGCTCGACAATGCGAGCGCATGGCCGGCCGCCCAATTCCCAGGTCCCGAGCCCGATCGCCGGGATCCTTGCACCATTGGCCTCGACGAACAGCATGAGGAATCCTCTCTGTTGCGGCAGCCCCAAATCATCCGGCCGTCATTATGGACCCGGCCCATGACGCTGCCAACGGACGCCGCGACAGTTCGGCCGGATATTCAGCGCAATACTACCGGAGGGTTCGCGCGAGCTCTTGGCGTTCCGTCCTTAGCGTCAGACTTTGGCGAGCGCCTGGAACACCGTATCCGGCGCATGCGCGATCACGGCGAGCAGCGCGCGGGCCGGTCCGCGGGGGGCGCGCTTGCCCTGCTCCCAGTTGCGAATGGTCTCGACTGGGACGCCGAGTTTTGCGGCGAACTCCATCTGCGTGAGGCAGGCGCGGCGGCGCAAATCGCGCACCGCGAGCGGGCCGGCGTCGCCCGACGCGGCATTGGCCGCCGGCTGGACCGGAAATTCCTGTCCGTCCCGCAATTCGACGATCCGTCCGTCCGCCTTCAGCCGCAACCGCATGCTCATTCCCCCAAGCGGGGCGATGATGCGGCAGGTCGCTTAAGTTCGGATTAAGAGAGCGGTCTCGTGCCCCGGACGCAGCGCAGCGCTTCTTCAGCGTTGCGCTGCAGAGTCGGGGCCCATCTCGTGGGTCTCGTCCCTATCGCTTTTTGGGTCCCGGTTCTGCGCAGCAACGCTAAGGCCGTTGCTGCGCGCCCGGGACACGAGAGTGAGATTGCCGCACGTCCGTCCTACTTCAACCCGAACCAGAGCGTCGCGATGCCGAGGAAGGAGAAGAAGCCGACGACGTCGGTCACGGTGGTGACGAAGGTGCCGGACGCCACCGCAGGATCGGCCCTGACACGGTCGAGCGCCATCGGGATCAGGATGCCGCCGAGCGCGCCGGCAATGAGGTTGCAGATCATCGCCAGCCCGATGACGATGCCGAGGCCGGGGATCTTGAACCAGGCCACGGCCGCGATGCCGGTGATCACGGCGAAGGCGAGACCGTTGACGAGGCCGACCAGGCTCTCGCGCATCACCACGCGCCAGGCGTTGGAGGAGCCGAGCTCGCGCGTCGCCAGCGCCCGCACCGCGACCGTCATGGTCTGGGTCGCGGCATTGCCGCCCTGGCTCGCCACGATTGGCGCCAGCACGGCGAGCGCCACCATCTTCTCGAGCTGGCCTTCGAACAGGCCGAGCACGGAGGACGCCAGAAAGGCGGTCGCGAGATTGACCAGCAGCCAGTTGAAGCGGCCGCGCGCAATGGTGAGAAAAGTGTCCGACAGCTCCTCGTCGCTGGTGACGCCGCCGAGCGCCTTGAGGTCCTCGTCCGCCTCCTCCTCGATGACGTCGACGACGTCGTCGACGGTGATGACGCCAACCAAGCGGTCCTGGGTATCGAGCACGGGCGCTGCGACGAGATTGTACTTGCCGAACATGCGCGCCACCTCCTCCTGGTCCTCCAGGACGGAGACGCGGCGGCGATCCTCGTCGGTCAGCTCGGTGAGCGGCACCGGACGGCGCGCCCGCAGCAGCACGTCGAGCGGCACCGCACCCTGCCAGTGCTGGTCCTTGTCGACGACGTAGATCTCATAAAAGCGGTCGGGCAGGTCCGGCGTCTCGCGCATGTAGTCGATCGCCTGGCCCACGGTGAAGTCCTGGGGCACCGCGATGAATTCGGTCTGCATCCGGCGGCCGGCGGAATTCTCCGGATAGAGCAGGCTGCGCTCGAGCGCCACGCGCTCCTTCAGCGGCAGCTTCTCGAGGATCTCCTCCTGTTCCTCGGCATCGAGCGTTTCCAGGAGCTCGACCGCGTCGTCGGATTCGAGCTCGCGGACACCTTCAGCGACGGTCTCCGGCGGCAGTTCCTCGAGGATCTCCTCGCGCACGGCCTCGTCGACCTCGTTCAGCGCGGAGAAGTCGAAGTCGCGCCCGGTCAGCTCGACCAGGCGGACGCGGTCGTCGGGCTCCAACGCGCCGATCAGGTCGCCCAGGTCGGCCTCGTGCAGCTCGGCGACGATCGCGCGCAGCTGTGCCGAGTCTGCGGCCTCGATCGCATGCGCGATCTCCTCGACGAATTCGTGACGAATTTCGCCGTCTTCATTGCGCATCGGTACGTGGTCGAGTACCGAATCCGCGGCGGGAGCGGCAACGTCCAGATGTTCATCCATGGCGCGCCTCGCCGTTTGACAGGTTGGATCAGATGGTCTGGGCTGACGGTTCAGGCAATACCCACAAGCGAACAGCGAGCGCAATGACAAAGATGCAATGCCCGGAATGGACGCCGATGGCGCTGGGCGCGGTGCTGGCCGGCCTCGTCGGCGCGACCTCGCTTGAAGCCGCCGAGTGCCCGCGCAAGGACGCGCTCGGCACTGCGCGCGTTCTGAGTGTCGACGTCAAGGCCACCCCGCGCGTGGGCCTGAAGAGCTTTCCGCAGACGCTGCCACTCGCCGATCGCGAGGTCGTGCTGACCTTCGATGACGGCCCACATCCACCGACCACGTCGAAGGTGCTGGCGGCGCTGGCGCAGGAATGCGTACGTGCGACCTTTTTCCTGATCGGCCTGCACGCCTCCGAACATCCGGACATGGTCAAGCGCATCGCCAGCGAGGGCCACACCATCGGCCACCACACTTTCTCGCACCCGTTCATGGCGCGGATCCCGTTCGACAAGGCCAAGAGCGAGATCGACCGCGGCATCGCGGCCGACGAGATGGCGCTGCACGGGGTTTCGACCACGACGCCCTCGACGCCGTTCTTCCGCTTCCCCTATTTCGAGTCCACGCCCGCACAGCTCGACCTGCTCCAGGCGCGCGGCATCGTGGTGTTCGGGGCTGACCTCTGGGCCAGCGACTGGAACGAGATCACGCCGGAGCAGGAATTGAAGCTCGTCACCGAGCGCCTCGCCGCGAGCGGCAAGGGCATCATCCTGTTCCACGACCCCAAGGCGCGCACGGCCGCGATCATGCCGGCCTTCCTGCGGTATCTGAGGGAGAACGGGTATCGGGTTGTTCACATCGTTCCGGCAGGCCCAGCGCAGAAGAATGCCGATGCGCATTGATGCCGGAATGTCACGCCGGCGCAAAATGGGGTGATTTGGGGCCAATTAATATTCTGTTCATGCTACCCCATGCAAAGTTCAGCGCGGCTCCGGCTGAACCGTTTTGGGGCATCTCCGACCTATTAAGGCGGCAATCTCATGGGGGCAGACGAGGTTCATGATCGGAAGTAGCGTTGGTTTGCGGACGCGATCGTGGACGGCCCTTGGCCTGTTGCTGGGATTGCTGACGACCGCTTCGCCGGCGGCGCTCGCGGCCGACTGTCCCGGCCATCCCGACGCGCTCGGGACGTCCCGTACCCTCGTGGTCGATCCGCGCGAGCATCCGCTGATCGGCACCATGCAATATCGCGAGACGCTGCCGCTGAAGGACCATGAAGTGGTCCTGACCTTCGACGACGGTCCGCTGCCGAAATATTCCAACCAGGTGCTCCAGATCTTAGCCGACGAGTGCATCAAGGCGACCTTCTTCATCATCGGCAACCAGGCCAAAGCCAATCCGGAAGGGGTGCGCAAGCTGGTGGCGGCGGGCCACACCGTCGGCACGCACAGCATGGACCATCCGCTGACGTTCGATCGCATGCCGATCGAGAAGGCCGAGGCCGAGATCAACGGCGGCATCGAATGGACCGCGGCTGCGATGACCGATCCGACCAAGCTTGCGCCGTTCTTCCGCATTCCCGGCCTGATGCGCGCCGAAGGCGTCGAGAACCATCTGATCTCGCGCGGCATCCAGGTCTGGAGCGCCGATTTTCCGGCCGACGATTGGCGCCATGTGTCCTCGGATCGCGTCTATCAGCTCGCGATCCAGCGCCTCGAGGCCAAGGGCAAGGGCATCCTGCTGCTGCACGACATCCAGGCCCGCACGGTGGCGGCGCTGCCGAAGATCATCCGCGACCTCAAGGCGCGCGGCTATCGCATCGTCCATGTGGTGCCCGCGACCGCCGATCGGCCGGCGACGCCGACCACGCCGGTGGAATGGCTGCTGCATTCGCCGACCGAGACGACGCCGATCGCGCGCTGGCCGCGCGTGCCGAATTTCGTGTTCGCGCAGACCCGGATGCTGCCGGCGCCCGCCCTTGCCGATCTCAATGCGCAGACCGAGCATCAGCCGCTGCTGCCGCGCCGGACCATGGCGCAGGCGAATGTCGAGGCCACCCTGCCCGTGCCGGGCCGCGACCTGTTTGCGATCCCCGAGGGCTCGGTCGAGGTGCTGCTGTCGACGACCCTGTCGCGACGCGCGACGCGGCTGGCCATGGCAGCCCAGACGCCGCATGCGGCCAAGGACAAGGCAGCCAGGGGCAAGGCAGCGAGATCGCAAGGACGGCGCAGCGCGCAGGCAGCGCCAGCCGCGCCGAAGCCCGCCGCGCAGACCAAGAGCGCTGCCCCGCACCCGACCCGCGTCGCCAGCCTGAAGAAGCGCGCTTAAGGTTCTACTGCCGCATGATCGCGGCGACGCAGAGCAGCACGATCAGCGCCAGGAAGAACAGGTCCATATAGGACTTGAGCTCGCCGTCGCGTCGCAGCCGCGCAACGTCGGCGACGACCTGCTTGCGTGCCGAGCTTCCGCCCGAGCCATCATTGATGGGAGCCTGAAGGCGCCGCGTCTCGGCTTCCAGCTTCTCGATCTTCTGGAAGAAGTAGAACGCGCGCAGCGTCGAGGCCGCGCGCATGGCGGCATAGACCAGCACCAGGATCGCCAGGATGGCCCGGTTCGGATACTTCTCCATGAAGTTCAGGCTGAAATAGACCACCGCCAGGAAAGCGAAATTGGTGATGAAGCGGTAGACGAAGCTAAGAAAGACCATGCTGGCTCAAGCCTTGAGGGATGCGCAACCGGATCGTCGCGCATACGGAATCAGGGGCCAGATGGAGCAGCCGGCCTGGATGCCGTGCAGTCCCGTCTACGCCAAATTTGTTTCAACAAAGATACTATCGCCTCGCAACTCGCCGCCATTTAGCCACACGCGCCTATAATGCAAGCCGGAGCATGCCGTCGGCCCATTGCACGACGGTAGCCCGCAACGGTTCAATGGCGATTTGGCGGAAGTCGCGATAGACTATCGACCGCCACCAGATGTGGGGTCTGCCGATGTCGAAGAAGGGAATCACGGGCCACGACGACTGGGTTCTGACCGAGGCCCTCGCGACCGCGCTGGTCGCACTGGAGCAGCTCGAGCCCAAGCACCGGCCGAACGCACATATGGACGACATCCGCAAGATGCTCTCGAATGGCAAGGAGCCGGCGGCGGTGAGCCTGCACCTCGCCCAAGCCAAGTGCCGCCTATTCCCCGACCTCGATCCGCTGGAGATCTACCGGGAATACGGCATCGGGGAGGAATACGGCTAAGGGGGCGGTCGACGATCGAGCTAAGGGCCGCCGGCAACCGATCCCGCGATCACCATGACCAGCGCGCCAAGGTCGACCTTGCCGTTGACGCTCAGCTCCTCTGAGCGTTCGGCATCGTCCGGGCCTTGAACCCTAAGCGCTTGCGGCCGGTCGGCGGCCTGTCTTTGCAGCTCGCCGATGATGGCTTCCTTGAGTTTCTCTTCCAGCATGGGGCTTCGTCCTTCAGGCCGCCATCGCGCGGCAGGATTGGGCGCAGGAGCGGCACATCGCGACGCATTCGTCCATGCCGCCGATCCGCTCGCAATCCTCGGCGCATTCGGCGCAGATTTCAGCGCATTCGCTGCAGGTGTGCCTGTGATGCGGCGTGTTGATCAGCATGAAATGCGCCGCCGTCCGGCACATCTCGGCACAAGCCATCATCAGGCGGAAGTGCTTTGGCTCCACGTGCTTGCCGCCGGTCTCGAGGCAGTGGTTCATCGCCGTGCCGAGGCATGTCTGATAGCAGCTCATGCAGAGCCCGATGCAGCGGGTCATGTCTTCGGATTGGGCCATCCGTTCTCTCCCATCGCGCCCCTCACTCCGCTCGACCAAAGCGGGGCAACGCGCTTCGTTCCAGGTTCCGCTCGATTGTGTGGCTCAGCCACGCGCGGCCGCCTCAAGCCAGGAGCCGCGGCAGGCTGTTATGGATCGTGCAAGCGGCAATTGCGGCGTGGCCGAAGGCGACCGAGATCTGGTGCAGGTCGATGACGATGTCGCCGATGCCGTAGAGCCCATCGATCGACGTGCGCTGATGGTCGTCGACCTTCAAATAGCCTTCGGCGGTATGTTCGGCGCCCAGCACCATCGCGAGCTGCGAGCGGACCTCCGCGCCCATCGCGGGATAGACGATGTCGAATTGCGCCGTCCGGCCGTCCGCGAAGGCGGCTTCGACGCCATTGTCGCGTCGCCGCAAGTGCAGGTCGGGCGCGAACACGAACTTCACACCCGCTTCACACAGCTCTGACGTTGCTGCCTTGCCGTCGTTCGGCCCGGTTGCGAGCAGCGTCACGTCGCGCGAGTAGCCGCGCAGGAACAACGCCTTGCCGGCAGCGCGGTGAAGCGGGCCGACGACGCCGGTGCGGCGGCCGGCGGCCTCGAAGGCGTCGCAGACGGGACAATAGCGCAACAGCCCGTCCGCGACCGCCGCGCGCCATTCCACGAACGGCGGATGGGTGTCGACGATGCCGCAGGCGAGAACGACGGTGCCGGCCTGATGTGCGCGACCGTTCCAGCTCGCCTCAAAGCCATGCGCGTGCCGCTGCAATGCGGTGACCTCGGCGTCGACCCGCGTCACGGCGAGCTCGTCCAGTTGCGCCGACATGCGCGCGATCAATTCGCTGCCGGACAGACCGTGGACGAAGCCGGGGACGTTGTGACTGCGCGGGATCAGCGCCGCCCGGCTTGCGCCGGCGTCCACGACGCAGACGCTGCGGCGAAATCGCGCCAGATAGATCGCGGCCATCAGTCCGGCCGGGCCGCCGCCGACGATCAGGCAATCGAGTGGCGCGCTGGTCATTTGGGGTTTGGGTCCTGAACACCAGCACCGGGGTCCTGGAGCCGGCCGCTCCGCGCCAGCCGAACGGCGTTGCCAAGCGCGCGCGCCGCATTCCGCACCTGCTGCTGGAATTCGTCGTCTTCGTCGAGCTCGCGATGCGAATTGGCGTATGGCTCCATATAGCCGACATAACCATCGAGCTCGGCGTAACGGCCCGCCGAGATCAGCTGCATGTCGGTCAGCCAGTCCGACAAGGCGCGGCGCACGCCCTCGGCGCCGACCGCATCGCCGTGAACGACGATGCCGAAATGACGGCCGGCGAGGTGACGCGGGTACGGCCAGCCCTTCAGCTCGATCGCCTTGGCTTCAGCGGCCTTCTTGCCATGGGTCGAGCTCGGATCGGGATTGCCGCCGTCAGCGCAGACCATCCGATCCATCATCGCTTTCAGTCCGGCGGGCACGTGATACCAGTTCACCGGCGCCACGATCAGGATGCCGTGGGCGGCGACCCAGAGCGGATAGATCTCGTTCATCCAGTCGCCCACCTGCCCCAGCGAATAATTCGGATAGCAGCTGCATGGCCAGTGGCAGAGCGGCATCGCGGTTGCGACGCAGGATTTGCAAGGATGGATATTCTTGCCAAATTCCGAAGCGAGGCGCGAGAGATCGAGGATATCGACGGCAAATCCCATCTCGATGAAGACCGGCTCGGCCAACTTGACCAGGCGCCAGGTCTTGGACATCTCGCCGGGACAGGTGTGCTCGCTGCGGGCCGAGCCGTTGATGATCAGGATCCGCGGCGTCTCACTGGCATCGTCATGCCGGCGCTGCGCCGCAAGCACGGCGGCACGCGCCTCCAGCCAATCGACGGCGATGTCGTAATCGGGATCGGCGAAGCCTGCTCCCGCCTTGCGCGTCAGCGGCGCCTTGCGCGAATGACTGTAAGCGTCCCAGGCGGCGCCGACGATGGCATCAAGCTCGCGTTGCAGGGGGGCAAAGGCAGGATCGACGAACCGGCTCCTGTAACGGCTCTCGAATTCTTCGCGCGACAGCCTGACGGGCGGCATCCCCTTGCGAATGTCGGCTTCCGTCATGCTGGCTCCTGGCAAAGTCGGACGCGTTCGACCAACCCAGGGCGCAGCGGGTGGTTCCCGAATGCCTATTGCCGAACGACTTCCTCAGGCAAATCGAATTGCGCGATCCGCTGGTCCAGCCGCCATAGCTCGATGCGGTGGACCAGCACGAGCGCGGCGGCCTCGCGTTTGGCCTGCTCGTCATCGCCGCAGACGAGATTGATACATCCGAACACATGACCGTCGCGATCGATCTGGAAAGCGCGATAGTGCTTCATGCCCGGCACCGTCATCGATCTCGCCTGGGATGGGCGGGCGCGCTCAGCCAGTCCGTCAGGTTCGAGGTCACCTCGTTCTGCTTGGCGCGTTGCAGCAGCATCTCGCGCTCCCTGCCGGCCGGCAGGCTGCGCGCACGCGCGCGGGCGTTTTCGGCGAATGCAGCCAGCCTCTCCTGGAGCGATTGGGTCTGTTTCCTGCGATTGCGTTTGGCGGTCATTGTCGTTTCACAAATCATTTGGTTGGAAGGAATTGGCCCCGGCGGGAGGTCGGGCACCGGGGCCGAGGTTTCGTGCCGGCTGGGGCGGCCCAGCCCGGCACTGTTTGTAGCTTCCGCCGCATCAGCCGGTTCCGGCATTTCAATAAGTTAACACTGCGTGATTTTGCGCGCCGCCGGATGCCGGCAGGTCTGCGTGCCGGCAGAGTTGATTGCGCCGGAACCGAAATGCTGATTCGCATGTTCATGGGGGGACTTGAAGGAGGATCATCATGGCGAAAGCAGCATGGAAGCGGCCGGGCTCACCGATCGGCCGCAAAGGACCACGCAAGGCGAATCCCGCCTACAAGCGCCGCGCGCGCGAGCCGTGGACGCCTGCGGACGTGAGCAAGCTGAAGCAGCTCGCGAAAGGCAACACGCCGACCGGCGTCATGAGCATTAAGCTTCAGCGTCCGGTCGCGGCCATCCGCAGCAAGGCGCAACGTGAAGGGATTTCGCTGAGGCCAACGAATCGCTCGCCGTACAACAGGCGAACCAAAGCCGCGAAGCGGCGTTGACGGAAGGCACCGCCGGGTGACAACCGGACACAACGGGGACGATGGACGTGGTGCTCATTTTTCCGGTTTCTGCCCACGACACCAGCGCATCGGTACGCGCCGACATCTAACCCGTTCCTGGCGCGTGCAGCCCGGACGCGCGTCGCATCATTTGCGCCGCGGCCTTGCGCGCCAGTCTGCGCATGCCTCTGCGTGGTTCTAGTCGGGCGGCTGCAAGCCTGGTGATCGAAGCCATTCGCTCATCTGAGAGCCGGTCTCCGCCTGCCTCGCCTTGCGCAACATCTCATCCCGTGCCGCTCCCGGCGGCAGCGCGTTGGCTTCTTCGCGCAGCCGCTGCGCTTCAGCGGCGAGGCGTATCTCCAGCGGATCCGCTTGCTTCGATCGATGCCGCATTAACATGAAGCGTTCTCCCTGATGATCGGGCAGAGCGCGCCGTTGCGTTCCCCAGGGTCAAGCCTTGGCCACACCCAAACGGCGTGGGCGAACCATCAACGCTCCAGGAGCGGAGCGGTTGCCGGGTTCCGCAAAAAACTGGCAGCAGATCGCCTAACCGGCACTCGATGTGAACTCATCTTCGCGATTGTCACGATGAGCCTTCACTTCGATGAGGACCATGGCGCTCTCCATGACTGCAAGGCGCAATTCAACCGCGGCCTGGCGGTGCTGGGTCGCAAGCAGTCGATGCTGCTCCCGCAGAGCGCGGCTGATGTCTATCGTGCCGGCTGCGCGGCAAAGGAGGGCATCCCGCATCGGTCCATGATAGGACGCCAGCGTGAAAGTGCCTTTTACGCAAGTTACTCAAAATGAGCCGCCGGCTCAAAATTCATGCAGGCACTAACTTGGATTAAGATCTTAACGGCGTTGCCGTGCCTGTCGAAATGAGCCGCTCGGAAGCGGGACGATCGGCCGCTTGGTTCGTGGAAGTTTGCGAAAGCCCGCGCGCTCACCAGTCGCAGAGAGGCGGACGGCGCCCTACTTCTTGAGGACCGCCCCGGCGAGCTGCCATTCCAATTGATCACGGGATAGATGTAGCTGCTTCCTGATCTCAGCGTTCAGAGCCCGCAGTCGGACACTCTCCTCAATTACTCGATCAGCGCGCTCCAGCAGGTCTTGCGTTTCAAAGCCGAGAGGATCGTCGTCCATAGCATGCTCCCGATCTATGCAGGCGGGAGCACGCGATCTCTCAGCCACCGGCGCCTACGGGCAGAGCCTCGGCCGGTGATGCAGGGACAATACTCCAGATTACTCCCACTTCATAGTGAGATAGATCGCAGCGAATCCAACGGTACCACACGGACCAAGCTGACCCTCGGCAGAGAAACGACTCTGGAACTGGCTCAGCGGCTCGCCGGCCTCGTCCGAATTTCAGCCGCGCCGATAGAGCTGCAGATAGCTCGGCGAGAATAGCGCTGCGTTCTTGAGCGCCCCGAGATCGTTGATGGTCAGCGTGCGCTCGCGCAGCACGATGAGGCCGGAGGCGCGCAGCTCCTGGAGCGTACGATTGAGATGCACCACCGAGAGCCCGGTGGCGTCCGCAAGGTCCGTCTGCGTGATCGGCATGACACAAGAATTGCCGTCGACCATCCCGACGGGGCGAAGCCGCTCGATGATCTCGCAGAACAGATGCGCGACGCGCTCGAGGGCGACGCGACGGCCGAGATTGATGGCCCATTCGCGCTGAATCGCGGCGTTGACGAGGGTCTCGCACAGGAACGCTTCGGCGAGCGAGCGGTCGTTGGCCACCAGGCTCTCGAAGCGTGTGCGCTTGATCTCGGCGTAAACGACGGGCGTCATCGTCGCGATGGAATGGTCGATGACCGGCATCAGGAATGCGTGCGCGTCGCAGCTCTCGCCCGGAAAAATGAAGTTGACGATCTGGCGCCGGCCATCCTCGAGGGTCTTGTAGCGGCAGAGCCAGCCCGACAGCACGAGACGGACGCTATCGACGACATCGCCCTCGGAGATCAGGTCCTCGCCCGATCCGGTGCGCTGCAATGCCTCTAGCAGAGCGTATTCGAGTGATTGTCGCGCCTCAGCCGATATCGGCCTCAGCACGTTCAATCGGCGAATGACCGGTTCAGCGAGGCTGCGGTCGGATGTTGAAAGCGGCATCAGTCAGCCACCGCCGGCGTATGGAAAGTGCGTTTGCTCAGGGGGATCGTGATCGTGCATTGCAGGCCGGCAGGATCGAATGCCATCGTAGTCTGCCCCTTGAAGTCAAACGCAAGTGTGCGCTCCAGGAGCTCGGTGCCAAAACCTTTGCGCGGCGGCGGTGCGACCCGCGGCCCGCCCCGTTCCCGCCATTGGAACATCAGCACCGCCGGCTCGGTGCTCTCCTCGATTCGCCATGAGATCTCGATGCGCCCGGTCGGCTGGCTCAGGGCGCCGTATTTCAGCGCGTTAGTCGCGAGTTCGTGAAGAGCCAGCGCAAAGGTTTCCGCGGCCTTCGACTGAAAACGCACCTTCGGACCGGTCAAACGCACCTGCTCGCCTTCCCTGGCATTATAGGCCAGCAGCTCCTCGACGGCGAGGTATTCGAGATCGACGCCGCTTTCGGGATCGCGGGTCACCATTGCCTGGGTGCGGGCGAATGCGCTCAGCCGGCCATCGAGATGGGAAGCAAAATCCTCGACGCTCTGGCTTGTGTCGGCCGTGCGGCGAGCGATCGAGCGCACGACGCCCAGCGTGTTGCGGACGCGGTGCTGGAGCTCGGCCAGCAGCAGCCGCTGCCGCTCCTCCGCGCGGGTGATGGCGGTGACGTCGATGAAGGTGATGACGACACCGGCGATGAAATTGTCGATGCTGCGGTAGGGCAGGACGCGCGCAATGTAGCGCGTACCGTTGTCGGGCGCGCTCAGCTCGCGCTCCGCGCTGGCCAGCGTGCGCAGCACGCGGCGGACGTCGTCATAGAGCTCCTCGATCGGGACGCGCGCCTTGATATGACTGATGGGACGACCCGTGTCGGTTTCGACCAGATGCAGAACCTGCGTAATCGCGGGCGTGAAGGTCATCACCCGCAAGTCATTGTCGAGAAATACGGTTGCGATCTGCGTGCTTTCGAGGAAATTCTTGAGGTCGCTAGTGGCGCGGGTCAATTCCTGAACGCGATGAGCCAGCTCGCCGTTGACGGTGGTCAGCTCCTCGTTGACCGACTGCAATTCCTCACGCGAGGTTTCGAGCTCCTCGTTGGCCGATTGCAGCTCTTCGTTGAGCGACTGGTACTCCTCATTGGAGGACTTCAGCTCCTCGTTCGTACTTTCGAGCTCCTCGATGGTAGCCTGGAGGCGCTCCCGCGTGGCACGCAGCTCGTTTTCGAGCCGCTCGACGTGCTCGGTCCTGACCAGCGCATTTGGATTGGCCTGGCCGGCCTCGATCGTGCGGAGTGGACCATCCTTGAACAGGACGACGAAGCTGCGATGGCCGCCGGCGCCGTCCTGGATCGGCTCGACCGTGACGTCAACGAGGATACGATGGCCATGCACCCCGAGTTGCACTTGCTCGGCATGGGCCGGCTCGTTAGTCTCTGCCGCGCGGCCCAGCGCTGTGCGTACTTCCAGGCGGAGATCGCGGTGTACGAGCTGGAGCAGGTCGAGCGTGGCGGCGCCCGCCGTCGGCTCGATGTAGCGGCCGGTGCGCCCAGAGAAGTGCAGGACCTGAAAATTGTCGTCGGTGATAACGTAAGCGGGCGCATAGCGCTCCGCGATGCGCTGTGCGCGGCGCTCGAGGCCGACGTCGGGGCCGAACGAACGCACCGGCGGCAGCTCGACGGGGACCCTTCCCGCCGCGGTCGTGATCGGAAACTCCGGCGGCAGCCGCGTTCCTGTCTCGAGCCTCTTGAAGATGCGGGCGCGGCGGTCCACCGGCGCGAACAATTTTGGATGCCGTGTCACGTTCTCGGAATTGCCAAGAAAAAGGAAGCGATCGGGGAGCAGCGCGAAGTGGAACAGCGGGATCACCCGGCTCTGCAACTCGGCATTGAGATAGATGAGCAGGTTGCGGCAGGAGACGAGGTCGAGCTTGGAGAACGGCGCATCCTTGATGACGTTATGCTGGGAGAAGATGCACATCTCGCGCAGTTCCTTCACCACGCAATAAGTGTCGCCTTCCCGGACGAACCAGCGCGCCAGGCGCTCGCTGGTCATATCGGCCTCGATATTGGTGCGATAGCGGCCGACGCGCGCCGTTGCGAGCGCCCGGCCATCGATGTCGGTGGCGAAGATCTGCACCTGCGGCGGGGACTCCATCCGCGCCATCTGCTCGCGGAGGAGGATGCCGATGGAATAAGCTTCTTCGCCAGTTGCGCAACCCAGCACCCAGACGCGCACCTGCTGGCCCGCGCCCTTGCCTTCGAATATTTTCGGGATGATTTGGGTCTCCAGGACCTCGAATTCGCGCTTGTCCCGGAAAAATTCGGTGACGCCGATCAGAAGGTCGTTGAAGAGGTGCTGGACTTCGTCCTTGTCGTTGCGCAGGAAATCGACATAGGCGGCGATCTCGTCGATCTGGACCACCTGCATGCGCCGCTGCACACGGCGCAAGAAGGTATTCTGCTTGTAACCGTGGAAATCGTTTCCGGTCTTGTTGCGCAGAATGTCGGCGATGCGCGACAGCGAGGTCGCGGCCGCGGCCAGCACCTCATCAAACCCCTGCTTCTCGTCCAACCGTCGCAGATGGCGGGCATAAACCCGGATGTGCTCCGGAATGTCTTGCGGCGGCAGCACGTAGTCCGCGATGGCCGCCGGCGTGTTGGCGTCCTCGAGATGATCCGGCTCCTCGCTCGCGACCTTTTCGGCGATGGCAAGACCACCATGATCCTTCAGCGTCGCTGCGCCGAGCGTGCCGTTGCCGCCGGTGCCGGCCAATATCACACCGATCGATTGTTCGGCGCGTTCTTCCGCCAGCGACACCAGGAAGCTGTCGATCGTCGCCCGCTCACCGGGCGCCTGCTCGGCCTCGCGCATCGCAAAACGGCCGCCATGGATCGTGGTGATCATCGCCGGTGGACAAAGATAGATCGTGCCGCCCTCGATGGTTTGGCCGTCGCCAATGCCGGAGACCACGGCAGCGCTCGCATTTTGCAGGATTTCGCGCAGTCGCGGCTCGTCCAACGCCTCATGATGCTGAAGCGCCAGCACGACAGCCTGATCAGGCTCAACGGTGAGCTTGGCAAAGAAGCGCTCGATACTGTCCAGGGCGGTCGGCGAGGCACCCACACCGACGATCAGCGGGGACTTGATCTGGCGCTCTCTTTCGACCGGCTGGTCGCCGACTTCGTGCATGTTCTTGCTAGCTTTCATTGGCTGGCGGGGCGAACCGCTCCCCGCCAAGCACATAGCAGAAATGGATGTTATCCCAATAGATGAAGGGCAGAAATGGTTAGAACCAATACTGGCACCGACGGCGGGTCGGCCCGGATGCCGACCTTGTCCCCATTTTGAACCCGCCGAAAAACAGAGGCTGCGCCGCAACTCGCACCGGCAGCGCGACGGTCCGGGCCGCGATCGTGTGGAATTGAGCGTACATCGTCAGCCTTATCTCGCAGCGCAGGATCAATCTCCGTGCTGGAGATAAGCGACACGCTGCTCGATCAGGACGCGGTGGCGCTCCCACTCGATCAGCGTCCGTTTGAGAAGGGCGACGAGCCGCTCGGCCTCACCCGTGTCATGGCCACCAGCCATGAGCTCTCGAACCCGATCCTCCTGGTCACGGATACGTTTCGAGCCCTCTTCGATGTCCTGATTGGCCCTGGTTAGATGGCGGCGCTCGGAATCGAGCTGCTCGGACCGTTCGATAACGGAGATGACCATGACGGCGCCCTCAACCTTCCCGCTTGCGCAACGGAGGATCCAGCGACCTTAGCACCACGCGGCGGATCATGTCGGCATATTCGCGATATTCGGCCGCCCTCGCCTCATACATCTCGGCAACGGCGGACCGGCCGCTCCGACGCCCGTCCGCGGCCATGCGCTGCACCAGTTCCGCGCGTTCCTCGATGATGCGCAAGGCAACCCGCAGGGCTTCGTCGACCCGCCCTTCCTGCTCCTTGGCAAGGATATCGGCACCGAAAGCATGGCCGACCTGACAGCGGAAACGCATCGGGCGCGATTCCTTGACCTCGGACAGCACGCCGCCGCAGGCCGGACAGGTCAACGCGACAGGATCGGCCATCGAGACGAGATTGTCACTGCCGATCCGGTCGCCGGCTGCGATCTCCACCTCAAGCCTGATCTCGGGCGGGATCGGCAGAATGGCTCCGGCCTGCTCTCTTACGAGTTCAGAGAGAACGTCGCCCATACCCGCGCTCGGAACACAGAGATCGACAGTGGTCGCCTCCATCGCGCGTAGCGGCATCTCGTCGGCAATGGCATCCGAGGGGTCCTGGACCACGGTCATCCCGCCGCAGCGCTTGATGGCATTGAGGCCAGCTGCCCCGTCCGACAACAGGCCGCTCAAGAGCACTCCGATCACGCGCGGCCCGTGATAGAGGGCTGCGGAGCGGAACAAGGCATCGATCGCCGGCCGGACCATGTTCTCCCGCGGGCCGCACCCGAGGAACACGTGATCTTCCGCCAGCAGCAGATGGCGGTCAGGTGCAGCCAGATAGATCCGGCCGGGCTCGATCTTCATGCCGTTTTCCGCCTGCCGGACTGGCATGTCGGCCACGCTGCTGGCGACGGTCGAGAGAATTCCGATCCCTTGCGCCGGGATGTGCAGGACGATGAAGACGGCTGCCGGCAGATCGGGCGGCAAGCGGCCGAGGATCTGCTTCAGGGGCTGGGTCGCTCCCGCCGAGCCCCCGATGACGATGATGTCGCGGTTAGCCATGGAACTCGCCTCGGCTTGCTTCGTTTTTACCAAGGCGGGTCCCCCCTGTATGTTCCAAGGGGCTGGAAGCGGAGGCTGGAGGCACCATGGCAACATCGCCCAACCCGTCGCATCAGCGCGGGCCTCTCACCGGGCGTCGCATCTTCATTGTTGAGGACGAGTATTTTCTTGCTGACGATATCGGCAAGATGTTTCGCGCGCTGGGCGCGGAGATTGCGGGTCCGGCCGGTCATTTCGAGGATGCCGTCAAAATCCTGCACGACGGCAGCATCCTGCATGGCGCGGTGCTGGACGTGAACATCCGCAGCCAGATGATTTTTCCGATCGCGCGCGAACTGAAGGCGCGCAACATCCCGTTCGTGTTCACCACAGGGTATGACAAGATCACCATCGGTCCGGAATTCGAGGACGTGCCGCTTCTGGAAAAGCCAATCGATCTCGCCGCGATGGCGCGGAAGCTGGCCGCACTCATCACCGATCCGCGCAGTTGATGACGGGCGGGCGATCAGAACAGGCGTGCGAAAGCGAGCCAGACGGTTACCGCTAGGCAAAGCAGAACCGCGACATAGGGCAGCGCGACGCGCAAGACAGGAAGCCTCCCGCAGTCACTCCATCATCATCCAAACGATTGCCGCCATCATCACGAGAAGCCCCGTGATTGCGGTGGCGATAAAAGCCTGTTCGATGCGGTCCATCGCCATCGCAGCCCCCTTTTCCAGCCCGCACAATGTGACCACCTTCGGGGCGCCGCGCATTAGGCTATGTGAATCGGGCGCCGCGCTTCATCGGCCCGACGCATCTACTCCCGCCAGAACTCCTCCAGTTCCTCCGCGGTCACGAGGTCGACCTGGCCATGAAAACGGGTGCGGTACATCGTCATGAGCGCATCATGCCCGACATCGGACGAACTGCACAGCGCGTCCTCGACGATGACGACCCTGAAGCCGAGGTCGACGGCGCTCAAGACCGTCGACAGCACGCAGACATCGGTCTCTGCGCCGGTGACCACGACCGCACCGACATTCTTTTCGATCAGCAGCCTCGCGAGTCCGGGATTGCTGAACGCGGAATAGGCCGGCTTATCGATGACGACCGCCGGAGGAACGAACTCGCTGAGGGCCGGCACCAGTTCGAGACCGGATGGCGGAAGATACCTGCGGGTCGCCTGGCGCCAGCGATGGAAATAGCTCTGCCATTGGCCGGGACGGTCTTCCGGATCCTGCGGCGTGATGAAGCGCGTGAAGATCGTTCTGGCCGGATGGCGGGAAACGATTGAGGCGATCCTCGGCAGCACCCGCTCCATCCAGGGCGTCGCCCAGAGCCCGCTCGGCGCAAAGATGTTCTGCATGTCGATGCAGAGGTGAACGGCTTCCCTGATCTCGGCAATCTCCGAGCTACTATCCCTCATCGTTCTCCACCGTCAGGCGCTCGGCCGCACGCCGTCAGCTGGCATCCCGGCGGCGAGTTCAGCGAGGGCAATACGAACGCAAAGGCTTTGGTTCCGCAACCATGCCGCCGTCCAAGCGGGTGCTGACGAAGCGCGGCCGGGGCGCTGCGCTCGCGGTCCCGATCAACGCCATGCCTTCTCGTTCTTTTGTTGGTAGTCCTTGAAAGCCTTCTCGAGGCCGCCCAAAACCTCGGCGGACGTTTCGAACATCGCCTTCAACTGCGGTTCGTCGACTTTCTCGATGTCCTCGCGCAGATGGCTCCGGATATCGTGGAGAGCCTTCTGCATCTTCTGCGTATGGTGTCGGGGATCACGATCTGCCGCACTTGCCATCGCCACTCTCCTCGTTGCGAATATTGCCGGCCGAAGTGCAGGAGCGTCCGGCAAGTCGGCCCGTTAACGGCCCGAGGGAAGCCTGGTTCCAATTACGAAATCCGATAAGCCGGCATGAAATACAGGGATTTGCTCACGGAGTCGCTGCACATTCTGCATCTACAAGTGAACCCCCATTCCCTCAAGCGCGGCGATCAGCTGATCCACATCGAAGGGCTTGGTGAGAATTTCGAGTCGCGCGGCAGGCGCGAAGCGTTGCCGCATCTCATCATCGGCGTAGCCCGTTGTCAGGACGATGGGCAGGTCTGACCGCAGGGCCCGAAGCTCCTCAACCAGTCCATCTCCGGGTCGGTCGGGAAGCCCGAGATCCACCACGGCGGCCGCCAGCTCGTGGTGCGTGCTTCTCGCTTTCAGGACTGCCTCCTCGAAGCTTGTCGCGGCCTCGGTGACGAAGCCCCTCTCCGAGAGCATGTCCGTGAGCAGCAGGCTCAGGAGGAATTCGTCTTCGACGACGAGGACGCGCCGCGTGGGGGCGTTTCCCTGGTTCAAGAGGTCGCGCACCCTGCCACCAAGCTCCGCTGAGGAGAACGGCTTGCTGAGCAGTCTGGTGCCGGCCTCGAGGCGGCCTTCGCGAATGAGGACGTCACCGGCGTAGCCGGTGGTGATGAGAACCTTCAACCCGGGGCGATGCGCACGAGCACACTCGGCGAGGTCCTTGCCGGTGAGCTGGCCGGGAAGGCCAAGATCCGTGAACAGAAGGTCGAGCCTTGCGCCGCGCTCGAGTATCTTCAGCGCCGAATGCGCGTCGCTCGCTTCGATCACCACATATCCGAACTCGCGGAGGCTGTTGCTCGTGAAAGCCCGCACATCCTCGTTGTCTTCAACGACAAGGATGGTTTCGCCCTCTCGGGAGTGGAGGACAAACGGACTGTCTTGCTTTGAGGCTTGCGGCGGCGGCAGAGCGTCCGATTGCGCCGCCGCCTTCGGAAGCAGGATCTCGATCCTTGTTCCACCATTTGGCTTGCTCGACAGCGTGATGTGGCCCCCACTCTGCCTCACAAAGCCGTAGACCTGACTGAGGCCCAGCCCCGTTCCTCTTCCATCCGGCTTTGTCGTGAAGAAAGGCTCGAACACGCGACTGAGCACGTCAGGAGTCATTCCACAGCCTGAATCGGTCACGGCGATGAGGACGTGAGGGCCTGGCCGTCCTTCATCCTCGCGGGTTTCATCGGCGAGCTTTCGATCGATATTCGCCACTTCAATTGCGATACTTCCGCCCTCCGGCATCGCGTCTCGCGCGTTCACGGCCAAGTTCAGGATCGCCGATTCCAGCTCCGTCGGATCCACCTCGACCGGCCAAAGATCCTCTGCGACCGTCGTTCTGACGACGATCGTCTCTCCGAGCGTCCGTTGCAGCAGATCGGACAAGCTCGAGATCAGCTCCTTGAGATCGACGATCCGGGCCTCCAGCGGCTTCTGGCGGGCAAAACTCAGCAGCTTCGCCGTCAGCTGCGCAGCCTGCCGGGCACCCCGCGCGGCATTTTCGAGCGCATTGGCAATCCGGCTGTCGGTTGCTGCCGTCACGCGCATGGCGCTTTCCAGATTTCCGAGCACGACCGTTAGCAGATTGTTGAAGTCATGTGCGATGCCGGCGGTCAGCCGACCCACTGCCTCCATCTTGGCGGCATGGCGCAGACGCTCCTCGGTGGCCCTGCGGCTCGAAATGTCGCGAATGCTCGCAAGGCGCGCAGGCCGGCCATCCCAAGTCGTCTCGACCGTGCGGATTTCCGCATCGATGACGCGAGCGCCCGGCTGATGAACCGAGATCTCGGTCATATCGTCCACGACAAAGGGAATGCCGATGGGTGATCCGATCAACGATCCGATCGGGCGGCCGAAGATCGTTTCCGAGGCCGGGTTGGCAAACAGCACGACGCCAGATTCGTCGACGACAATGATGCCGTCGGCATTCTTCTCGATCAGAAACCGGACCTCGGACTGATCGATCGCCGGCTTTGTGGACGGACCCGCAATGCTCATGATTCACCTGAAGCGGCCATGTGGAATGCGTCGGCGAGCTCATTCCCTGAAAACGTTCGGAGCACGACTGAACGGCTCACCCAAATGCATGCCGGCGCCGTCTATCGTGAAACGCCGGATTTCCTTGGCATGCTCGCTGCCGCGCATCTTCAATACCATCAGCCCGCGATGCATGATCTCCTGCTCCTGGATGTATCGCAGCAGAATGATGGAATCGGTCATGGTGGAAATGTGCTGCTCGCTTGCGCTTTCGCCGCCCACCAGAGACTTGCTGGTCGCCGTGCACAAACCGGCGATCTCCCGCTTCTTGATGAAGGATGTCAGACTGATCAGGAACTCGCGGAAGCCGGTCTCGGGGGCAATTCGCTCAAGGGCCGAAAGGCTGTCGACCGCAATTCGGTTGGGCTTGAATTCGTCAACCAACGCCTGGATCGTCAACAGGTGATCGGGCAGCCCCTGGGCTTCGGGGTACAGGCAAACGATCTTCAATTTTCCTTCCGCCTCCATCCGCGCGAAATCGGCGCCCCAGCCCGTGGCATTTCGGAAGAGCTGGCCCTTGCTCTCTTCGTATCCGAACAGAATCGCTCTTTCCCCGGCCTCGACGCCGCCCGCGAGAAAATTCGTGACCAGCAGCGTCTTTCCGGTGCCTGTGGCTCCGCTCACGAGCGTCACGCTGTCTCGGAAGAAGCCTCCGCCGCACATCTCGTCGATTGCCGAATTTCCGCTGGTGACCCGCACGGTGCTGGACTGTTGCTCGAGCCGGAGAGACGACAGCGGAATCGCGACGACCCCGCGGCCTGCCAACAGCGTGAATGGCGCCTCGCCCTCCGCGTGATGGCTGCCTCGCATCTTGAGCACCTCGATGGTCCGCCGGCGCTTCTCTCGGTAGAGGAGATTACGCAGGATGACGACATTGTCGGCGACGAATTCCTCGAGCCGATGCCGCGTGATCTCTCCATATTCGCTGTTTCGCTCCGCCGTCATCAGCACGGTCAGGCCTGCCTTCTTCAAGGCCGTGCTGATGCGAAACAGCTCGCGCCTGAGTATCTTGGGGTCGCTGATGAAATGATCGAAAAGCTGGGTCAGCGAGTCCAGCACCACGCGCTTGGCGTTGACGCTCCTGACTGCATGCATGATTCGGGACAGCAGACCCTCCAGGTCGAAGTCGCCGATGACCAGTTCGTCCGTGATCGGCGGGCTCGCGTCGACGAACGCGAGCCGACCGGCCTTCCGCCACTTGGCCAGTTCCCAGCCGAACCCGCTCATATTGGCCTCGATATCGGCGGGCGGCTCCTCGAACGTGACCAGCACGCCATTCTCGTTGAACGTCTCGATGCCGTGAGCGAGAAATTGGGTGGCGAACACCGTCTTGCCGCTTCCAGGCGTGCCGCCGACGACCGTCGTTCGGGCGCGCGGGAGCCCACCCATCACCAATTCATCGAACGCATCGACGCCGGTCCTGACCCGCTCCAGTACGCCGGAGATCTCGGTCTCCTGGTCGCCGTCTTGGCCGCTATCCTGGGCGGTCATGCGTGATCTCCTTCGATTCCCATGAATTCAAGGATGCGTTTGGTGTCGCTGAGGTCTCCGACGATGCGACGGGAGCGATGGCCGTCCTCGTACGAAAGAGTCGGCGTGGCAATGATGCCGGCGCGGTCGGCGAGATCAGGACGCGTGAGCACGTCGATGATCTCGATGTCCCAGCCTTTGCTGCTCACCGAGGCGCGAAGGCGCTCAAGATTCTGCTGGGCGCGGCGGGAGCTCGCCGAGTTACCCGCGATGTAGAGTCGTAACACGAGCGGAGCAGCCACCGGACATCGCCTTACTTTTTTGATCGTCGGGCCAATGCCGAACCAAAGCTGCCACTGCTCGCCCCTACGGCGGTCTTCGGTCGCTCAACAAGCCTACGCTCCGAAGGAACAACATGGTTCCCCGGAGCGCAAGAGAGAGAGAAATACTAGGCGACTAGTAGCGGCTAACGTTCGGCTCGATCCGCACGCGGTCGCCGCCGTCTTGTCTCCGCCAATGCCTCGTTGGTGATCCCGCGCTCGCGCGCCCAAAGGATTGCAGCGCTTCGCCTGTTGACGCCGATCTTGCGATAGAGCGATGCAACGTGGTTGCGGATCGTGTTCTGGGACAGGCGCAGCTGCTCGCTCATGTGCAGGTCGCTCTTGCCCTGACAGATCAGTCCAAGAATCTCCCGCTCGCGATCAGTGAGCAGTTCGATATCCGCCACAGAAGGATTCGGTTGGGCGGTACGGACACCTTTCAGCTTCTCGATAATGGTTCGGGCAAAGGACGTTGTATCTGCCAGGACTGACTCGATCGCCGACACGGTGTCCTGGTTTGCCTCTTCCGTTTCCTGAATGATGCAGATGGCGGTCGGCGCATCCGACAGCATCAGGGTTCGAATCGAAACGAAGCAATCGATGCTTTGACCTGCCGGCCTACGAAGGGGCAGCTCAAGGTTTTTGAGGCTTCCATCCAGCCGACTCCGGGTCTTCTCATCGACCCAAACGACGTTTCCATTCCTGTCGACCACGATGGCGCCGTTCTCGAGAGCAGACAAAATCGCGGTCCAAGGTTCGTTTTCGCGCGCATCATCGCTCGCCATTCGGCCCATGGCCTGGCTCCTCTGGGTTGCGGAATTCGATTTGCCTGGATTTGCCTGGATAACGCCCGCCCCCGGAACTAGTTCCTTCGTACCAAATGACTGGTAATTCTGCGCTAAGGCGACTTGATGCGAGCGGGTTCGATCGCGGACCCGCGTCAATGGCGCTTTTGGTGGGGGCATCCGGCCTAAATTCAGTGGGGCCGGACAAAGGGGATGGAATATTCGAGCAGCCATCCGCAGGCGAAGCGATCGCTCCGGACGCTCCGAATATGCGAGTGTGGTGCGCTCGGAGGGACTCGAACCCCCACGGTGTTACCCACTGCCACCTCAAGGCAGCGCGTCTACCAGTTCCGCCACGAGCGCTAGGAGATGCCGGCCTGAGGTCTTAGGCTGGCCGGATCAGCGGCCGCCGATCTAACAAATCCATCAGGGGGATACAAGCCTGCAAAGGCCCCGAATTCCACAAGGCAGGAAAGTTCATGCCCCCCTGGGATCTGGCTTCAGCCCGTGCCCAGGCCTTTACCGCGTCCCCCGGGGCGCTACCGCGTCCCCGGCGTGCGCGGCAGCATCTGCTTGACCTCGACCGCGATCCGGTTGCGATCGACCAGCACGACGCCGGAGGCGACCGGCAAATTATTGGCCAAAACCTTGACCTCGTCGGCCTCGGTTGCGTCCAGTTCGATGATGGCGCCGCGGGAAAGACGTAATACCTGATGGATCGGCATGGTGGTCGTCCCGAGGACGACCATGAGATCCACGGTGACTTTATCGAGAGTGGGCACTGTCAGGACCGCCGCAACTTGGGACTGTGAACCAAGGACTTTGAACCAAAAGACTTGGCATTTGCTCCCGTCATGATCACCACGTTATGGTTAGCCAATGGTTAATTCGCCCGAAAACCCCGGCCAAAGCCCGCGTCACGAGCTCGATTTGACGTCGTTTTCCGCCGCCGGCGGCGAGCCCGTCACGTGGCTTATCTCGGACGCTCCGGTGCCCTATCCGGACGCGGTAGCCGCCATGGAGGCCCGAGTCGCGGCGATCGCCGCGGGCGAGGCTGCCGAGTTGGTCTGGCTGCTCGAACATCCCCCGCTCTACACCTCCGGCACTTCAGGCAGAGAATCCGACCTGCTCGATCCACGATTCCCGACTTTTGCGACCGGACGCGGCGGCCAGCTCACCTACCACGGCCCCGGCCAGCGGGTGGCCTATGTCATGCTCGACCTCAAGCGCCGCCGGCCCGACGTCCGGGCCTATGTCGCGAGCCTGGAGGAGTTGATTCTGCGCACGCTGGCCGCCTTCAACGTGCGCGGCGAGCGGCGCGAGGACCGGGTCGGGGTCTGGGTGAGGCGACCAGACAAGGGGCCGGAGCAGGAGGACAAGATCGCGGCGATCGGCGTCCGGCTGAAACGCTGGGTGTCATTCCATGGCATTGCGATCAACGTCGAGCCGGAGCTGTCGCATTTCGCCGGCATCGTCCCCTGCGGCGTCGCCGATCCCCGCTATGGCGTCACCTCGCTGGTCGATCTCGGCCAGCTCGTGACGATGGCCGACGTCGACATCGCGCTGCGCCAGGCGTTCGAGCAATTGTTCGGGCCGACCCGCGCGCTGGTGCCGGAAGCGGCGGTCTGACGCTTCCGTGGTCTTCGCGGAATCAGCTATGCTGGTTTTGGTGTCGCCCACGCCTCCCCCCTCCGCCGGGAAAGTAGACTTCATACTGGGCGAATTGATCATCGACCGACTGTTCGAGCGCTAGGCATAAGGAGGGGTTGCGATCATGCTCGCAATGGGAGGTCTCGCGATGAAACTATCTGCGCCGGTCTATCATCTGAAGCGCAAGGCGAAACGCATGTCCCGCGAGCGAGGCATTCCGCTTCACGAGGCGCTTGACCGCATCGCTGCGACGGAGGGGTTTTCGGCCTGGAGCATGCTCGCTGCGAAGGCGGCGGCGGTGACGCCAGCCAACAGGCTATTTGCGCAACTACGGCCGGGCGACCTGGTGCTGGTCGGCGCCCGTCCTGGTCACGGCAAAACCCTGATGAGCCTCGAGCTTGCGGTGGAGGCAATGCGGTCCGGCCATCGCGCTGCGTTCTTCTCGCTCGAATATACCGAGCAAGAGGTTCTGGACCGCCTCCGCGCGATCGGCGTGGACCCCGCACAGTTCGACAGGCTGTTCGAGATCGATTGCTCCGACGCCATCAGCGCCGACCACGTCGTCAAGCAAATGGCCGCAGCTCCCTGCGGCACGGTCGTGGTGATAGACTATCTGCAATTGCTCGATCAGAGGCGGGACAACCCGGACCTCTCCGTTCAGGTGCGCGCACTGAAATCGTTCGCACGCGACAGGGGATTGGCCGTCATCTTCATTTCGCAGATCAATCGATCCTATGGCCCCTCAGCCAAGCCATGCCCCGATCTTGGCGATGTCAGGCTGCCGAATCCGCTGGACCTGAATCTGTTCGACAAGTTGTGCTTTCTGAACAATTCCGAAGTTCAGCTCCGGCTCGCGAACTGATCATCCTCCATGTCCGATCCGGGCCGCGGGTGAGATCGTCACCCGCGGCCTCCGGCATCACGCCGCCTTGAGCGGGACCTCGAGCTTGCCGGCGATGTAGCGGCGCTCCTGAGTGAGGCCGCCGAAGCCGTAGGCATCGCCCTTCACCTCGTCGACGTGCAGATAGGTCTCGGGATGCAGCGGGCCCAAAAGCTCGACCATGCACTTGAACATGGCAGCGAGATAGGCCGCCTTCTCGTCCTTGGTGTTGGTGCCTTCGCTGACGTGGATGTCGATCCAGTAACTCGCAAGCTTCTGCTCGGCCAGCGACTTGCCGCCGGCGAACCAGTCGCTTGCATCGACCGATTTCACGATGATGGCAGTCACCTTGGGATCCTTGTGCAGGATCTTTGCGGTGAGCTCGGATACGGCGTTCGCAATGTCGGCCTTCAGCGAGGGCGACTGGCGGGACGTGGTGTAGGACACGGTGATCAGGGGCATGGATGTTCTCCTTCGGAGCCGCGCAGGTCGCGCGGCGTTAAGGAGAAGCTAGACCTCCCCTCGTCATGTTGGTAGCTTATCCGTGATGATATCAATGATAATGAATTGTGATGACAACCGTCCTCGACATCGCCACCGTCCGGGCCTTCCTGCTGGTCGCCGAGCTCCAGAGCTTCACCCGCGCCGCGGAGGCGCTCGGCACGACACAGGCGGCCGTCAGCCTGAAGCTGCAGCGGCTGGAGACGCTGCTCGGAAAGCGCCTCGTCGAACGCTCGCCGCGCGCGGTCCGGCTCACCGCCGACGGCGCCGCGTTCCGCGATCGTGCCCGCGCGCTGATGGAGGCGCATGACCGGGCGCTGTCAGGTGAGGCTTCAGTCGCACAGACGCTCTCGCTCGGCATCTCCGACCATGCGGCGGGGCCCGAACTCGTCCCGCTGCTCGAACGCCTGCACGCGATGTCTGCGAATCTCACCCTCGCCGTCACCATCGGCTTCTCGCGCGAGATGCAGGATGCCTATGACGCGGGGCGCCTCGATGCGGTGATCGTGCGCCAGGAGGGCAGCCGTCGCGGCGGCGAAAAATTGACCGAGGACGAGTTCGGCTGGTTCGCCGCAAGACGCTTCACGCTGCCGAAGGGTGAGCCGTTGCCGCTTGCGACGCTCGCCCCGCCCTGCGGCGTCCGCGCCGTTGCCGTGCGCGCACTCGACAAGGCCGGCATCGCTTGGCGCGAGCGCTTCGTCGGCGGTGGCGTCACGGCGGCCGTCGCGGCCGCCCTTGCCGGCCTTGCGGTCGCGCCATTGGCGCGGCGGATTGCGCCTCCCGGGCTGGTCGACATCGGGCCGGCACACAAATTGCCGAAACTCGGCAGCTCGAAGGTGATGCTGCATTCGAAGGTCAGCGATCCCGCCAAGCTTACGGCGCTGCGTGCAGTGGCGGCGACGTTCCGGAGCGGCACAACGGCTTGAGGCCGAACGCTCACAAGATCGCCTCGAACGCGCTGCGCCGCGTCTCGTAAGCGGCTGCCGATCTGCATACGGCCCGCGATGTTTGCCTAAAAATGTCCCAGATTGGGGGAACCATCCGGCGGCTGCGGCGTTTGCCCCCGTCGAGGCGGGGTCCGGAATGGTTAAAAAGTCTAGTCAGCAGAGAGACTTGTTCGAGAGCGAACGCAGTTTCCGGCTGTTGGTTGAAGGCGTTGCCGACTACGCCCTTTACATGCTCGACCCCAGCGGGATCATCACGAGCTGGAATATCGGCGGCGAGCGCATCAAGGGCTACTCGCCCGGGGAGATCCTCGGCCAGCATTTTTCGCGCTTCTACACCGAGACCGACCGCGCCAACGGCAAACCGGCGCGGGCACTGGGCATCGCGCGGGAAAAGGGCCGCTACGAGGAGGAAGGCTGGCGTGTCCGCAAAGACGGCACGTTCTTCTGGGCGAGCGTCGTGATCGATCCGATCTATGAGGACGGCGAGCTGGTCGGCTTCGCCAAGATCACGCGCGACATCACCGAACGCCGCAATACGCAGCTCAAGCTCGAGGTGATGCAGAAGCAGCTCGCCGAATCCCAGAAGTTCGATGCGCTCGGCCAGCTCACCGGAGGGGTGGCTCACGATTTCAACAATCTCCTGATGATCATCAGCGGCAGCCTCCACATGTTGAAGAGGGGCACTGACGACAAGGCCAAGGTTCAGCGCGCGATCTCGGCCATCGAGACCGCCACCAAGCGCGGCGCGGCGCTGACCAACCAGCTTCTCACCTTCGCACGGCGACAGAGCGTCAATCCGCAGGCGGTCGACTTCGCCGAGCGTATCGCGGCGATCCGCGAGGTGCTCGATGCCGGCGTCGGCAGCTCCGTGCGTCTGGTCTTCGACATCAGCGGCGAAGTGTGGCCGATCAAGACCGACGTCTCCGAACTCGAGACCGCGCTGCTCAACCTCGTCATCAATGCCCGCGACGCGATGCCGGACGGGGGCACGGTGACGATCGGTGCGCACAATGTCGTACTCCATGAGCCCCCGCTCGCCGGCAACTTTGTTGCGATCGACGTCAGCGATACCGGGTTCGGCATTCCCGATGACGTCCTCGACAAGATCTTCGAGCCGTTCTTCACGACCAAGCCGATCGGAAAAGGCACCGGGCTCGGCCTATCCCAGGTGCACGGCTTTGCCCACCAGGCGGGCGGCACGATCAAGGTCGCCAGCGAGCTTGGCAAGGGGACCACTTTCACCATCCTGCTGCCGCGCGCGGACGACGCGCCATCGCGCGAGCCGGCGGGAGCATCATCGTTCCGCGGCAGCGGCACGGTGCTGCTGGTCGAGGACAATCCGGACGTCGCTTCCGTCAGCGTTGGCCTGCTGGAACAGCTCGGCTACAGCGTGCGCAGGGTCGCCGATGCCGAAGCTGCGCTGCTCGAGATCGAGAAGAACGGCGTCGACTTCGTCTTCTCGGACATCGTCATGCCCGGCAAGATGGACGGGCTCGGCCTCGCCCAGCACCTGCGCCAGATCCGGCCCGGCCTGCCGATCCTGCTCGCCACCGGCTATAGCGAGGTCGCCGCCGGCGTGCGCGGCGATTTCCCGATCCTGCGCAAGCCCTACGAGATCCACGAGCTCAGCGAGGCGATCGCCAAGCTGCCGCGGTGATTGCTCACCTCTCCCGCTTGCGGCAGGGCAATCGCATTCACGCTTGGCGGCGTTCTGAGCGCGCGCCTCGTCCTTCGAGAGGACCGCTGCGCAGTCTCCTCCCAGGATGAGGCTAATCGGCTTCGGTACTCGTTGAAACTGCTGCCGCGCACTCCGTCCTCATCCTGAAGGAGCCCGCCTAAGCGGGCGTCTCGAAGGATGCCGGAGGGAAACGCTCTCCAATGCGAAAGCCTGCCGCAACCGGGGAGCCGGAGCACACCTACACCGTCGGCAACACCGAAAACGCCTCCCCTGCGCGGCGCAGGTTCAGCTCATCGGCACCGGCGGTCTCGCTGGTGACGCTGTCGACGCGCGAGGACGGCGGGCCGTGGCGGCACAGCGCGACCATGTCGGCGACGTGCTTGGGCGTGCCCGCGAACAGCGCTTCGACGCTGCCGTCACGGCGGTTGCGCACCCAGCCTTCGAGACCGCATGCAGCCGCCTGGGATTCGATCCAGGCGCGGTAGCCGACGCCCTGGACGCGGCCACGGACCACCACCTGGAGGATCGCCCGGTTCATTTTCTCAGTCCAAGAAAGTCGGCGCTGCGTGCCTTCACATCGGCCTCGCGCATGACGCGGCTGGTCAGTTCCGATGTGGGCAATCCCTTCAGCGCTTTCGGTGCCGTGCCCTCACGCAACGCCTTCTGAGTCTCGTACACTGCCTGCGTTGCAGCCGCGATCGGCGCATGGCCCTGCAGCGCGATGCGCACGCGTTGGCTCTCGAGATAGTGGGTTGCGTTCAATTCCTCCGGCGCGCCGCCGAGCACGAGCGGCAGGTGCGTGGCGGATGCGATGGCCGCAAGTTCCGCGCGCGACCTGATGCCGGTGAAGAACAGCGCGTCAACGCCGGCGGCTTCATAGGCCATTGCGCGCCGGATCGCATCTTCGATGGACGTGATCGAGGCAGCTCCCGTGCGACCCATGATGACGAGCGAGGGATCGCTGCGGCCGTCGAGCGCCGCCTTCATCTTGCCGACGCCTTCCTCGAGCGGGATCAGTTGCGTCTTCGCCTCGCCGAACGCCGCCGGCAGCAGCGTGTCCTCGATGGTGAGGCCGGCAGCCCCCGCCGTCTCCAACTCCTGCACCGTGCGGCGCACGTTCAGCGCGTTGCCATAGCCGTGATCGGCATCGACGAGAACGGGGAGCGCGGAGGCGCGCGAAATCCGCCGCGTCTGTTCGGCAAGCTCGGTCAGCGTGATCAGCGTGACGTCGGGATCGCCGAGCACGGCGAGCGAGGCCACCGAACCGCCGAACATGCCGAGCGGAAAGCCGAGGTCCTCGGCAATGCGGATCGAGATGGCGTCGTAGACCGAGCCGGGATGGACGCAAGCCGAGCCCGACAGGATCGATCGCAGTTTCTCGCGGCGGGAACGAAAGGCCATGGTTGCCTCACTCTCAATTCCTCATCTTGAAGAGCGTCTGGCGTTGCGCTCCGGCGCGCTTCACGCAAACTCCAAAATCAGCGCGTCCACCGCGAGTGTCGCGCCGGCGCTGGCGTGGATCTTCTTCACGGTGCCGTCCTGCTCGGCGCGCAGCACGTTCTGCATCTTCATGGCTTCGACGACGGCGAGCGTCTCGCCGGCCTTGACCTCCTGTCCTTCGTTCACGGCGATCGAGACCACGAGGCCCGGCATCGGACAGAGCAGCTTCTTGCCGCTGTCGGAAGCAGTCGTCACCGGCATCAGCCGGGCGGAAGCGGCTTCCGCTTCGGTCCAGACATAGACCGGCACCTCGACGCCTTGATGCGCGAGGCGGATGCCGTTCGCAATCGGCCTCGCCTGCACCGCAACGACCTGTCCATCGATGGTGCCCTGCCAGACCGGATCGCCGGGCTTCCACGGCGATTGCAGCAGATGCGCATTGCCGGCCTTGCCGTCGGCATCGACAAAACGCACCGCGATTGCTTCGCCCTCGCGCGCGACCTCCAGCAGGATCTCCTGGCGATCGAGCCAGACTGCGCGACGCCGCTCGCGCTGCACGATGCGGCCGCCCATCTGGCCCGAGATCTGCCGCTTGCGCTCCCCTAACACGTGATCGATGGCGGCGCCGACCGCAGCGATCCGCCGCGCGACCTCGCCTTCGGGCACGCGCACCGCAAAGCCCTTGGGAAACTCCTCGGCGATGAAGCCGGTGGAGAGCCGTCCTTCGCGCCAGCGCGGATGGTGCATCAGCGCGGACAGGAACGGGATGTTGTGCCTGATACCGTCGACATAGAAGGAATCCAGCGCTGTCGCCTGCGCCTCGATCGCGGCCGCGCGCGAGGGCGCATGGGTGACCAGCTTGGCGATCATCGGATCGTAATGGATCGATATCTCGCCGCCCTCCTGGACGCCGGTGTCGTTGCGCACGGTGATACCATCTTTGCTGGCTTCCGCCGGCGGGCGATATTTCACCAGGCGCCCGATCGAAGGCAGGAAGTTGCGGAACGGATCTTCGGCATAGAGGCGCGATTCAACCGCCCAGCCGGTCAGCGTGACGTCCTTCTGCGCAATGGCGAGCTTCTCGCCGGCGGCAACGCGGATCATCTGCTCGACGAGATCGATTCCGGTCACGAGTTCGGTAACGGGATGCTCGACCTGGAGGCGCGTGTTCATCTCCAGGAAGTAGAAGCTCTTGTCCTGCCCTGCGACGAACTCGACGGTGCCGGCGGAATCGTAGTTCACGGCTTTCGCCAGCGCGACGGCCTGCTCGCCCATCTTGCGGCGGGTTTCCTCGTCCAGCAGCGGCGACGGTGCTTCCTCGATGACCTTCTGGTTGCGGCGCTGGATCGAGCATTCACGCTCGCCGAGATAGATCACGTTGCCGTGCTTGTCGCCCAGCACCTGGATCTCGATGTGGCGGGGATCAACGATGAATTTTTCGACGAAGACGCGGTCGTCGCCGAACGAGGCCTTGGCCTCGGCCTTGGCGAGATTGAAGCCCTCGGCGACCTCGCTCCTGGAGTGCGCGATGCGCATGCCCTTGCCGCCGCCGCCGGCGGAGGCCTTGATCATGACGGGATAGCCGATCTCGTCGGCAATGCGGACCGCGTGCTTGTCGTCCTCGATGACGCCGAGATAGCCCGGCACGGTCGATACCTTGGCCTTGGCCGCCGCCTTCTTGGATTCGATCTTGTCACCCATCGCCGCGATCGCGCCGGGGTTCGGGCCGATGAAGACGATGCCGGCCGCCTCCAGTGCGCGCGGAAACGCCTCGCGCTCGGACAGGAAGCCGTAGCCGGGATGCACCGCCTCCGCGCCGGTCTTGCGGCAGGCGTCCACGATCTTCTCGATCACCAAATAGCTCTCGGCCGCAGCGGGTGGGCCGATCAGCACGGCCTCGTCGGCCATCTCAACATGGAGGGCATCGCGGTCGGCCTCCGAATAGACCGCAACCGTCTGAATTCCCATCCGGCGGGCAGTCTTGATGACCCGGCAGGCGATTTCGCCGCGATTGGCGATCAGAATGCGTTTGAACATGCTTTTCTTGAGTCTCGACCTTGGGCGGGGACCCCTTTCCTGGCCGTTGGCCTATGGGAAACGGGCCGTGTGGCTCCCGTGGTACATCAAAATGGGCCGGAGGCAACGGTCTAAATCCCTCCCCTCTGGCGTACCAGCGCAAGACCGCAATGGGCTTGCGCAACGAGCCGGCTGGCCCTGGCACCACCTACGGCTTCCCGGCCTTGGCCGCGTCCCGCACGAGGCTGTGAACCAAGCCAAGCTTGGCGACCACCGCGGGCGACAGGATGAAGGGATAGAGGTCGCGCAGGCCCATGGCGCGGTTGACGCTGTTCATGGCGAAGGTGAAGGGCAGCCATGCGTTGACCAGCGCTTCCACATCCCGGGCCTCGTAGGGGTCGAAACGGATGCGCGCCGTCAGCTCCCCGTCGCGGTCGACCTTGGGGCGTACCTCCATGCCGAACTCGGCGGCCATCTCCAGCGTGTCGACGATGTGGAGATAGTGCGCCCAGGTCTCCGCGAAGTCCTCCCACGGATGCATCGTCGCATAAGCCGAGACGTAGTTCTGCTGCCAATTCGGCGGCGCGCCTTCGGCATAATGACGTTGCAGGGCCTGACCGTAATCGGCCGAATCGTCGCCGAACATGGCGCGGAATTGGTCTAGCTTGCCGCCGTCGCGCACCAGCACGTCCCAGAAATAATGCCCGACCTCGTGGCGGAAATGCCCGAGCAGCGTCCGGTAGGGCTCGCCCATCTCGAGCCTGCGCCGCTCGCGCGCGAGGTCGTCGGCCTCGGTGAGCGCGATCGTGATCAGCCCGTTGTCATGGCCGGTCATGATCTTCTCTCCGCTGTGCGGATCGTCGGCGAGGAAATTGAAGATCAGCCCATGCGCGGGATTGTCCTGCCGGGTCTGAAGTGGCAGCTTCCAGCGGATCAGGGAATAAAACAGCCGGTGCTTCGCCACCTCCAGCTCGCGCCAGCCGGCGAGCTGTGCCGGATCCGCCAGATCCGGCACGATGCCGTTGTGACGGCAGGCGCGGCAATAGCCCGTGCCGTCACCCGTATCCGTCAGCCAGTTGCAGGAATCGTATTCGGCATTACGGCACAGCATGCGGCTTTCGCCCTTATCGGCCAGCGTCCTCCAGGCCTCCCCGTCGGGCTCCATCGCCGACATCGTCTCCTTCTCCGGCAGGAAGGCGACGCGGTGGCCGCAGCGCTCGCAAGCGCGGTTCTCGAAATACAGGACGTTGCCGCAGGCCTGGCAGACAAAGAGCTTCAAGATTTAGCCTCTTCGGAAAGGAAGGCTTGTGAATGAGTTGTGGCGCCTCGCAGATAGGCGCGCAGAGGACCCATCGTTCCAACCTCAGGAACAAATAGCCGGCGGAGGCGTTCGTTGATATCCTCCGTCATCCTGCGCCCGCCTTACCTGCATATTCCGTCTAGGCGATGGCCATCACGCTCCGTCTGTGTGAATATCGGTCCGGCACGTGCGCACCCGCATGACAACGGCCGACGCCTTGACCGATCCTTTGCCCGAGACCCTCGCTGCCGAGAGGCTGCGCCAGCACCTCGAGGACGTCGCGCGCGAGCGCGACAACGCCTATCGCGCGCTTCAGGAGCGCGAGGCCGAGCTCGCACGCATCCAGCGCATCGGCAAGGTCGGAGGCGTCGAGGTCGACTTCCGCGAAGGGTTCAAGAACCGCCGTTCGCCCGAATATCTGATGATCCACGGGCTGCCTCCGGAAGCCACGGACGAAACGCACGAGGACTGGGTCAACCGCATCCATCCCGAGGACCGCGACCCGACCGTCAGCCATTTCTTCGAGGCTCTCGCCGGAACGAGCCAAGACTACACCGCCGAATACCGCATCATCCGTCCCAGCGACGGCGAGACCCGCTGGATCCGGGTCGTCGCCAAGATCGAGCGCGACAGGGACGGCCGCGCCATTCGGCTCGTCGGCGCCCATATCGACATCACCGACCAGATACTCGCGCGCGAGACGCTGCGCGAGAGCGAGGAGCGCTTTCGGCTGATTGCCGACAGCGCGCCAGTGCCGATCTGGGTGACCAAGCTCGACCGCAAGCGGTCCTTCGCCAACCAGGCCTATGTCGATTTCGTCGGCCTGCCCTACGATCAGGCCATTGATTTCGACTGGCGCAAGGTGCTGCATCCGGACGACCTGCCGCACGTGCTGCAGCAATCCGTCCAGGGCGAAGCTTCGCTAATACCGTTCGTGCTGGAAGCGCGCTACAAGAACGCCAAGGGCGAATGGCGCTGGCTGCGCTCGGAATCGCAGCCGCGCTGGGATCCGACCGGCAAGCATATCGGCTTCATCGGCGTCGCCCACGACATCACCGCGGCCAAGCAGGCCGAGATCGAGCTCCGGCAGCTCAACGAGACGCTGGAAGAGCGCATCGCCCAGCGCACCGCGGAGCTCGAAGCCAACGAGGCGCGGCTGCGTGCGATCCTGGAGACCAGCAACCAATATCAGGGCCTCGTCAATCTCAGGGGCGAATTGCTTTACGCCAACAAGACCGCGCTCGCCGGCATCAAGGCGAATTCATCGGACGTGATCGGAAAGCCGTTGTGGGAGACGCCCTGGTTCACCGGCACGAGCGGCATGAGTGCTGCGGTGCGAGAGGCCTTCGACAGGGTACTCAAGGGCGAAGCCGTGCGGCTAGAGATGCGCCTGCATCTTCCCATCGGCGAGCGCGATTTCGACTTCGGCATGCGTCCGGTGCTCGATCGCCATGGCAACATCACCGGTGCCGTGCCAGAGGCCGTCGACATCACCGAGCGCCGGCGCGGCGAGGAAGCGCTAAGGCAGTCGCAGAAGATGGAGGCGATCGGCCAGCTTACCGGCGGCGTCGCGCACGACTTCAACAATCTCCTCACCATCATCCGTTCGGCGACCGACTTCCTGCGACGCCGCGAGCTGCCGGAGGAGCGCCGCCGCCGCTATGTCGACGCCATTTCCGAGACGGTCGAGCGCGCCTCCAAACTGACCGCGCAGCTGCTGGCATTCGCGCGGCGGCAGCCGCTCAAGCCGCAGATCTTCGATGTCGGCAGCCAGGTCGAGAGCATCGCGCAACTGATCCGGCCGCTGGTCGGGGGCCGCATCGACATCGCGGTCGAGATTGAGGATGCCGGCTGCTTCACCCTGGCCGACATCGCCCAGTTCGAGACCGCGCTGATCAATCTCGCCGTCAACGCCCGCGACGCCATGGATGGCGAAGGCCGCCTCATCATCGCGGTGCGCAAGGTCGAGGGCATTCCAAGCCTGCGCGCACAATCGCCGCGCGGCGGCGACTACATCGCCATCTCGGTCAGCGACACCGGCCGCGGCATCGCGCCGGAACATCTCGACTCGATCTTTGAGCCCTTCTTCACCACCAAGGAGGTCGGCAAGGGCACGGGACTCGGCCTCAGCCAAGCCTTCGGCTTCGCAAAACAATCCGGGGGCGACATCGCGGTGACGAGCGCGCAAGGCAAAGGCGCGACCTTCACCATCTATCTGCCGCGGGCGCAAAGCCCTGTAACGGACAAGGAAGCAGCCGCACTGATCTATGAGGCGGCGGCCACCGGGCGCGGCTATCGCGTCCTCGTGGTCGAGGACGACGACGAAGTCGGCCGCTTCTCCACCGAGTTGCTGGAGGATCTCGGCTATGTCGTCCGCCGCGTCGCCAACGCCAATGCGGCGCTGACCATCCTCGGCGAGAACGAATTCGCCGTGGACCTCGTCTTCTCCGACGTCATCATGCCCGGCATGAACGGCGTCGAGCTTGCCGGCATCATCCGCGAGCACTATCCGGGTCTGCCCGTCGTGCTCACTTCT
Organism: Bradyrhizobium sp. 147; assembly: GCF_023073935.1. Classification (NCBI taxonomy): domain Bacteria; kingdom Pseudomonadati; phylum Pseudomonadota; class Alphaproteobacteria; order Hyphomicrobiales; family Nitrobacteraceae; genus Bradyrhizobium; species Bradyrhizobium sp. 147. The sequence continues at coordinate 24,804 of NZ_JADPKL010000075.1, read as the reverse complement.
GGCTACAGCAACGTACTCGCCGAGAACGCCCATCGCGGCTTCGAGCTGATCCAGAAGCCGTATTCGGTGGAATCGCTCTCGCGCATCCTGCGCAAGGCGATCACGGAGAAGCTGTCGATGGCAAGGTGAGTCTCTCTCGTCGTCCAACGAAAGCCGGCATCCATACCGCGCAATTTCCCTTGTGGCGCACGCAATTTCGCTCTTCGCCCAAACACCTTTTCGTGCTTATGGGTCGCGGCCTTCGCCGAGACGACATTTGGGTGTTAGGCTGCAATTGCCCGCACACCGATGATCAGCCGCCACACGTAAAGACCCTCATGAAACCCGCGCTCCTCTCCGCCTGGCAGACCTGGGCGATCCTCTCCGCCTGCTTTGCCGCGCTGACCGCGATCTTTGCCAAGGTCGGCGTCGAGAACATCAATCCGGACCTCGCCACTCTCATCCGCACCATCGTGGTCCTGCTCGCTTTATCGGTGCTGCTGCTCTGCACCGGCCAGTTCGCCACGCCCTCAGCGGTCTCGTCGAGAACCTGGTTATTCCTGGTGCTCTCCGGGCTTGCGACCGGCGCGTCCTGGCTGTGCTATTTCCGTGCGTTGAAGCTCGGGCCCGCAACGCTGGTCGCGCCGATCGACAAGCTCAGCGTCGTCTTGGTCGCGCTGTTCGCCTTCGCTTTTCTCGGCGAGCGCCCGACGGCGCAGGGCTGGCTTGGCATTGCCATGATCGGCGGCGGCGCGGTGCTGCTCGCGGTCAAGTTTTGAGGAGCCCGGCGTGATCCGCGGAACCCGGCCGACAACACGAAGGTTGCTGCCGGGGCCACTTTGAGCTTCGGCCGAGAGATCCGATGTCGAGCGCAAACTCCGATCAAACGAGGCGAGCTGGCCGCGCGCTCGATGCGGCCAATTTCTTCCTCGCCGACGTCCGCGACGGGCTCGGGCCCTATCTCGCCATCTATCTCCTCACCGAGCAGCGCTGGGACGAGGCGCGCATCGGGCTCGTGATGTCGATTGCAACGATGGCCGGCATCGTAGCGCAGACGCCGGCAGGTGCGCTGGTCGATGCAACGCGGAAGAAGCGGCTCGCGATGGTGATAGCCGCCATTATGGTGACCCTTGCCTCGCTATCGCTGCCGTTGTTTCCGGACTTCGGGCCGGTCGCGATCTCGCAGGGGATTGCCCAGGCCGCCGCTGTCATCTTTCCGCCCGCAATCGCCGCCGTCTCGCTCGGCATCTTCGGCCATGCCGCTTTTACTCGGCGGATCGGCCGTAACGAGACCTTCAACCATGCCGGCAACGCTGTCGCTGCGGGTCTGGCAGGCGTACTCGCCTACTGGTTCGGCCCGACCGTCGTGTTCTACCTGCTCGGCGCCATGGCGATTGCGAGCCTCGCCAGCATTGTCGCAATCCCCGAACGAGCCATCGACCACGATCTTGCTCGCGGGCTGCACGACGCTCACGCGAACGATCAGCCCGACCACCCCTCGGGCCTCGGCGTGCTCCTGACTTGCCGCCCCCTGCTCGTCTTCGCGCTCTGCGTCGCGCTGTTTCACCTCTCGAACGCGGCCATGCTGCCTCTGGTCGGGCAGAAGCTCGCACTGCAGGACAAGAAGATGGGCACCAGCCTGATGTCAGCCTGCATCGTCGCCGCGCAACTCGTGATGGTGCCGTTCGCAATGCTGGTGGGCGCCAAGGCTGATAGCTGGGGCCACAAGCGCTTCTTCCTTGCCGCATTAATGATCCTGCCGATCCGCGGCGTCCTCTATGCGCTCTCGGATAATCCGTTCTGGCTGCTCGGCGTGCAGCTTCTGGACGGCGTGGGCGCCGGCATCTTCGGCGCAATCTTTCCAGTTATCGTCGCCGACCTCATGCGCAACACCGGCCGCTTCAACGTCGCGCAGGGCGCGGTCATCACCGCCCAGAGCATTGGAGCTGCACTGTCGACGACACTGGCAGGCCTGGTCGTGGTCGGCGCGGGGTACCACGCAGCGTTCATCTCTCTTGGCGCTGTGGCGGCGATCGGCGCCGTGATCTGCTTCTTCGCTCTACCGCAGACGCGGCAAGGCGCAGACGGCGATCTGTGCCCGCGGGGGAAGACAGCTGCGTCCGCATCGGCTATCGCTGCCGAATAGATCTGGTTCACCTTGAGGACTGAAACGTGCCGTCTGACGCCATCTGGGCCTGGAGCATCATCGTCGCTGCGATCGCTGGCGTCATCATCCGCCCTTTTCGCCTGCCGGAGGCGATCTGGGCAGCGATCGGTGCCGCCGCGCTCGTGCTGCTCGGCTTCCTGCCGTGGCGCGATGCGCTCACCGGCATCGAGAAGGGTGTCGACGTCTATCTGTTCCTGATCGGCATGATGCTGATCGCCGAGCTGGCACGGCTCGAAGGCCTGTTCGACTATCTGGCCGCCTTTGCGGTCGAGCATGCACGCGGCTCTCCGCAGCGGCTGTTCCTGCTGATCTATCTCGTCGGCACGCTGGTGACGGTGCTGCTCTCGAACGACGCGACCGCGATCGTGCTGACGCCGGCCGTTTACGCCGCCACCCGCGCGGCCGGCGCCAAGCCGCTGCCCTATCTGTTCGTCTGCGCCTTCATTGCCAATGCCGCGAGCTTCGTGCTGCCGATTTCCAATCCGGCCAATCTCGTGGTCTTCGGCAAGCACATGCCGCATCTTGGAGCATGGCTGCATCAGTTCGCGCTGCCATCACTCGCCTCGATCGGCTTCACCTATGTCGCATTGCGCCTTGCGCTGCACCGCGAGTTGAAGGAGGAAACGATCGAAACCAGGGTCCCTCACCCGAAACTCGGACGCGGCGGCCGATTGACCGCCTATGGCATCGGCGCCATCGGCATCGTGCTGATCTGGGCTTCTGCGCTCGATCTGCAATTGGGCTTGCCGACGTTCGTCTGCGGGACGGCGACGGCGGCCGCCGTGCTGTTGATCAACCGTCAATCGCCTATGCCGGTGCTGCGCGGCGTCTCCTGGAGCGTGCTGCCGCTGGTCGGCGGGCTCTTTGTCATGGTGGAGGCGCTGGTGAAGACCGGCGTGATCGCGCAGCTCAGCGCGCTGCTGCACCAAGCGGTGGCGCAATCCGTCCCGCAGGCCGCCTGGAGCGTCGGTGTTGCCACCGCGCTCGCCGACAACATCGCCAACAATCTTCCGGTCGGCCTTGTCGCCGGCTCCGTCGCGGCCAGTGATCATCTGCCCGCGCCCGTCGTCAGCGCCATCCTGATCGGCGTCGACCTCGGCCCCAATCTGTCGGTGACCGGCTCGCTCGCCACCATCCTCTGGCTGGTTGCGCTCCGGCGCGAGAAGATCGAGGTCGGCGCCTGGCCATTCCTCAAGCTCGGTCTGCTGGTGACACCGCCCGCACTGATCGCAGCATTGGCGGCGGCAATCTGGTAAGCAAGGTCAGACGCAGCTTTCGAAATAAGGCGCGAGCTATTTGCGGTAGATCAATGCCGCCGGCGACGCTGCGGCAGACGATCGGCCCGCTCGGCCACAAGGTGGGATCGATCCCGTCTTCTTGAGCCCGTGACCGTCCGGCCCGATCGCGGCGATGACGCCGCGACCGGGTCGCGCTTCGTCAGTCGTTCTCGTAGCCGTAGACTTCCGGCAGGATGAAGATCGCAGCCAGCAATCCGATCACCGGGAAGATTGCGACGAACAGGGTGGCATTGGCTTGCCCGATCGCCGCGAACAGCGATGGGAATAGGAAGATCGCCAGGAACGACGGCAGCTTCACGAACATATAGGCGAAGCCGCTGGCGGTGCCGCGGTATCGCGGCCGGGCGACCATGGTCGGGATGGTCATGCAGTTCGACGCGTCCCAATAATGGCCCCAGAGCATGCCGGCCGCGGCGAACGGCAGCAGCATCTTGTTGTCCGTGTAGAGCGCAAACGCAGCGACCAGCAGTGACACCAGCACGATGGAGAAGCCCGCGATCGCGATGCCGCGATGGCCGATCTTCGGCGTCAGCAGCGGCCCGACCCACCCCGACAGAGCGGCGAAGCTGAATAGCCCCATCGTCACCAGATTGTTGCCGAGCACGCTCGACACGCCGACCATGACGAACAGCACCGGCAGGTAGAACGCGAAGGTCGAGAACTCGCTCGCCTGCGCGAAACAGGCGATCCAGCCATACAGCGTGGCACGCCAGCGGATCGGATCCTTCTTGAGATCGGCTAGGAACGCGCGGGTCGAGACCTTCGGCACCTCGACGTCCCGGTCGGGCAGCATGTCGAGATTGTCGTTGAACATTTCGCGCGCGACCTGCTTGGCCTCGCGGTAGCGTCCCTTCTGCACCAGCCACACCGCCGTCTCCGGCACGTCGTGGCGCATGATCAGGATGATCAGCGCCGGCACCGCGCCGAGGCCGAGCGTGACGCGCCACAGCATCTCGTGGTTCATGTCGATCAGCAGGAAGATCACGATGACGCCGATGGTCAGGACCTCGCCGACCGCGAACATGAACTGCCAGCGGTTGCCCATCACCTCGCGCTCACCCTTGGCCATGGATTCCATGATGTAGGTGTAGCCGGTCGAGATGTCTGAGCCGAGCGGGATGCCGAGCAGGAAGCGGATCACCACGAGCCAGGCAACGTTGGGCACGAAGGCCTGCGCCAGCGCCAGCACGATGAACATCACCATCGTGACCAGGAACATGACACGGCGGCCGATCTTGTCAGACAGCCAGCCGCCGAGCAGCGCACCGATCAGGGCGCCACCTTGCGTGCCGGCCGCGGCGAGGCCCAGCATCAGCGGATCGGGATTGTACTGCTCCTTGATGAAGATCAGCACGAAGGCGATCGAATAGAGATCCCAGGCTTCGACCAGGATCGAGGCCATCATCAGCCAGCCGACCTTGTTGCCTTTGGGACTGTAGTTCGTGATGAGGTAGCGGACCGCGGCCTCGCTCGCGCTCGGTTGTGGCATCGCCATCGTCGACATGTGTGGTCCTTTCTTCAAACTTTCTCACGCGCCGAGCAGCGGCTCGATGCTGCAATCGAGCAGACGCGGATCGATCCCCGCCTCCATGCCGGTGAATATCGCATCCATGTAATCGATCAGGGCATCGCTCGCTTTCACCGCATCCTCGACGCGGCGATTGGCGACCGCAGCGAGAACGGCGAGATGGCAATCGATCGTGCCCGACAGCTCGGTCTGCCCCGGCATGAAGCGGTGGTGGATGTAGCCGATGCGCCGGTACAGCGTGTGCAGCGGCCGCAGCGTGTGCACCAGGAACGGCTCGCCCGCGGCCTCCAGCACCAGTGCGTCGATCCGACGGTCGATGCTGTTGAATTCGTCGAGGCTCAGGCTGGCGCGGCGCTCGCGCAGCAGGCGCTCGATGTGCAGCGCCTGATTGCGATGCGACAGGCTGGCGCGATCGGCCGCAAGACGGATCACGAAGCGCTCCATGTCGCGGCGTAAGCCCAGCAGCATGCGCTCACGCGCCAGATCGATCGGGGCGATGTGCAGCCCGTGCCGCGGACGAATGATGATGAGCGTGTCGGCTGAGAGACGATTGACGGCGTGATGCACCGGCGTGCGGCCGAAACCAGTGATCTGCTGCAATTCCAGCATGGTCATGAACTGGCCCGGCTTGAGCTCGCAGTGGACGAGGAGCTCCTCGATCCGCTGATAGGCCAGCTCGAAGAAGTTGAGGCGGTTGCGCCGGGAGGGCCTGCCCTCGCCGCCATCGTCGCTTCTCACCACCTCGAGCGCGCGCTTGCGCCGTGCCATGTCGTCCTCCGTCAACCTGCGCTCTCGTTGCGAGCTGGCGCCTTGTTTGTGACTTAAAACATATTGTGAAATATTACAAGCAGGCGTAGGACTGCCCATCGGCCCGCCGGCAAACGGCGGCGCAGAGATGACAAACAAAGCGGCGCTATGGCCCGATGGGAGGATTATTGCCGTGAAGATCACGTCGATCGAGACCCTGCGCACCGAAGAATTCTCCAACGTCATCTGGGTGCGCGTCCACACCGATGCGGGCATGATCGGGCTCGGCGAGACCTTCTACGGCGCGGGCGCGGTCGAGGCGCAGATTCACGACACCTTTGCCGGCCGGCTGCTCGGCCGCAATCCCCTGCACATCGAAGCCATCCACCGCGACATGCTGAACCTGCCGATGGCGCAGTCATCGACCGGCGTCGAATACCGCGCGGCCTCGGCGATCGACATCGCGCTGTGGGACCTGTTCGGCAAGGTCTGCGGCCAGCCGGTGCACCAGATGCTCGGCGGCCTCTGCCGTGACAAGCAGCGCATCTACAACACCTGCGCCGGCACCCAATATGTCCGCTCGACCAATATCGGCCCGGTCGCGAACTGGAATCTCGGCGCCTCCAAGGGACCTTACGAAGATCTCGACGGCTTCATGCATCGCGCCGACGCGCTCGCCGAAAATCTCCTGGAAAGCGGCATCTCCGCGATGAAGATCTGGCCGTTCGATCCCGCCGCCCAGGAAAACAAAGGTCTCTACATCACCGCCGCTCAGATGAAGCAGGCGATCGAGCCGTTCGAGAAGATCCGCAAAGCTGTCGGCGACAAGATGGAGATCATGGTCGAACTGCACTCGCTATGGAATCTGCCGACTGCCAAGCAGATCGCGCGCGCGCTCGAGCCCTACAAGCCGACGTGGTACGAGGACCCGATCCGGATGAACTCGCCGCAGGCGCTGGCCGAATATGCGCGCTCGACCGATGTCTGGGTCTGCGCCAGCGAGACGCTGGGCTCGCGCTTCCCCTACAAGGACATGCTCGACCGCGACGCCATGCACGTGGTGATGGCCGATCTGTGCTGGACCGGCGGCCTTACCGAGGGGCGCAAGATCGCAGCGATGGCCGAAACCTATCACCGGCCTTTCGCACCGCATGACTGCATTGGCCCGATCGGCTTCATCGCCGCCATCCACATGTCGTTCAGCCAGCCCAATACGCTGATTCAGGAATCGGTGCGCGCCTTCTACAAGGGCTGGTACAATGAGCTCGTCACCACCATGCCCATGATCAAGGACGGTTTTGTCTATCCGATGGAAGGCCCCGGCCTCGGCGTCGACCTCCTGCCCGCCGTCTTCGACCGCTCCGATCTGACCGTGCGCCGCTCCAACGTCTAAGGATTCCTGAGATGAGCACCGCCCTCTTCGACCTTTCCGGCCGTACCGCGCTCGTGACCGGCTCCTCTCGCGGCCTCGGCCGCGCCATTGCCGAAGGCATGGCCGGGGCCGGCGCCAAGCTGATCATCAACGGCGTCGATCCCAAGCGCGTTGAGCAGGCCGTCGCCGAGTTTCGCAGCGCCGGACATCAGGCCGAAGGCGCCGCATTCAACGTCACCGACGAGCCCGCGATCGTCGCTGCCTTCAACGACTTCGACAGACAAGGCCTCGCCGTCGACATCGTCGTCAACAATGCCGGTATCCAGCACCGCAAGCCGCTGGTCGAGTTCACTACCGACGAATGGCGCAAGGTGATCGAGACCAATCTCACCAGCGCCTTCGTGATCGGCCGCGAGGCGGCCAAGCGCATGATCCCACGCAAGCGCGGCAAGATCATCAACATCGGCTCGCTCGGGAGCGAGCTCGCGCGCCCGACCATCGCGCCCTACACCGCGGCCAAGGGCGGTATCAAAAATCTGACCCGCTCGATGGCGGTGGAATGGGCCCAGCACGGTATCCAGGCCAATGCAATCGGCCCCGGCTACATGCTGACCGACATGAATGAGGCGCTGGTCAACAACAGCGATTTCAACACCTGGCTGATGGGCCGCATCCCGTCGAAACGTTGGGGCAAGCCGGACGAGCTGGTCGGCGCGGCGATCTTCCTGGCCTCCGACGCCTCCACTTACGTCAACGGCCAGATCATCTATGTCGACGGCGGCATGATTGCCGCGATGTGACCCGCGAACCGCTGAAGGAACAAGCCATGCGCGCCGTCGTCATTCACGCCCCGAAAGACCTGCGGATCGACCTCTATCCGGATGTGGAGCCCGGACCGGGCGAAGTCCGCGTCAAGATTGCCAATGGCGGCATCTGCGGCTCCGATCTGCACTACTACCATCACGGCGGCTTCGGCGTGGTCCGCATCCAGCAGCCGATGGCGCTAGGGCATGAGATCGCCGGCGTGGTCGCTTCCGTCGGTGACGGCGTCACCCAGGTGAGGCCGGGCACGCGCGTTGCGGTCAATCCGAGCAACCCGTGCGGCCAGTGCCTGCATTGCCGGGAAGGCATGCGCAACCAGTGCCTTGACATGCGCTTCCTCGGCAGCGCGATGCGCGTCCCCCATGTGCAAGGCGGCTTTCGTGAATTCATTACGGTCGACGCCACGCAGGCCGTACCGATCGCTGACAGACTGTCGCTCGCCGAAGCTGCGGTCGCCGAACCGCTGGCCGTATGTCTGCATGCCGGCAAGCAGGCCGGTCCTCTCCTCGGCAAACGCGTGCTGATCACCGGCTGCGGCCCGATCGGCGCGCTGATGATCTTGGTTTCGCGCTTCGGCGGCGCCGCCGAGATCGTCGTGACCGATGTCGCGGACGCTCCGCTCGCGGTCGCGAAGAAGCTCGGCGCCACGCACGCGATCAATGTCGTCACCAATGCCACTGCGCTCGATTCCTGGCGCGCGGGCAAGGGGGTGTTCGACACGCTGTTCGAAGCCTCGGGCAACCAGGCTGCACTTCGTACCGCGCTGGACATATTGCGGCCCGGAGCCACGCTCGTTCAGCTCGGCCTCGGCAGCGAGATGACGCTGCCGATCAACTCCATCGTCGCCAAGGAATTGCAGCTCCGCGGGACCTTCCGCTTCGATTCCGAGTTCGAGCTCGCGGTGCGGCTGATGGGCGAAGGCCTGATCGACGTCAAGCCGCTGATCAAGGCCACCATGCCATTCGAGAGCGCGGTCGCCGCCTTCGAGCTCGCCAGCGACCGCTCACAATCGATGAAGGTGCAGCTTACTTTCTAGCGGCGTCGGTGGCCTGCTGACTCTCGATCAGCCGGTCGCTGACCAGCCGCACAGCGCCGCGCTTCCAGGAATAGTCCGCGCCGAGGCGCAGGCCGCTGTCGCCGCGCGCCACCACGGCGCCGGTCCTGGCATCGCGAAGCTGGAAGCCGAGCGTGTATTCGGTGCGGCTGACACGCCGCACCACACCGATCAGCGACTGGTCCGCCCCGAGCTTCTGCGCGATCGCAGCCTCGCAGCCGCCGCAATCCCGCAAGGCGCCCGCCCTCGCCGCCCCTCCGCCGACATCGATGATCCGGTAACGGCCGGACTGGCCGAGCGCCTCGCGCACGGCGGCGCTGACCTCGGCCAGATGCGAGGCGTCCGAAGCGGCCGAGACGGTCGCGGAAGCGGCTGTCATGTCCTCGAGCTCGAAGTCGAACACGGCAAGCGCGACCGGCGCTGGCATGGCGAGCGCAGCCATGACCTCGCGGGACACGAAGATCTCGGCGCGCTCCCACGATTCATCATTGTCGCCGCGGAAGGTGTAGAGCTTGTCCATCACGAGCCTTTTGGCGCCGACGTCTATCACGGCGACCTTGGCCCATTGCACCAGCGTGCTGGTCTTCTGGATGCCGCCGACGACCTTGAACGCCGCACCGTCCTCGGCAGACCGCAGCAGCCGATAGCGCCGGTCCGTGCCGATATCCCGCCTCAGCGCGGCCATGAACGCCGATAGCCGCCGCTCGTGGGCGGCGGTCTGGTTGGCTGGCTCGCCCGAGGTATCGGTATAGCTGAAATCGTCCATGGCAACGCCAATGGCAGCCTCGGCATCGGCCCGCGACGAAGAGAGCCCAAAGAGGAAGAAAGCAGAGAGAATCAGCCGGAAGCAGTGCATGAAGGAGCCTCGTGGGATGGAGCGGCCCCGCAAATCTGGACGGGTCGCCTGAGGCCACGCAGCCGTAATTGTCCCGACGAGCGCCGGGAAAATTTCACGACGTTGCACTGCGGAAGGTCGCGAACGCTTCCCGCGGGTTGCGTTCTGCCGTTTAATGGACGAGCGACAAAACCCGTTCGCACCAGGTGCCCGCCGATGTGGAATCGCCCGAGGTTCGATCTCAAGGTCCGTCTGACGCTCCACGTGGCCGCAATATCGGCCGCCTGCTTCGCCGCGATCTCCGCCTATTTCCTTGTTGCGGCCGAACGCGCAGCGCATGCCCGCATCGACGGTATCGCCGCCATCGTGGCGAAGACACTGGAGTTGCAACAGGGCAAGGTCCAGTGGGTGGCTAGCCCCCGCTCCGACTTTCCGAACCTTGATCCGGTTTCGGCCCATGTGATGACTCCCGGTCTGTGTCTTGGATTCCGGAGCGCCAGCGGCGAGATGCTTCAGCGCTTCTGCAGTGGCGCGCCTGCCCCGGCGAGCCCGCCGCCGCAAGCCTTCGCCGCCTTCTATCGCAGCCTGTTCGACCCCGGCCGCGAGGCGGCACGGCCAGTGATCGTGCGCGGAACGACGCTCGGCGAGACCGTGGTCTCGGTCGATCCCACCGTGCAGACGGCGGAGGCCTGGCACGAGGCTGGTCGCCTGATGATCGCGCTGGCGATCGCGTTGCCGCTGCTTTGTGCGCTGGTCTATGCCACACTCGCTCGCGCCCTGCGTCCTACCCGGATGATCGGCAGCGGCCTCGAGCGGATCGCCGCTGGCGATCTCACGACCCGGCTGCCGCCGTTCGATCTCGCCGAGCTCTCCGCCATCCGCGACGTCTTCAACCACCTCGCCGAGAGCCTCGATATCGCGCTTGCGGAACGCAACGAGCTGACGCGGAAGCTGATCGCGCTGCAGGACGAGGAGCGCCGCCATCTCGCGCGCGAGCTGCATGACGAGTTCGGCCAGTCGCTCGCCGCAATCCGCGCGCTTGCCGCGTCCGCCCGCCAGACGGCAGCGCAGGACTGCCCCGGGCTGCTGGGAGAGTGCGACTGCATTGCCCGGACCGCGACCGGCATGATGGAGACGCTGCGCGGCGCGCTGTTCCGGTTGCGGCCACCCGATGTCGACGAGCTCGGCCTCGTCGCGAGCCTCGAAGGCCTGGTGTCGGGGTGGAACGGCCGCAGCCGCGGCCAGACCCGCATCGATATCCGGTTCGACGGCGCCTTCGAGAGCGTGCCCGCCTCCGTCAGCGCCAATCTCTACCGCATCGTGCAGGAAGCGCTCACCAACGCGGCCAAGCACGCCGGGGCCAGGAAGGTCAGTCTGCATCTGACCATGGCGGAAAATGAGATCGCGCTCGCGATCGAGGACGACGGCCGGCCGAACGAGGCGGCCGTCAAATCCGGCATGGGCCTGCTCGGCATGCGCGAGCGCGTCGCCGCGCTTCGCGGCCGGCTGAGCTTCGAGACCGGCCCCAATGGCTCCGCGCTGCGCGTGTTCATTCCGCTCGCGGCCGGCGATCGGCAGGCGCTGGAGCACGCGGCATGAGCGCGACTGAAGCGACCATCTTGCTGGTCGACGACCATTCCGTCGTCCGTGAGGGGTATCGCTCCGTGCTCCAGAAACAGCCGGGTTTGCGCGTCGTCGCCGAGGCGGCCGACGGCGCGGAAGCCTACCGGCTGTACAAATCCGAGGCACCCGACCTCGTCATCATGGATCTCAGCATGCCCGGCATCGGCGGCATCGAGGCCGTCAGGCGGATCCGGCAATGGGACAAGGCCGCAAGGATCCTGGTCTTCACCATGCACGAGAATGCCGGCTTTGCCGTGCAGGCGATCCGCGCCGGTGCCAGGGGTTACGTCACCAAGACCAGTCCGCCCGAGACCTTGGTGCGCGCGGTGAAGGACGTGCTCGCCGGCAAGATCGCCATCAGCCCCGACATCGACCATGAGCTTGCGCTCAGCCGCATCGGCGGCGAGAGCTCGGCCGCCGACGTGCTCACGCCGCGCGAATTCGAGGTGCTCCGCCTGCTGCTCGCCGAGAACACGACTGAGCAGATCGCCGCAACGCTGCATGTCAGCCCGAAGACGGTGGCGAACCTGCACTCGCTGATCAAGGACAAGCTCGGCGTCGGCTCCGACATCGAGCTGGTCCGGCTGGCGCTGCGCCAGGGAATCTTGACCGAGGTCGATCTCGGCGAGGCCTGAGCGCTCAGGCGAGGTAGCGCGTGAGATAGCCTTCCATGGCGTAGAGTGCGCAGAGCGCGAGGCTCGACCACACCGCGGCGCTGAAATACAGGAACATCCAGGTCAGCTCGCCCTTCCAATGCGCGATGTCGTGAGTCACGACCCAGCGCGTCGCGACATCGTGCAGGCCTTCGAGGAAGCCCAGGAACCTGCCGCCCTCGGCGTGCCCTGCCCGCCAGCGGCTGAGATACATCGGCACGTCGACGGTGACGAGGAAGGCGAGGAAGCAGGCGATGCCGACGATTCCCGCGATCAGCGCCCAGCGCACCACGCCCTGGAATTCCGGCATCAGTCGGCACAGTGCGATGCCGGCGAGGAAGAAGGTCACCGCCCACAGCGAATTCTCGATCGCGTTGTAGAGGAAGTTGGTGGTCACCACCGCGTACCAGGAGAAGCACTCCGCGATGATGATGATCGGCACGATCACGAGCGCGATGTTCACCGCGGTCTGCGCGCCGGTCATGGTCCCGAGCTGATGCAGAATGATCGCCCATTGCGCCGCGAAGCAGACTTCGGCGACGGTTGCGACCGTACGGCCGACGAACACGCTCGACAGCCAGGTGTCGAAAAGGCAGATACGCTGCACATCGGCGCGTGGCAGCACTGAGCGAAACGCGCAGCCGAACACATAGGCCGCGCACAGCAGGAACATCAGGCCGATATCCGAGCCGCCACTGAGGCTGCCCGCAACGGTCGGGTAGAACTCGCGGTACAGCATGAACCAGACGAGGATATTGGCAGCGCTGACCAGCGTCAGGGATCCCCACCACCACGCAAGGGGATTTGACCGTGCCTGCCAGTGCAACATGAATCGCTCCGCTGTAATCGACGTGACATGTGTTCGTAATAATCCTGTCACAAGACGCCGTGGAATCACGACAAAAATCTGTGTGTAGCGGCGCCTTCCGCGCGTTCCCTGAGCAGGCGGGGGAATTTAGCTTTGTCCGCATATTGGACAGAAACGGCGCATTCCTGAATTTATTGGACAACCATCCTCCTGCGGTTCATTAAAGCCCGCATGGCCCGCTCCCCATCCAAACCGCTCCTCGCCTCTTCGTCGGCCGCCGCGGTGCTCGCCGACAGCGCAGACGACGCTGCGTTTGCGACGACATTGGCAAAGGGCTTGGTGGTGCTCGAAGCCTTCAGGGCCGGAGCAACGGAGCTCGGCAACATGGAGCTGTCGACGCTGACCGGGATTCCGCGACCGACGGTGGCGCGACTTACGCACACGCTCGCCGAGCTCGGCTATCTCCGCTACGCCCCCGGGCGCGCCAAATATCGCGTTGGCGCACGGGCCTTGCGCATGGCGCATCCGCTGCTCGCCGACATGCAATTCCGCCAGCTTGCACGGCCCATGATGCAGGAGCTGGCGCAGAGTGTCCGCGGCACCGTCTCGATCGGCCTGCTGGATGCGACCTCCATGATCTATGTCGAGACTGCGCGCGCCGGCGACGTCGGCCCGCACGTCCCTGACATCGGCATGCCGATTCCGGTTGTGATGACCGCCATGGGCCGCGCCGCGGCAGCGATCTTGCCGCCGGCCGAAGCGGCCCAACTGGAGCGGCGCATCGTTGCCGAAGATTCCGAGTTGTGGGCCGCCTTCCAGGGCAAATACCGAGCGGGCCTCGCTCAATGCGTCAGCCGCGGCTTCTGCACCTGCTGGGGCGAGTATATGGCTTCGATCCACGCCGTCGCCGCGCCGCTGTTTCACGCGAGCGAAGCGAAGCAGTCGTTCTCGATCAATTGCGGCATCCCGGCATTCCGACTCCAGCCGGGGCAGCTGGAGGGCGAGATCGGCCCGCGCATCGCGGCGCTCGCCGACAGCATCCGCGCGATCGTCAAGGCGGCGGAGCCGGCAGCCGAGACAGGCAAGCAAAATAAGAAGGGCGCCAGGACATGAACAAACAAAGCTGGCGCCCCACGTCCGGGAGGCCATCATGATCATCACACGCCGAACATTGCTGGGCGCCCTCGCCGTCTGCCTGGCGAACCCGTCATTTTCCGCTCGCGCTGAGGACGCCTGGCCGTCACGTCTGGTGCGGCTGATCTCACCCTACGGGCCCGGCGGCTCCAACGATATCTCGCTGCGTCTGCTGGCGGAGGAGCTCGGCCGCAGCCTGCGCCAGCAATTCATCGTCGAGAACAAGCCGGGCGCCGGCACGCGCATCGCCAACGATTTGGTCGCGCATGCGCGGGGCGACGGTTACACCATTCTCTATGGCGCAGCCCCCTATGCCACCGCCGAAGCGCTGTTCGGCAAGCTGACCTACGAGCGAAAGGATCTGCAACCGGTGGCAATGGCGGTCATCGCGCCGCTATTCTTGATCATCAGCGCGGACGCGCCGTTCAAGACGCTGCCGGAGATGATCGCCTACGGCAAATCGAAGCCCGACGGCCTCACCTTCGCTTCGCCCGGCGCGGGCTCGCAACCGCACCTTGCCGGCGAGCTCCTGTTCCGGGACGCCGGCGTCAAGGGCCTCAACATCCCGTTCCGCGGCGACGCCGCCTCCTACACCGAGCTGCTCGCCGGCCGTGTCGACGCCACGCTGACGGCGCTGCCGACCGCGCTGCCCTACATCCAGAGCGGCAAGTTCATCGTGCTCGGCGTTGCTTCGCCCGAGCGCAGCGCGCTCTACCCGCAGGCGCCGACCTTGCGCGAACAGGGCTTTCCCAACGTGGCCGCCGCCGGTTGGTACGGCTTCATGGCGCCATCGACGACACCACGCACGATCGTCGACAAGCTCCAGGCTGAGGTGCTGCGCGCGCTCGCCGAACCCGCAATCAAGGACAAGCTGACCGCCCAGGGCCTCGAAGTGCGCCCCGGCACCGCGGCCGAGTTCGGCCAATTCATCGACAACGAGACGCAGAAATGGAGCAAGCTGATCCGCGACGCCGGCCTCAAAGGCGAATGACGGTCAGGAACGTCCCTCGGCACGGCGGCCGCCGCTGCGGATGAGGCTATCGGCTACGTCCACATGATGCTGGTATTCGGAGATCGCGCGATTGGCCATGCGGATCCGGTTCGTCTGCCCCTCGTCCAACATCACGGCGATACGTTGCGCCAGGAACACGCAGGCCTCGAATTCGTCGTGAATGGCGCCGGTCCGCGCGAGAAAATCCCAGGCGATCTCGAAGGCCTGCTCGGCGGCGGGGTTGCGATAGTCACTGAAGATGATGTGCGTCATCACTGCCAAAGCCGGAGTGCAGCGATCGTTCCTCGGCGCCGAACGCACGCCCCCATTGCAAGCGTGAGAAACCACCGGCCGCCCTGGCGCGCCGGTGGTTCGATATCCTGGGAACGCGGAGAGCTACGCGGCCTGGCGCTGATGCGTCAGGTACTCCATGGTCACCTTCTCGACATTTGAATCGATCCAGGCGGCCATACGCTGCTCTTCCTTCAACGAGGCTTCGAGCAGCGGCTTGGCTTCGGGCGCACCGGCGGCGCCGCAGAGCGTCAGGAGCGACTTGTAGGCGGCGATCTCGAAATTCTCGAACGCGTTGTTGGCGAAGGTGTTCTTGAGGATCTCGTCGCCGGCGACCGAATGCGCCATAGCCATCATATTGGCCATGACCGACTGCGCCGTGTCCTTCAGGCCGGACGTGCTCTCGCCGCAGGCCTCAAGGCACTTCTCCAGCCGATTCAGTTGCTCATTGGTTTCTTGAAGGTGCGCGGTGACCTTTGCCTTGACTTCGGGATATTCGTCCAGCCGCTCCGACTGGCGCTCCATCAGTTCTCTCGCTTGAATTTCCATCGCGTGCGCATTGCGTAGTCCGACCACGAACGTATCGCGGGCTGCGTCAGCCATTTTCCTGTCCTCCGTTTGAGTGGCTTCGTGCCGCAACCGGGAAGAAGGGGCGATTGTTCCTAAGGGTACCGGGCTGATTGCCGCAGGCGACCTGCATCGGAGCCGGGCGTTTCGGTCCACCGCCGGAAGGTCCTCCAACATCAATGAACGTAGGAACGGTTGGCGACGCGCGTGATTGGTCCGTGGTAAAACCTCAAGGAGCAAGATCATGCGTAAGACACTTCTGACGATCTTCACGGCCGCGATGCTGGCCGGCGCTTCAGTCGGCGCAGCGTTCGCACAAGCGGGCGGCGGCGGCGCCGGTGGTGGTGCTGGGGGCGCCGGCGGCGGAGCTGGTGCCGGCGCCGGTGCGGGCGCGGGAGCCGGCGCAGGTTCGGGCGATGGAGGCGGGGCGGGCGCAGGCGGTGCGGGCGCAGGCGGTTCCGGAGCCGGCGGCGGTGGCGACATCACGCATGTGGAGCGCGGCGGACAAGGTGCCTCCAGTCCCAAAGGCATGCGCAACGAGACTACCCCACCGTCAGACGGCACCACACCGCGACGTTAGCGGGACAATCGGTCAGGTCCTCCGAAAGCCGAGCACGACCGAGCCACGCGTTAATGCGACCCCGGCGAATTCCCTCCGCTGGGGCCGCACCGACTGTGCCGAGCTGCCGAACTTAGAACCTTCCGAGCTGCTGAACCTAAAACGCGTGCAGCCACCTCAATGCGAAGCATCGATCTCGGAATGACTGCGCCCTTCTCAGCCTTTCATCCCGGCCACATACACCGCCAGCTTGTCCAGCGTCTGGTAGCCGTATTCGACGGCGCCGAATCCGATCATGGCGTCGCGCTGCGCGGTGCTCGAGGCCAATTGGCGCAGCGTCAGCACGGTCTTGCCGTTGCTTTGCTCGGCAAAGGTGACGGTGAAGCGGAACAGGCCGGGATCGTCGTCCTGGTCGGCGCCGTGATCCATCTCCATCAGAGACGGCCGCTCGATGCGGCGGAAGCGCATGCGGTTCGGATAGACGGTGCCGTCGGGGCCGACCATGTTGAAGCGCCAAACGCCGCCGACGCGCACGTCGATTTCGAAGGTCTCGACCTTAAACCCCTTCGGTCCGAACCATTGCGGCAGGTGTTTCGGATCGGACCAGGCCTCGAACACGAGATCGCGCGGCGCGTCGATGACGCGCGACATCACGATCTCGCGGTCGAGCGACCATTGCGAAAGGGCGGCATTGGCAGAACTCGTCATCACTCAGAACCTTTCCGTTTGGTTGTCCGGGACGGACGCTTGGCGGCCGCCCTCTCCTTCTCTTTTTTGAGCTTCATCACATAGGCTTCGAACCGGTCGAGCCGCATCTCCCAGACCGCACGCTGCTGCTGGAACCAGTCTTCCGCGCTGATGAGCGCATCCGGGCTGAGGCGGCAGGTACGGACGCGGCCGGATTTCTCCGACAGCACCAGCCCGCTCGTCTCCAGCACATGGATGTGTTTCATGAAACTCGGCAGCGCCATGTCGAAGGGATCGGCGAGCTCGCCGACGGAGGCCTCGCCCGCGCAGAGCCGCATCACGATCGCCCGCCGCGTGGGGTCGGCGAGCGCGGCAAAGATCTGGTCGAGCCGGGACAATTGGTTAGCCATGAAGCTAACTATAGCGCCAGCACCGCCTCGCGTCAATCATTGTTAGCCCACAGGCTAAGTGATTTGGGGTGCAGGCCCCGCCAGGCGGAACCCGCAACGCGCAATCGTGAATTGGGCCGTGCCCGCGGTCACGTTAAGACGGGCCCGGCGGGGGCATCACATCATGCGTCAGAGCCGTGCCGTCAGTTGCCACCTCATCGCACCTCACCCGGCGGTCGCTCTCCCGGGCAGCGCTTGTTCCACTCGCACTGGCCTTGCCCGGCCGCGCCTCGGCGGATTCCGACATGATTGCGCAGATGCGCGACATCGTCGCAAACGGGCTTGCGGCGACCGCGACGCCGGATCATGCGGGCGGACTTGCCGCCGCCCTCTATGCCGGCCGCCATGTCGAGTTCTTCACCTACGGCTTTGCCGATGATGCGGCAAAACGGCCGGTGACGCCGGACACGCTGTTCAATGTCGCCTCCTTGCGAAAACCCTTCGAGGCGACTCTCGTGGCGCTCGGTGCGCTGCGCGGCGAGCTGCGGCTCGACGACCGCTTGCCGAAATACCTTCCCGAGCTGAACGGCGACTACGTCCGCCGCGTCACCATCGGCGAGCTGGTCACGCACAGCTCGGGGCTGTTGCTGCCGACCGATCATCCGCCCTGGCCGGACGAGCAGTTTACGCGCGACCAGTTCATCGCCATGCTGAACGCCTTCGCACCGCCGCCCGGCGTCGCACCCGGACGGCAGCGCATCTACACCCATGCCGGCTACGTCCTGCTTCAGCTCGTGCTCGAGCGCCGCTACGGCGCTCCGATCGCGGCCCTGTTCGAACAGCGCATCCTTGGACCACTCGGCATGACCGCGACCTGTGTCCCCGAGCGCGGCGAAGACAACCGCGCTGTCATGGACGAGGCCTGGATACGGCGCGTGGTCCAGGGCTATTCGGACCAGGGCATGGCAATCGGCCCGATTGGCAACCAGCAGAGCTATTTTGACTTTTCCGGCACGGGCCAGATGTTCTCTTCGGCGCGGGATCTCGCGCGCTTCGTTGCCGCCTGCATCGATGGCCGCTCGCTCGATCCTCATCTGCGCGAGGCGTTGCGGATGACCCAGCATGAGGCCCACCGCATCGACGAGAAATTCGGACAGGGCATGGCCTGGGAGAGCGTGCATCTGCCCGGCGTCACCGTCGTGGACAAGCCGGGCGGTCTCAACAACGCCTCCGGCTATATCGGTCTCGTGCCGGCGCGACGGCTCGGCCTGATCCTGCTCGCCAATCGCGGCGAATATCCGCACGAGATTGCGCGCTACAAGATCCTGCCGGAACTGGCGCGGCTCCTCGCCTCACATTGAGGCGCCGCTCAAACCGAGCGCGTCAGTCCGCCGTCGACGCGGATATTCTGACCGGTGATGTAGGCCGCGCCGTCGGAGGCCAGAAACGAGACCGTCGCCGCGATCTCCTCGACCTTGCCGTAGCGCTTCATCGGCACGCTGTCGCGCCGCGCCTCGGTCTGCGGCAGGCTGTCGATCCAGCCCGGCAGCACGTTGTTCATGCGGATGTTGTCGGCCGCATGCGCGTCGGTGAAGATTTTCGTGAAGGCAGCAAGCCCTGCCCGGAATACGGCCGAAGTCGGAAACATCGCGCTCGGCTCGAACGCCCAGGCGGTCGAGATGTTGATGATGGCGCCGCTCCTCTGCGACTGCATCACTGGCGTGACCAGCCGGGTGGGACGGATCACGTTGAGAAGGTACGTATCGAGCCCGGCATGCCATTGCTCGTCGGTGATCTCCGTGATTGGCGCGCGCGGTCCGTGGCCGGCGCTGTTGACGAGCACGTCGATCCGCCCCCATCTGGTCATCGCGCCCTCAACGAGGTGCTTCAGATCGTCATTGGACTTGTTCGAACCGGTGACGCCGAAGCCGCCGAGCTCGGCGGCGAGGGCCTCGCCTTTGCCGGAGGACGACAGGATCGCGACGCGAAACCCATCTGTTGCCAGCCGCCGTGCCGCCCCAGCCCCCATGCCGCTGCCGCCCGCGGTGACGAGTGCAACCTTCTCCGCCATGACCGATCATCCCTTGTGAATATCGTTGAGGCGAGCCGCATGCCCGACCTATCATGAGGCCTTCTACCTCCAGACCCGCCGGCAGGTCCATCGTCGAGAGCATTCGTCATGAGCGATTTGCAGATCCGCAATTTGGGTCCGGAGGAGATCGCCGTCCCCATCGACTGGGCCGCGGCCGAGGGCTGGAATCCGGGCCTTGCCGACGCCGCCTGCTTCGCGATCCCCGATGCGCAAGGCTTCTTTCTCGGCGAGATCAACGGCGAGCCGGTCGCGACCGTCTCCTGCGTCAATTACAATGACCGCTTCGCCTTCCTCGGCTTCTATATCGTGCGCGAGAGTTTTCGCGGCAAAGGCCATGGCCTGCGCATCTGGAACGCGGCGATCGCGCATGCGGGCACTCGCGTGATCGGGCTCGATGGCGTGGTCGCGCAGCAGGACAATTACAGAAAATCGGGCTTCCAGCTCGCCTACGCCAATATCCGCTATGGCGGCACCGTGGCCGCGCCACCGAAACCGCCTGCCGATGTCGTCGCCCTCGATAACATCCCGTTTGCACGTGTTGAAGCCGATGACGCCACCGTCTTCCCTGCCGCGCGTAGCGCGTTCCTGCACGCCTGGATCAACACATCAGGCCATGTCGGCCGCGCGCTGCTGCGCGACGGCAAGCTGTCCGCATGGGGCGTGATCCGGCCGTGCCAAACGGGTCACAAGATCGCTCCGCTCGTTGCCGACGATCGCGCGGCGGCGGAAGCGATCGTTCAGGCCCTGCTTGCAGGTGTGGCCGGCGGCGAGGTCTTCCTCGATGTCCCCGCCGTCAATCGCGAGGCCATCGCGCTCGCGGGCGAGCTCGGGCTCAAACCAGTGTTCGAGACGGCGCGGATGTACACGGGACCGATCCGGCCGCTGCGGATCGACCGCGTCTTCGGCGTGACCAGCTTCGAGCTGGGCTAGGCGTGTACTCATAGATCACGCGCTTAGTTTGGGTGCTCCAGATGTCCGCTCATCCCTCAAAAGCGGCACAAACAGCACGGCCAGCCAGCTGAGCCACCGCACGCTTTTGCGAATCGAGCAGCACCTTAGTAGCCGCTGTGAACTCCCGCCGCTTCATTCGATCCTCATCGCACCTTGAGGAGGATGGAAACAGCTTATCACGTTCGATGGTTGCACGAACTGCGATGGCTGGGCCGAAAATCAGATGAAAGAATAAAGAATGATGCGGCGTTGGGACAGCGTGACTGCCGAATCACATCGCTTGCGCGAGTAGAAGTTTGAGCATTGAATCAGCGATGATACCCATAACCGCAAGTGGTTTCTCGGGTATGCCTGCCGCTCTCGCAGGATGAAGCGATGCAGAGATTCGCCTAGGCTTTGGGCGCGTGATGGCTTCATGCGTAGCTGAACCGGAGAGGTACGACTACTCGGTCCTGCCAACTGATTGGGAGTAGCCACACGCGCCTCATGCGCGCACCTAGCGCGGTCGACGGCCAACAAACGGGAGGACAACAATGAGCACCTGGCTTAGTGAGCGAGAACAGCGTCTCGTCGCGGGCGCGGAGGCGGCATCGGCGGCAACGCCTATCCCTACCCAGATTGTCTCCAATGGCGAGTATCTCCCGCCCCCGCAGAGCGATACGCAAAAGAAAGTCGAGGCACGGATCAACGAGCTCGCTGATGTCAACGGCAGGCACCTCGGCTTGAGCCGCAGGCAGTTCTTGCACACGAGCTGCGGCATGGCGGCAGCGTTCCTCGCCATGAACGACATCTACGGCAATGTTTTCCAGGTCGCGCCCGCTGAAGCCCGCGAGCCTGAGCTGATGCTGGCCCGCGCGCAGAGCCTTGCAGGCCAATTCATCTTCGATGTCCAGACTCATTTCGTGCGGGACGACTTCGACCACAAGGAGCTGTTGGGGCTGGCGGACTTTGCGAGCCAGCACTGGAATCCGAAGATGAAGGAGGAAGGCGTCTCCTCGCTCGCCCGCTACAAGTTCCAGAACTATGTGAAAGAGATCTACTACGACAGCGACACAAACATGGCGCTCCTGAGCGGCGCGCCCTTCGACGACCCGAGTTGGTGGCTGCTGTCCAATGAGCAGATCGTCAAGGCGCGAGAACTGATCAACGACTTCGCCGGTTCGCGCCGCCTGCTGGCGCATAGCGTCATCACCCCCAAGCAACCCGGCTGGATGGACGAGGTGGACAAGGCGATCGAGATCTACAAACCGGATTCCTGGAAGTCCTATACGATTGGTGATCCGCTGGCGCCCTCGAAGTTCCCATGGCGGCTCGACGACGAGCAGGTGATGTATCCGTTCTACGAGAAAGCAGTGAAAGCCGGCATCAACACGCTGTGTATCCACAAGGGGTTGCTGCCGCCCGATTACGAGAAGTCGTTCGCCGGCGTCTGGGAATATGCAACGGCGTGGGACATCGGAAAAGCCGCGAAAGATTGGCCGCAGATGAACTTCGTGATCTATCATTCGGCGCTGCGGCCGTTCCTCGAGCTGCCCGATCGTGCGTGGGCGGATTTCGAGCAGACCGGCCGTATCCAGTGGGCAACCGATCTCGCGGAAATCCCTCAGAAGTTCGGCGTCACCAACGTCTATGCCGAGCTCGGCACGTCCTTTGCCAACTCGGCGGTGGCGCATCCGAAGTTCTGCGCCGCGCTCATTGGCACGCTGATAAAGGGGATGGGTGTTGACCACGTCATGTGGGGCACCGACTCGGTCTGGTACGGTTCACCACAGTGGCAGATCGAGGCGCTGCGCCGGCTCGAAATCCCGGAGGATATGCAGAAGAAGTACGGCTTTGCACCGCTTGGCGACGCCAACAGCGCTACCAAGCAGCTGATCTTCGCGGGCAACGCAACCAGATTCTACAAGATCAAGCTAAAGGCGGCCGAGAATACCAGGATGCCAGCCTTTTCCGAGGACCGCCTCGCGGCGCTCAAGAACGAGTACACGCAAGCTTCCAAGCAACCATCGAACCTGCGCTACGGCTACGTTCGCGCCGCATAGGAACGGTCCAAGAGCGTGGGCAAGCTCCGCTGGCAATGGACGCGCGGCTGCCGCAAATCCGACCCCGGCTCGGGGTCAAGAAGCGGAGAACTCGGGGTGAGCGAATCTAGTCCGCTATGTCTCACCGAGCGGACCTTCCGCTCGGCCCTCGGGAGCCCACATTGCTTTATGAGTACACGGTCTCGCTCAGTAGCAGCGCATGATGTTGACGGTGTGCTCGCCGCCGCCGCGGCCGGGCACCGTCACCTGCTCCGTCGGGCAGCTCGGCACATAGGGCCGGTCGGACGGCACGACATTCGGCGGGAATCGGTGCGCCCAATCCCAGGGAACGTCATACGTATAGGTATAGCGCACATCGCTGGAGAACGACTGAGCCGCCTCGCCGAAAGGCTGGCTATACGTCGCACCGTCGTAGAAGAACCCGCCACCGCCGGGCCAATAGACCCAGGGATTGCTGCGCCGGTGGAATCGGGCGCCAGGCCCGATCGGCGCACGCGCCATTGCATTCGGAGGCGCGGCGGCCAGCCCGTGGGGCGCGGCGCCACCAGGTCTGGCAAAACTATCGCTGGGGCTAAGGAGCAGCGCGGCTGCGCTGAGCGAGGCGAATAGCGCCCCTTGTGATCTCGATATCATCATACGCACCAACTCGTTTGGCTTCGCGGGTGGCGGCTCCCCCACCACACGCTAGGCCGGGCTGTCGCCCGCCCGCAAACGTATAATTAATTTTTGGTTAAGGCACGGGATTAACGGGGAACATGGTGCGGCAGAACGCCCGGAATTTCCGTCCCCCTTGCAGCCATTTCGTTCCGCGGCACGCGATTCATAACCAGTTGATCGGAGTTGATCGCACCCCGGCCAATACGTCCGGAACGCTCCCGCATTGCAACCGTTGGCCCCCACACAAGCAAGGAGCATCTTCAATGCAGAACAAGTCAAAACTCCTCTGCCTGGTCACGGCATCGCTCGTCGCAGGCGCAACAGCCGCATCGGCGCAGGGCTACGACTGGAACGGGCCGCGCGTGGGTTGGGACCGCACGGCACCCGCCTACGAACCGATTCAGCCGCGCGCGTACTATCCGGATGTCGCCGGACCGTATGGCGCGTACAACGGCACCCGCCATCCGACCCCGAGCTCAACGCAGGGCGATGTCGGTCCTGACGGCAACAACAACGGCACGCTGACCGGCAGCTATCGCAACTGGTAGCGAGCCGGGCTTCGTTGCAAGGACCCGCCGCTTCATCGAGCGGCGGGTCGTTCTTTTGCGGCATACATTGTGAGCTGAAGATCGCCGTTGTCGCCGCCTGCGCCATTGCAAGCGCAAGGACGATGTTGAAGCAGTCACGCGCGATAACGGGCGCAGCCCGGACGGAGCAAACCGTAATCCGGGAGCGCTGTCTCCGCACGGATGGGATTACGCTGCACTCCGTCCAGGCTACATGATATCGCGTTTCCGGCGGGGCGAAACACCAAGCCGTGGGTCAACCCGCGCCATCCAAAATATTCCGCTTTACCGAAATTCGGAAATAGCGTATGCGTCCGACAACCCGACCCAAGCAAGAAGGGCGTATCGCGATCGTCACGACACGCGGGCCGGGCGGCGGTGGACGCTAGGTCACATCGGCGCGAAGAGCTTCGCAGGGCGGACAGCCGTGAGCGAAGAGCCTCGCGCGCTCGACCGGTGTGATCGGCGTACGGCAAAATCGTGTGGTCCTGGCGCCCGGGGTCTGTGCGCCAAGTCTTGCGGTGATGTGAGCGGCCCAACCGGACCGCGGCATCAGCCATCGGCAAGGCGACGGGGGCAATAGTGCATCGCTCCCCGGGGAGAGCGCGACATAAGCCGTTCCAACCATCCGCGCAGGGAAGGTCGGGATGTCTCCGGTTGCCCTGTTGTCCGCTATGCATGAAGCACACGCAACCTGCTCTTGGCATGGCGGTCCATGGGAGCCAACCGGCTCCCGGTCTTCCCTGCGCCCTCTTTCAATTATGAGGGCAAGGCATCGAAGCAGAGCTCGGGCGAACAAGCCGCGAGGATGCGAAGGTGTGCCTGCCATTGAAATGCGAATTGAAAGCGCGATGCCGTCACTCCACATTCCGTCATCGCGAGGAGCGAAGCGACGAAGATTCCATGGGGGTGGATAGCGACCAAGTCTGAGGCCAGACTGAGGTTGCATCCATTCAACCTGGAGACGACGATGTTGCTCGATCATCCTATCG
>NZ_JADPKL010000118.1:0-1234 GCF_023073935.1 Bradyrhizobium sp. 147 | reverse complement strand
GGTATCGCCGCGGCCAAAGGATCGCGGGTGCTCGGCAACGATACGTCCATCCTGACGGATCACGATGCGATCGGCATAGGCTTGAACCTCGACCGGTCGTCCGACTGCGCTGGCTGCGACCGAGTACTTGTTGTTGTCGAAGCGCACCAGGCAGGTCTTCGAGACCGATGCCGTCACCGCATGGAAGCCGTCGAAGCGGCCGGCATAGGGAACGAGTTTGGGGCGTTCGGCTTCGAACACGTCCCAGATCGTCTGATCGGTCAGCTCCGGATGGCGATGAGCCTTGGCGTAGGCGATGCATTTGTCGAGCAGCCAGGCGTTTAACTCGTCGAGGTTTTTGAACCGCAGCCGCGGCGTGAAGAAGCGTTCCCGGACCAGCCCGACCTGGTTCTCGACCTGCCCCTTCTCCCAGCCCGACGCTGGCGTACAGGCGACCGGATCGACCAGATAGTGGCTGCACATCTGCAGGAAGCGGCGATTGTAGAGACGGCCTTTACCGACAAAGATCGTCTCCACCGCGGTCTTCATGTTGTCGTAGATGCCGCGGGTGCAGGTGCCTTTGAACAGGGCGAATGCCCGGTCGTGGGCGTCGAACACCATCTCCTGCGTCTCCCGCGGATAGGCCCGCACGAACAGCATGCGGCTGTGACAGAGCCGGACATGGGCGGCCTTCACCATCACCGTGGTGCCGCTCAGCAGGACGATCTCGTGGCTCCAGTCGAACTGGTAGGCTTCGCCTGGTGCAAAGCTCAACGGCACATAGGCCGACGCTGTCGAGGTGCCGCGTTCCTTGCTCCACCGTCGTGCGTATCGACGAACCGCATCATAGCCGCCGGCATAACCCAGGCCGCGAAGCTCCTCGAATAGCCGGATCAGCGTCAGCCGTTCCCGCGCCGCCTTGCTCTCATTCCCTGCCAGCAACCGGTCAAGCTCGGCACTCCAGGCACCCATCTTCGGGAGCGGCTGCGTCTCGCGCTCGTACCGGAACTCCGTCGCTTGAGAACGAATGACCTTGCGAACCACCTTCCGCGATACGCCAAGTTCTCGGCAGATCGCCTTGATCGGACGACCATCAACAAAGTAGGCGCGACGGATCTTACCAATCGTCTCCACCACCAGCATCCCAACCTCGGCTTCCATGACTCGATGGAAGCCACTGTGGACCCTTATCCCGGGGTCCCGATTGGATGCCGATCACCCCGAAAACGGGGTCCTTATTCCATGCCGAAACACA
>NZ_JADPKL010000067.1:0-153470 GCF_023073935.1 Bradyrhizobium sp. 147 | reverse complement strand
ATGGTCAGCCCTCCAAGAGCCGACCACCCATGAATCATTGAAAAATCGATTCGGGAATCCTAAAAATTCAGAGGAATCCGACAATCTGCCAAAGTAGTGTTAGAGCGCGTCTCCACGAGATCAACTGGAATGACGAGCGAAGCGAAAGATCGCGCGTAAGTGAAAGAAAGCGTTCTGCTGACAACTGAGTTCTCTTAGTCTTCCGGAAGAGATGGTGCAGCTCAATCACCACTTTCTTAGGATCGATCGCAAACACCATGCGCGCATCTACGTGCGCTGAAGTCCATCTCGAACCGATGGTGTTTGCGATCGCTCGATGGGTGCGCCAAGCAAAGCTGCCGCACCGGAGTGACGTCGGCGCGCGGGGAAGAATTTAGCCATCTCGCTGGCGGAGAGCGCAAGTGATTGTTTTGTTTCAGACAGGGCTTTAGCGGGTAAGCCTGTCGGTGCCACGCAGGGTCAGTTTTATAACAATCCGCATCCTAGCAGCTATCTAGCTCTACAGACGTGGGTTTTTGTATTCAACCACCGCTGGCACACTCGTTGCAGACCCTCGCGCAACAGGCGGCTGTTAGCCCTTTGCATCGACATGCAGAGGGGCAGGCCGCCCCCCTGATGGCACGCGAGCGAGTAAAGAAGACGATATGACCAATCGCTGGAGGGCAGGCATGACATCACCGAGACGCGTCTTGGTCAGCGATTCCGTCGACAAATCAACAGCGTCACGCATGGTGCTCGCAAGCGCTTAGCCGAGATGAGCTGCAACATTATGATCGGCCGCTGGATCCGGAAGCCCGCGAAGTTGCGTTCGGTAGGACCGGCCATGGAGATTTGCACGCTTTACACCTCAACGCCGGATCGGAAATCCGTCGATCTACCGGAAAAGCGTCGCTTCTTCATTTGAGACGACAATGGAAAGGAAATTTGTATGAGCCGAGCAACTACCGAAAGCGTCGCAGAGATCAAGGCGCGCAACAAGCAGCTAATTGATGAGGTGTTGAAGGTCTACCCAGAGAAGACCGCCAAAAGGCGCGCCAAGCATCTGAGTGTTCACGAGGCGGGAAAGTCGGATTGTGGCGTCAAATCCAATATCAAGTCCATTCCGGGCGTAATGACCATCCGCGGCTGCGCCTACGCGGGCTCCAAGGGCGTGGTCTGGGGGCCGATCAAGGACATGATCCACATTAGCCACGGTCCGGTCGGCTGTGGTCAGTACTCATGGGGCTCGCGGCGCAACTACTACGTCGGCACGACCGGCATCGACACGTTCGTGACACTGCAGTTCACTTCCGATTTCCAGGAAAAGGATATCGTGTTCGGCGGAGATAAAAAGGTCACCAAACTCATCGACGAGCTGCAGGAGCTGTTTCCTCTCAACAGGGGCATTACCATTCAGTCCGAATGTCCAATTGGTTTGATCGGTGACGATATCGAGGCAGTCTCCAGAGAAAAGTCAAAGCAATATGGCGGCAAAACCATCGTGCCTGTGCGGTGCGAGGGTTTTCGTGGAGTGTCACAATCGCTCGGCCATCACATCGCGAACGACGCCGTTCGAGATTGGATCTTCGACAAGAGCGCCCCAGAAGCCAGCTCTAAATTTGAGCCGACCCCATATGACGTCGCCATCATCGGTGACTACAACATCGGCGGCGACGCCTGGTCGTCACGGATCCTGCTCGAAGAAATGGGCCTGCGCGTCATCGCCCAGTGGTCCGGGGATGGATCTCTCGCTGAATTGGAGGCGACGCCGAAAGCGAAGCTCAACATATTGCATTGCTATCGCTCGATGAACTACATCTCACGGCACATGGAGGAAAAATTTGGGATTCCCTGGTGCGAGTACAACTTCTTCGGGCCTTCCAAAATCGCGGAGTCGCTGCGCAAAATTGCAAGCTTCTTCGATGATAAGATCAAGGAGGGCGCCGAGCGCGTCATCGCGAAATATCAGCCGCTGGTCGATGCGGTGACCGCGAAATACCGGCCGCGGCTCGATGGCAAGACCGTAATGCTGTTCGTAGGCGGCCTACGTCCTCGCCACGTCATCGGCGCGTATGAGGACCTCGGCATGGATGTTGTCGGCACAGGCTATGAGTTCGGTCACAACGACGACTATCAGCGCACCGCCCAGCACTACGTCAAGGACGGCACGCTGATCTACGACGATGTCACCGGCTACGAATTCGAGCGCTTCGTAGAAAAGATCCGGCCCGACCTCGTCGGCTCCGGTATCAAGGAAAAATACGTCTTCCAAAAAATGGGCGTGCCGTTCCGCCAAATGCATTCCTGGGACTACTCGGGTCCTTACCACGGTTATGACGGCTTCGCGATCTTCGCCCGAGACATGGACATGGCAATCAACTCCCCGATCTGGGGGAAGACCAGCGCACCATGGAAGGACGCTCCGCGGCCGAGCCTCATGGCGGCGGAATAGGAAAGCCGACGCTCGGGCCCTTTCTTCCGCAGAGGAGGGAAGGGCAGGAGAACGAACACAAGAACCTGAAGAGTGCCATGATGACACAGAACGCCGAACACATCCTCGACCACTCTGAGCTTTTCCGGGGAGACGAATACCAGCAGATGCTGGCCAATAAGAAGGCGCTATTTGAGAATCCGCACGATCCCGCCGAAGTCGACCGTATCAGAGAATGGTCCAAGACGCCCGAATACCGCGAGAAGAACTTCGCCCGCGAGGCGCTAACTGTTAATCCGGCGAAGGCTTGCCAGCCGCTAGGTGCGGTGTTCGCCGCGCTCGGGTTCGAGCGCACACTGCCGTTCGTCCACGGCTCCCAGGGTTGCGTCGCGTATTATCGGAGCCATTTGTCGCGGCACTTCAAGGAGCCGACCTCGTGCGTCTCCTCGTCCATGACGGAAGACGCGGCTGTGTTCGGGGGGCTCAACAACCTGACCGACGGGCTTGCCAACAGCTACAACATGTACAAGCCGAAGATGATCGCGGTCGCCACGACCTGCATGGCGGAAGTCATTGGCGACGACCTCAACGCCTTCATCAAAACATCGAAGGAAAAAGGTTCAGTCCCCGCGGACTACGACGTACCATTCGCTCACACTCCTGCATTCGTCGGTAGCCACATTACGGGCTACGACAACACGCTCAAGGGCATCCTCGAGCATTTCTGGGATGGCAAAGCCGGCACGGCGCCTAAACTCCAGCGCAAAGCGAACAACTGGATCAACTTCATCGGTGGCTTCGATGGCTACACTGTCGGAAACATCCGTGAGATCAAGCGCATCTTCGAGCTGATGGGGATCGGCTACACGATCCTCGCGGATAACAGCGATGTGTTCGATACCCCCACCGACGGCGAGTTCCGCATGTATGATGGCGGCACCACACTAAAGGATGCCGCGAACGCAGTCCATGCGAAGGCAACCATTTCCATGCAGCAATATTGTACGGAGAAGACGTTGCCCTTCATCAAGGGGCACGACCAGGAGGTCGTCGCCTTCAATCACCCGCTGGGTGTCAGCGCCACGGACGATTTCCTGATGACGCTGTCGCGTATCACCAACAAGGCAATTCCCAATGCGCTGGAGCGGGAGCGCGGGCGTCTGGTAGACGCAATGGCTGATTCTAGCGCGCATGTTCACGGCAAGAAGTTCGCGATCTACGGCGATCCCGACCTCTGCTATGGCCTGGCCGCATTCTTGCTGGAGCTTGGCGCTGAGCCGACGCACGTGCTCTCGACCAACGGAAGTAAGGCCTGGGAGCAGAAGATGCAGGCGCTGTTCGCGAGCTCGCCGTTCGGTAAAAACTGCCGCGCCTTCCCGGGCAAGGATCTCTGGCACATGCGTTCGCTCCTGTTCACAGAACCAGTCGATTTCCTGATCGGTAACACCTATGGCAAGTATCTCGAGCGTGACACTGGAACGCCGCTAATCCGCATCGGGTTTCCCATCTTCGATCGCCATCATCACCATCGTTATCCAGTGTGGGGCTATCAGGGTAGCATGAATGTGCTGGTCAAGATTCTCGACAAGATCTTTGATGAGATCGATCGAAAAACCAGCTCAGTTGGCAAGACAGACTACAGCTTCGACATCATACGTTGAGGCGAGCGCCCCGCCTCATTGTCCGCAGGAACAGCGGCGCTGTGGTGGGGATCCCGGGTTATCCGCCGGACCATCCTCTTGGTCTGTGCGAATGTCTTGACATCCCCGAAAGAGACGCCATGACTTCGCTTCCCACGACCATACAGGACGTCTTTAACGAACCGGGCTGCGCCAGGAACGCGAGCAAGTCGAACGTCGAGCGCAAGAATGGATGCACCAAGCAGCTGAAGCCGGGCGGCGTCGCCGGTGGGTGTGCCTTCGATGGCGCCAAAGTCGCACTGCAGCCCTTCACCGATGTTGCCCATCTTGTGCATGGTCCAATCGCCTGTGAGGGCAATTCCTGGGACAATCGCGGTTCCGCCTCCTCCGGCTCCGATCTGTGGCGCAGAAGCTTCACCACAGATATGAGCGAGACCGACATCGTGTTCGGCGGCGAGAAGCGGTTGTACAGGGCAGTCAAGGAGATCACAGAGAAATACGACCCGCAGGCCATCTTCGTCTACCAGACATGCGTGCCCGCAATGATCGGTGACGACATCGATATGGTCTGCAAGGCGGCCTCCGCCAAATTTGGCAAACCGGTCATTCCCATCAATGCACCGGGATTTGTGGGGTCGAAGAACCTTGGCAACAAGCTCGCGGGCGAAGCACTGCTGGAGCACGTCATCGGTACCGGAGAGCCCGATTACACCACTGCGTATGACATCAACATCATCGGCGAATACAACCTGTCCGGCGAACTCTGGCAGATCAAGCCGCTGCTCGATGAGCTCGGAATCCGGGTCCTGTCGTGCATCTCGGGGGACGGCAAGTATCGCGAGGTCGCTTATTCGCACCGAGCCAAAGCCGCGATGATGGTCTGCTCAAAGGCAATGATAAACGTCGCACGCAAGATGAGGCAGCGCTACGGCATCCCGTTTTTTGAAGGCTCGTTCTACGGTATTGAGGATTCCAGCGATTCACTGCGCCAGATCGCGCGCATGCTGATCGAACGCGGCGCGCCGGCTGAGCTGATGGAGCGCACGCAAGCCCTGATCGCACGCGAAGAGACCAAAGCCTGGGCTGCGATTGAACGTTTCAAACCACGCTTTGCCGCCAAGAGGGTTGTTCTCATCACCGGTGGCGTGAAATCCTGGTCGATGGTGGCCGCTTTGCAAGAGGCCGGACTCGAGATCGTCGGCACGTCCGTGAAGAAATCGACCAAGAAGGACAAGGAACGTATCAAGGAATTAATGGGCCAGGACGCCCACATGATCGAGGACATGTCGCCTCGCGAGATCTACAAGATGCTGAAGGACGCAAAAGCCGACATCATGCTCTCCGGCGGCAAGTCGCAATTCGTCGCACTAAAGGCGGCGATGCCGTGGCTCGATATCAACCAGGAGCGCTGCCACGCCTACATGGGGTATATCGGGATTGTCAATCTCATGGAGGAGATCGAGAAAGCGCTCTACAATCCGATATGGGATCAGCTCCGCCAACCCGCGCCATGGGATGAGTTCGACCGGAAGCGTCAGGCAAGGACGGTTGCGCAGATGTATGCGCAAGCCGCTGATCCAGTTCGGGACGCGAGCAAGAACGGCGTCAATACGATAAGTTCCTCCAATGAAAGTGAGGCCAGCGGTGGTGAGAGCGCGATTGAGGCGCATGGCCCGAATCTCGCCAAGCCCGCCAGGCCGTGCACCAATTCCACCGCACGGTGCGTTGCTTGTAAGGACATTCGTTCCGATCTGCAGCCCCCGGCACTGCAGGCGGCGGAGTAGGGGGACGACATGGCGATCGTCACTACCTCGAAGAAAGCCTGTTCGGTCAATCCGCTCAAAATGAGCCAGCCGATCGGCGGCTCATTTGCCTTCCTGGGCCTGCGCGGCGCGATGCCGCTTTTGCACGGCCCGCAAGGTTGCACCTCCTTCGGGCTGACGCTGTTCGTGCGCCATTTCAATGAAGCCGTGCCGATGCAGACGACCGCCATGAGCGAGGTTGCCACCGTGCTCGGTGGCCACGAGAATCTCGAACAGGCGATCCTCAACATCTACAATCGCGTCAAGCCCGAGATCATTGGCATCAATTCGACTGGCGTCACTGAGACCAACGGCGATGACGTCGAAGCCTTCATCCGGTTGATCCGACAGAAGCATCCGAAGCTCGAAAAGCTCCCCCTTGTCTACGTCTCGACCCCGGATTTCAAGGATGCCTTTCAGGATGGCTGGGGCAAGACAGTGGCGCGGATGATCGAGGTGCTTGTGGCTCCGGTCGACACAGCGAGACCGCGCGATATCTCCCGCGTCAACGTACTACCTGGTTGTCACCTCACGCCCGGCGATCTCGACGAGCTTCGCACGATTTTTGAGGATTTTGGGCTCAAGCCCTCGTTCCTGCCGGACGTTGCCGGTTCGCTGGACGGTCACATCCCCGACGAATTCACGCCCACCACGATCGGGGGCATTGGAGTGGACGAGATTGCGACCATGGGGCAGGTGGCCTGGACGATCGCGATCGGCGCACAAATGCGCCGTGCGGCCGAGGCCATGCAGGTGCGGACAGGCACGCCGTTCCGCCTGTTCGAGCGGCTCTGTGGCCTTGTCCCAAATGACGAATTCATCGCCTTCCTGAGCCAGATCAGCGGCCGGTCGGTGCCCTGGAAATATCGCCGGCAGCGTGGACAGCTGGCAGACGCCATGCTGGATGCACATTTCCATATCGGCGGCCGCAAGCTCGCGATCGGCGCCGAGCCGGACTTGTTATTCGATCTCTCCAGCTTGCTCCACGAAATGGGCGCACAGGTAAGTGCTGCGGTGACGACGACGAACTCACCGGTGCTCCAGCGGGTCAGGACCGAGGACGTCCTGATCGGCGATCTGGAGGATCTTGAAGAGCTTGCCAGGTCGCGTGACTGCGACCTCTTGATGTCGCATTCACATGGCCGCCAGGCCGCTTCGCGACTCAATGTCCCGTTCTTCCGGGTCGGCTTTCCGATGTTCGATCGCGTTGGCGCTGCGCACCTCACGATCGCTGGCTATCGCGGCACGCGCGATCTGATCTTTGACATCGCCAATCTGATCATCACCGACCGCGAAGCCAACCATGGGCCGACGCCCGACACCTGGCGATCAACCTGCGGCGGGCCGCAGGCCAATCCGCCCCAGTTGCATTGAGCAGGTAGAGAAAACAACCCGGATGAAAGTTGCATTCGCCACTCAGGACTTGAAGCACGTCGATGCCCACTTCGGCTGGGCCAAGAACATCGCGATCTACGAGGTCGACCCGGACGGGCATCGGTTTATTGAGGCGATCCAGTTCGAGGGTGACCTCACCGAAGACGGCAATGAGGATAAGCTCGCGCCGAAGATCGAGGCGATCAGGGAGTGCGCAATCCTCTATGTTGCGGCGATTGGCGGCTCGGGTGCTGCGCGAGTCGTCGCCAGGAACATCCATCCCATGAAGGTGCTGCAGCCAGAGCCCATCCACGATCTTTGCGTCAAACTCGAAACCGTGCTGAAGGGGTCGCCGCCGCCCTGGCTGCGGAAGCTGCTCACCAAAAGCCGTGAACGTACGCTGGATTTCGAAGCCTGAAGGAACAAAGATGGCCGATCCCTCTGAAGTCACTCCAGCCGCCGCCGCGGCGGAGGGGCCATTTCTGAAAGAGCTCATCAAGATCTGGCGCGCCCAGGACACCCACTGCGCCTGGGAGGGCAAAACGGATCTCGAGCTGCTCGAACCCTACGTTCTCGACAAGCGCAAGCGCCGTGCGCTGCCGATCGTCGGCAATCCCGACCCGGACACGACATGGCGGCTGGAGCTGTTCTTCGACGCCGTTGCGCTCTCGATCGAGAAGGCGACCGGTGTGATGATCTCGCCAATGCTGAAGATGCATCACGAAGGGTTCGGTCGGATCGTGCTGATCGGCGGCCGGCTCGTTGTCGTGAGCAAGCACCTGCGCGACGTGCATCGCTTTGGTTTCGACCATCTCTCTGATCTCGCCAATCAAGGCGACAAATTCGTCAACAGTGGCGTTCAGATGATCCGTAAGTTCCCGGAAGTGGCGAGTTGTTGAGGCAAGTGTGAGCGACATCGAAATTCTGAAAGCGGAAATAAAGAAGCTGTCGGCCAAGGCGGCTCAGGCCAAGATGGACCTCCACGACCTCTCCGAGGAGCTGCCGGTCAACTGGTCGTCGATCCTGAGCGTGGCCCAGAAGGCCCACGCTGCCTTCAGCGAGCTCGAAAGCAAACGCCAATATCTCCAGGCGCTGGACAAAACATAACGGACGGTTAGCCATGTCATTCAGGACCCGCGACGGTCGCAATTGGAGGCCGGACTACCTGGTTGCTATCGATCCCAAGAAGTGCATCGGCTGCGGCCGCTGCTACAAGATCTGCGGCCGTGAGGTCATGACGCTGAAGGGGCTAAGTGAGGGTGGCGAGATCATCGATCTCGACGAGGACGACGATGAGCTCGAAAAGAAGGTCATGGTGCTGAAGGACGAAGGCGCTTGCATCGGCTGCAGCGCCTGCGCCCGGGTGTGCCCAACAAACTGTCAGACCCACACACCACCTGGTTGACTTAGCTTTCTCCGACGAGATCGACGAGCCAGTTGTCAGATAGTAGCTGGTAGGGAACGCCCAGATCCTACCTGTTCTGGCGTGAAGCCGGCAGTTTCCGAATCGGCCGCGACCTCGCATGGGCCCCGGCGGCGAAGGCCGGCAGGATCGTGAAAACGACAACGCCGACACCGTCGTTGAAGAGTGACTCGCCCTGCATCTCGACCTTTCAGGTGCCTTTACATTTTGAGCGTACCCATGACCGCCACCGCATCGGTCAGGCTGATGAGCGCGCCAAACACCAGCTCCCAGGACAGCGGCAGCGACTGACCAAGGAGACCAGCGGCCTGCCAGAATAGAAAGCCACTACGGCGCGGCTTACCAATGTTGCGAGATCGACGTGGAGCGCTCCCGCGAAGAGCTAGAATTCTAGCATCCCGTTCATGACGACCGACGTGAAGTCGATCTGGAGCACTGTCTTTGTTAGCGCTTCGAACAGATGCTGTTCTGGCAACGAACGCAGAGATCCCGCGTTTACCTGACGCTTCTAGCTCGATCGCAAGGCTCGCGAATAGTGATGACGAAACAGTGGATCAGCATACCGTAAACCCTGTGCAAAAAAGCGGGCTTCGTGCCCCAACCATTTATTGGGAACGGCGTGCGTGGATCTCATCATGGCTTGGCTGCAACAGCGGCGAGAGGCCGGATATACTAAGCAACTGGAATCGTCATTCAGGAGAACTGATAAAGAAGGTGTCGCCGGTCTGACGTCTGATGACTATCCGACACTGTTCTGTCGCCTTTGTTGGTCCGCGACACCGGCCTATTTCGCCGAGCTCTTGTCTGGCCGCAGGCTAATCCGCTGAAAAGCAATCACAATCTTTTCTTCTGCTGGGTCGGCCAAATTGGCACGAGTTTTGAAACCCTTCGTTGCGAGCTGGGAGCCGCCGACCGACCTTCATTTCGTGGATGACATCGCGATCGATGGAGCGAAGAAAGAAAAGCAAAATGGCAAATCCGCATCAGATAGCATTCTATGGGAAGGGGGCCTCGGCGAAATCGCCCCCTAACAAACAGGCTCGCCGCCCGCACTACTGCATCGTCGTGGCGCTGGCCAGGCTTGAACTCAAGGTGGTGTTCGGTTCGATCTTCCAGCGCTTTCCCGCGCTGCGCCTGGCCGTGGCGCCCGAAGGAGCGAAGTTGCGCAAGGAGATCATCACTGGCGGGTTCGAGGGGTTTCCGGTGCTCTGGTGATGCTCGGACGCCGCCGGGAATCGCGATGTTCTCCGCAATTTGCCGGCGCGCCTGGCGCGCGCCGATCAGATCAGCCAGCCAACAGGTAACCAAGATGGACGTGCAAGAAACCACGGCAGCATGCCGGGACGCCTTCGCCGAACTGGCGTCGCCAGCGCGCATCCACGACCCGTATCCGTTTATGCACTGGTTGCGCGAGCACGATCCCGTGCATCGCGCGGCGTCGGGCCTCTTTCTGTTGAGCCGCCACGCCGACATCTACTGGGCGCTCACGGCCACGGGCGATGCGTTTCGGGCACCGGCGCCGGGCGAACTGGCGCGCCACTTCCCGCGTGCGGCGAGCAGCCTATCACTCAATCTGCTGGCGTCTACACTAGCGATGAAGGACCAGCCGACGCATACGCGTCTGCGCCGGCTGATCTCGCCCGATTTCACCATGCGCCAGATCGACAACCTGCGGCCGAGCATCGCGCGCATCGTCGCAGCGCGCCTGGATGGCATGGCGCCCGCGCTGGAGCGCGGGGAGGCGGTGGACCTGCATCGGGAATTCGCGCTGGCCTTGCCCATGCTGGTCTTGGCGGAACTGTTCGGCATGCCCCAGGACGACATGTTCGGGCTCGCCGCCGTCATCGACCCCATTCTGAAAGGCCTGGGCCCGCACGCCAGCGACGCCCAGCTCGCCACGGCGGACGCGGCCAGCGCCAGGGTGCAGGCCTACTTCGGCGACCTCATACAGCGCAAGCGCACCGATCCCCGCCACGACATCGTGTCGATGCTGGTCGGCGCACACGACGACGATGCCGACACGCTGTCGGATGCGGAGTTGATCAGCATGCTTTGGGGCATGCTGCTGGGCGGCTTCGCAACCACTGCTGCGACCATCGACCATGCGGTCCTGGCGATGCTGGCGTATCCCGAACAGCGGCACTGGCTTCAGGGAGACGCCGTGGGGGTGAAGGCATTCGTCGAAGAAGTCCTGCGCCGCGACTCGCCCGTCATGTTCAGCGCCACTCTGCGTATCGCCCAGCGCGACATCGAGTTGGGCGGCGTGGTGATCCCGAAGAACGCGGACGTGCGCGTGCTGATCGCGGCCGGCAATCGCGACCCGGACGCCTTCGCCGATCCCGACCGCTTTGATCCCGCGCGGTTCTACGGCACCAGTCCTGGCATGTCGACCGACGGGAAGATCATGCTGAGCTTCGGCCACGGCATCCGCTTTTGCCTCGGTGCGCAACTGGCCAGGGTGCAGTTGGCCGAGAGCCTGCCGCGGATCCAGGCGCGCTTCCCCACGCTGGCATTGGCCGAGCCGCCGACGCGGGAGACCTCCGAGTTCCTTAGGACGTTCCGCGCGCTGCCGGTGCGGCTGCATGCGCAGGGGGGCTGAGATGCGCATCTTGGTCGACCAGGATATGTGCGCAACCAGCGGGCAGTGCGTGCTGACGCTGCCGGGCACCTTTCGCCAACGCGAACCCGACGGTGTGGCCGAAGTGTGCGTGGCGACGGTCCCGCAGGCGCTGCACGCCGCCATGCGACTCGCGGCCAGCCAGTGCCCGGTCGCCGCCATTCGGGTCATCGAAAGCGACGCTGGTGATGACGAGCGCGCCAGCGTCGGCCCTGCGCCTTCTCCTGCGGGGGCCGAGCGGCATGCCGCGAAAGACCAACGCAATCCAGGAGGACACGATGGCACGGTTTGAAGGCAAGGTGGCCGTGGTGACCGGCGCCGGCGCCGTTGGCAAGGCATGCGCCCTCGCCATCGCACGCGAGGGCGGCAGAGTGGTAGTGGCCGACATTGATGGCTCGGCGGCCATCGCCTGCACCGCGCAGGTCGCGGCCGAAGCGGGCCACGCGCTGGCCCTGGCCATGGACATCGCCGATGCGCGCAGCGCTGCTCGAGACTGCGGAGCGGCACTTCGCTGGTGTCGACCTGCTGGTGGAGCGACATGCATCTGACCCCGCGCCACCGTGCGATCCTCGACCTGGACCTGGCGGTCTGGGATCAGAACATGGCGACCAATCTGCGCGGCATGCTGCTCTGCTGCCGGCAGGCCATATGCCCGCGGCGGTGGCGCGATCGTCAACATGTCGTCGTGCCAGGGGCTCAGCGGTGACACCGCGCAGACGTCCTACGCCGCGTCGAAGGCGCCGATGAAAATGCTGTCGGCCTCGCTCGCCACCCAGTACGGTCATGCGCAGATCCGCTGCAACGCGATTGCGCCGGGTCTCGTCATGACGGAGCGTCTCCTCGCCAAGCTGCACGAGTGCATGCAACGGCATCTGCGCCGGCACCAGCTCCTGCCGCGCGTCGGCTGGCCCGAGGGACGTGGCCGCGCTGATGGCATTCCTGCTCTACGACGATGCTGCGTTCATCACCGGCCAGGTCGTGTGCATCGACGGCGGCATGCTGGCGCATGTGCCGACGTACGCCGACGGTGGCAACAGCCGCGCCGCGCGGCCTGCCGGCACACCGCCGAAGCGGCCGCGGCGCCGCGCTGCTGATGGACATGCTGCTCAACCCGCTGGACCGTCGGCACCGGCTGCGGCACGACATCCCGGTCGTGCCCGGCGCTTTCCCCCTGGTCGGGCATCTTCCCGCCATTGTCTGCGACCTGCCGCGCCTACTGCGGCGCGCGGAACGGACGCTGGGCAGCCACTTCTGGCTGGATTTCGGCCCTGCCGGACACCTGATGACCTGCGTGGATCCGGATGCGTTCGCACTGCTCCGGCACAAGGACGTGTCCTCGGCGCTGATCGAAGAGATCGCGCCCGAATTGCTTGGCGGAACGTTGGTTACCCAGGACGGCGGCGCGCACCGGCAGGCGCGCGATGCGATCAAGGCGGCGTTCCTGCCCAAGGGGCTGACCCAGGCCGGCATCGGCGACCTGTTCGTGCCCGTCATCCGGGCACGGGTGCAGGCGTGGCGCGACCGCGGCGACGTAACCATCCTGCGCGAAACCGGCGACCTGATGCTCAAGCTCATCTTCAGCCTCATGGGAATCCCCGCGCAGGACCTGCCGGGATGGCATCGCAAGTACCGGCAAGTGGTGCAGTTGATCGTCGCGCCCCCGGTCGACCTGCCCGGACTGCCCTTGCGGCGCGGCCGCGCCGCCCGCGACTGGATCGACGCGCAGTTGCGCCAGTTCGTCCGCGACGTGCGCGCGCATGCCGCGCGCACGGGGTTGATCAACGAGATGGTGAGCGCTTTCGATCGCAGCGAAGATGCGCTCTCCGATGACGTCCTGGTCGCCAATATCCGCTTGCTGCTGCTTGCGGGTCACGACACCACTGCCTCGACGATGGCCTGGATGGTGATCGAGCTGGCGCGGCAGCCTGTGCTGTGGGACGCCCTGGTCGAGGAGGCGCAACGCGTGGGCGCGGTGCCGACCCGGCACGCGGACCTGGCGCAGTGTCCGGTCGCCGAGGCGCTGTTCCGCGAGACGCTGCGCGTGCATCCGACGGCCACGCTCCTGCCGCGTCGCGCGCTGCAGGAATTGCAACTCGGCCAACGGCGCATTCCCGCGGGCACCCATCTGTGCATCCCGCTGCTCCATTTCTCGACCTCTGCGCTGCTGCACGAGGCGCCTGATCAGTTCCGCCTGGCGCGGTGGCTGCAACGCACGGAGCCGATCCAGCCGGTGGACATGCTGCAGTTCGGTACCGGCCCACACGTCTGCATCGGCTACCACTTGGTATGGCTGGAACTGGTGCAGTTCTGCATCGCCTTGGCGCTGACCATGCACAAGGCCGGGGTGCGGCCGCGGTTGCTGAGCGGCGTCGAAAAAGGCCGGCGCTATTACCCGACCGCACATCCGTCCATGACAATCCGCATCGAATTCTCATGAGCTGGCATCGCATCCCCGTGTGGCGAGGCAGCGGCGCCGGCGACGCGCGGCATTGCTGCACTCGGCGCGTGCGCTCGGTGCGACGCCGGCAACACCGCGGCGGCTCGGCGCTCGCCGTGGCCGTGTCAGGTACAAGGACATGAACAACATGCAGACCGGTTCTACGCTACAGGACGACCGAACTGGCGTTTCCGCGCTCGGCGGATTGGGCGCGCAGGTGCGCGGCGCGTCCGGCAGGCTGCTGCCGGAGATCTGGATGCAGGACGGCGCAAAGCGGGTCGAACAGACGCTGGCGCGTCTTCTCTGCGCCGAAGACAATGGTGAGACCGAGCTGATGGCGGCGATGCGCTACGCCACCTTGAATGGCGGCAAGCGCACCCGCGCCTTGCTCTGTCTGGCTGCCGGCGCACTGGCTGACACGCCGGCGCACATGCTCGAGAACGTCGGCGCCGCCCTCGAGATGATGCATGCCTGTACCCTGGTCCACGACGACCTGCCCGCGATGGACGACGACGTGCTTCGCCGCGGCCTCCCGACCGTGCACGTCAAGTTCGGCGAAGCCACTGCGATCCTGGTCGGCGATGCGCTGCAGGCGCACGCCTTCCTGACCCTGGCGAGCCTGGATGCGCCGGGCGACAACCGTATCGCGCTCGTGCGCGAACTGGCGCAGGCGGTGTCCGCCGAGGGTGCCGCAGGCGGGCAGGCGATGGATCTGTCGCTGGTCGGAAAGCACGTCGAGCTGGACAGGATCGTGGCGATGCACCGGATGAAGAGCGGAGCGCTAGTGCGCGCGTCCGTTCGCATGGGCGCGCTATGCGCCATCGCGGAGGATGCCGCGCACGCTGCGCTGTACTGTGCGCTCGATCGCTACACCGCCTGTTTCGGCCTGGCGTTGCAGGTGGTCGACGACATTCTCGACGCGACAGCTGATACCGCGACGCTGGGCAAGACCCCCGGCAAGGACGCGGCGGCGCAGAAGCCGACCTGCGCGTCGATCATGGGGCTGCAGGCAGCGCGCCAGTTCGCGCTGGATTTGTTGCGCGACGCCGGGGAGGCCATCGCTCCACTGGGCCCTCGTGCGGAACGGTTGGCGCAGATGCTGCAGCGGGCCAACGCGTATCTGTTCAACCACGCGCCATGCGCATGAGCGCGCCCGTCCGCATGGAGTCGCCCCTGTGCCGCTGCGATCGCCCGGCGGCAGCGGTGCATGCTGCACTGTGTCCGAGTCCGCGGCGCGCGATCGCAGCGGTTGCCCAGCACGGCCGCGGCGCGCTGCGCGCAAGCCTATGCGGCGGACCGGCGCCAGCATCGGCGCGTCGCCGCGCCGGAGCAGGGCGACCGTCCGGCGCCGCCCATGCGCCGGGCCGCGACGGGCCTGCGGCGACGTGCGCGGCGTCTGCCCGAACCGTCTGCAGAAGGAACATCCCGAGTGAACGCGCTGTCTGAACAGATCCTTTCCGAATTGCGCCACCTGCTGAGCGAGATGAGCGACGGCGGCAGCGTCGGCCCGTCCGTCTATGACACGGCGCGAGCTCTACAGTTCCGCGGCAACGTCACCGGTCGGCAGGACGCATACGCGTGGCTCATCGCGCAGCAACAGGCCGATGGAGGATGGGGAAGCGCGGAGTTCCCGCTGTTCCGCCATGCGCCCACTTGGGCGGCGTTGCTGGCATTGCAGCGTGCCGATCGTCTTCCCGGCGCTGCCGACGCAGTCCAGGCTGCAACCCGGTTCCTCGAGCGCGAGCCCGATCCCTACGCGCAGACGGTGCCGGAAGACGCGCCGATCGGCGCGGAGCTGATCCTGCCGCAGTTGTGCGGCGAGGCCGCATCCTTGCTGGGCGGCGTGGCGTTTCCGCGCCACCCGGCGCTGTTGCCGTTGCGGCAAGCGTGCCTGGTCAAGCTGGGGGCGGTGGCGACGTTGCCGAGCGGCCATCCGTTGCTGCACTCCTGGGAAGCCTGGGGCACGTCGCTGACCACCGCATGCCCGGATGACGACGGCAGCATCGGCATCAGTCCGGCGGCCACCGCCGCGTGTCGTGCGCACGCCGTGACACAGGGGAGCACGCCGCAGGTCGCGCGCGCCGACGCGTATCTGCAGGCGGCATCGCGGGCGACGCGCAGCGGCATCGAAGGTGTCGTTCCCAACGTCTGGCCGATCAATGTGTTCGAGCCATGCTGGTCGCTGTACACCCTGCATCTGGCCGGGCTGTTCGCGCATCCCGCGCTCGGCGAGGCGGTGCGCGTGATCATCGCGCAGCTCGACGCCCGTCTGGGCATGCGCGGTCTGGGACCGGCCTTGCACTTCGCGGCCGATGCGGACGACACCGCCGTTGCGTTGTGCGTCCTGCGCCTTGCAGGCCGCGACCCGGCGGTCGATCCGTTGCGCCATTTCGAAATTGGCGAGCTGTTCGTCACCTTCCCCGGCGAGCGCAATGCCTCGGTGTCGACCAACATCCATGCCCTGCATGCGTTGCGACTGTTGGGAAAGCCCGCCGCCGGCACCAGCGCCTACGTCGAGGCCAATCGCAACACGCACGGTCTATGGGACAACGAAAAATGGCACGTTTCGTGGCTGTATCCCACCGCGCATGCGATCGCTGCGCTGGCGCAAGGCAAGCCCCAGTGGCGCGACGAGCGCGCGCTGGCGGCGCTGCTGCAGGCGCAGCGGGACGACGGCGGCTGGGGCGCCGGTCGCGCGTCCACATTCGAGGAAACCGCCTATGCGCTGTTCGCGTTGTACGTGATGGACGGGAGCGAAGAGCCGACAGGGCGCCGGCGCATCGCGCAGGCGGTGGCGCGTGCGCTGGAGTGGATGCTCGCCCGCCATGCGGCGCATGCATTGCCGCAGACGCAGCTGTGGATCGGCAAGGAACTGTATTGCCCCACCCGGGTCGTGCGCGTGGCCGAACTCGCCGGGTTGTGGCTGGCGCTTCGTTGGGGGCGGCGCGTCCCGGCCGAGGGAGCAGGAGCGGCGCCATGATTCAGACCGAACGCGCGCTGCAGCAGGTGCTGGAGTGGGGGCGTTCCCTGACCGGGTTCGCCGACGAGCATGCCGCGGAAGCGGTCAGGGGCGGCCAGTACATCCTGCAGCGCATCCACCCGAGCCTGCGCGACACCAGCGCCCGCACCGGCCGCGATCCGCAGGACGAAACGCTGATCGTGGCGTTCTATCGCGAACTGGCGCTGCTGTTCTGGCTCGACGATTGCAACGACCTTGGCCTGATCGCGCCGGAGCAGCTCGCTGCGGTGGAGCAGGCGCTGGGGCAGGGCGTGCCGTGCGCGCTCCCCGGATTCGAGGGCTGCGCTGTGCTGCGTGCTTCGCTGGCCGCGCTCGCCTACGATCGTCGCGACTATGCTCAGCTTCTTGCCGATACCCGGTGCTATTGCGCGGCGCTGCGCGCCGGACACGCGCAGGCGGCAGGGGCGGAATGCTGGTCCTACGCCGAATACCTGCACAACGGCATCGATTCGATCGCCTACACGAACGTGTTCTGTTGCCTGTCGTTGCTGTGGGGGCTGGACATGGCGACCTTGCGCGCGCGTCCGGCGTTTCGCCAGGTCCTGCGGCTCATCTCCGCGATAGGGCGCCTGCAGAACGATCTGCATGGACGCGACAAGGACAGGTCGGCCGGCGAGGCCGATAACGCGGCGATCCTGCTGCTGCAGCGCTATCCGGCTATGCCTGTGGTGGAGTTCCTCAACGACGAGCTGGCCGGCCATACGCGCATGCTGCACCGGGTGATGGCTTCAGAACGCTTTCCCGCGCCGTGGGGACCGTTGATCGAGGCCATGGCGGCCATCCGCGGGCAGTACTACCAGACCTCGACCAGCCGCTACCGCAGCGACGCTGCGGGGGAGGCCAGCGTGCGCCGGCCTGAACGCGCGGGAGGCGGCGGCGTGCGCGCGCTGCCGTCGGTCCGATCCGACGCAACGCTGTCGCCCGATGCGACGGATGGAGCGAGCATGAGCGACACCGCCCTGAGCCGGCGCAAGGACGACCATCTGGACATCGTGCTGGATCGGCGAACGGCGCCGGCCACGATCGCCGCCGGCTGGGAGTACATCCGTTTCGAACACTGCGCATTGCCCGAGTTGGACCTGACGCAGATCGACCTGCGCGCCTCGCTGCTGGGCAAGACCATGCGCGCGCCGCTGCTGATCAGCTCCATGACCGGCGGCACGTCACGCGCCGAGGCCATCAACCGGCATCTGAGCGAGGCAGCGCAAGTCTTGGGGATCGCCATGTGCGTCGGTTCGCAGCGCGTGAGCCTGCAATCCCGCAACTCCCAGGGGCTGACGCGCGCGCTGCGCCGCCTGGCCCCAGACATTCCCTTGCTGGCCAATATCGGCGCTGCGCAACTGCGCGAGACCGACGGCCTGGACCTGGCGCGCCGGGCGGTGGATGCGCTGGAGGCCGATGGACTCATC
Organism: Bradyrhizobium sp. 147; assembly: GCF_023073935.1. Lineage (NCBI taxonomy): Bacteria > Pseudomonadati > Pseudomonadota > Alphaproteobacteria > Hyphomicrobiales > Nitrobacteraceae > Bradyrhizobium > Bradyrhizobium sp. 147. The sequence continues at coordinate 135,339 of NZ_JADPKL010000067.1, read as the reverse complement.
GTCCATCTCAATCCGCTGCAGGAAGCGGTACAGCCGGAGGGCGACCGCGACTGGCGCGGCGTCCTGGCGCAGATCGCTCGCGCCGCGCGCAGCGTGGGCGTGCCGATCGTGGCTAAGGAAGTGGGCTCGGGCCTGTCCGCCTCGGTGGCCTGTGCGCTCGTCGAGGCGGGCGTGGCGGTGATCGATGTTGCCGGCGCCGGCGGCACCAGTTGGGCCGCGGTGGAGGGCGAGCGCGCCCGCGATGCCGCCGACCGTGCAGTGGCGATGGCGTTCGCCGATTGGGGGATTCCGACCCCGGCCGGCGTGCAGGCGGTACGTCGGGCGCTGCCAACGGTGAAGCTGATCGCGTCGGGCGGAATCCGCGACGGCGTCGACGTAGCCAAGGCCATTCGCCTGGGCGCGGACATCGCCGGGCAGGCGGCCGGCGTGCTGCGCGCGGCTACGGTATCCACCGAGGCGGTTGTCGCGCATTTCGAGATCGTCATCCGCCAGTTGGCCGTCGCCTGCTTCTGCACCGGCTCGGCTGATCTGGCGGCGTTGCGTCAGGCGCGCTTGTTGCCCTCGGCGCATCTGCCCGCCGGTTGATGCCGGCGTCGCCCGCACGTGGCGGCGGGCGCCTAGTCTTACTGAGTCAGAAAGTCGCGGATGCGGGTGGATTCGCGCTGGCGCGGATTTGTTAGGGTGTTGCTTCGTGATCAGGGAAGCGCCCGGCGATGCCCGACTGGACAGCTCAGAGTGAAGCCGCATTTGACGCTTATGTCGATGCTTTGATCGGGGTGATCGGCCAAGCCGAACGAGCTGAGCCCCTGAAGGGGTCGGAACAAGGTGGGCCGGGAGACCGGCAAGGAGTAGATGGTGCAAGTCCATTGCAATGAAGGAGTAGCGATCCACATTGACGCCCAGTCATGCGCGGTCGGTCGTGAGGAGACCGGTAACTTCTCTGGGGTCAAACACGGGTTGTTAGGCTCGAGCAGTCCATCAGCATCGTTTTGAGACAAAGCGATGGCGGTGGAATGGACGCTTACGATCGAGGGCCGGAACGAATTTGGTGAAACATGCCGGAAGGAGGTCCGCATAGACAAGAGCTGGGAGAGCCTATTCGACGGCGACATCGGCTTGTCGATCGGCGATAGCAAGAAGATCATGGCAGCGCTGCAGAACGCGGTCGTGAATCATGAGGCGGAGACGTATGCCCTTCTTCGCCGGGTTTGCCCGGAGTGCCATACGTTCCGACCGCGTCAAGGACTACACGACACGCCCGATCCGAACCGTCTGCGGCACCGTTGAGGTTCGCAATCCCCGGATGCTGTGCCGGGAATGCCGTCTAGGGATGGTCGGTGCTTTCCGCCGCCGAAGGAACTTTGTCCCGATCGAGCGACACCGGAGCTGATGGAACTGACGGCGCGGCTAGGAAGCATGCTGCCCTACCGGCAGGCGCCGAAGGTGCCAGACTCAATTGAGCCAATATGCGACGAGAGCGGCGAGATGAACAGTGGCCAAGAAATTCCCGGCCAGCTTGTCGTATCGGGTGGCGATGCGGCGGAAGTCTTGAGCCTGCAAAAACAGCGCTCGATGACTTTCGGCCTTTGTAGGCGCGTTTGTTGAAGCGATGGATGACAACGCGGTTGGATTTGTTAGGGATGACGGGCTTGGCGCCGCGACGAACAATTTCGCCGCGAAGGTCGACGCCGTCATACCCTTTGTCAGCGAGGAGCGCGCTCATGGGCCGCCCGAGCGCCAGAACATCGGGCGCCGCCGCGATATCGGCATTCTGGCCTCGGGTCAGATGCAGCACGACCGGCCGGCAGAGCGGATCGCTCAGCGCATGGATTTTTGTCGTGCGGCCTCCGCGCGGGCGGCCGATTGCTTGATTGTGCTCCCCCCTTTTCCGCCGGAGGCACACCGGTGAGCTTTAATCGAGGTCGCGTCGAGCGACAGCACGACGCCGTCTTCGCCGGGCTTGGCCAGCGCTTCGAAGATTGCGCACCATCGCCCGCGCTTGGCCCCGCGGTTGAAGCGATTGTAGACGGTCGTGTAAGGGCCGTATTCACGCGGGCAGTCGCCCCATCGCGCACCCGACTGCAGCGTGTGAATGATCCCGGGTCGTCGTCCCGATCCGGCCCCGTCAGTCCCGTCGGCAGATGAGGCTCGATACGTCCCCATTGCCGATCATTCAGCCAAAACAAACCCGCGCGCATTCTCTCGCCCCCGAATCAAAAACTCGCAGGAGAGGGAATCACCTGGCGCTATTTAGGTACAGGTCCTGGGACAGCTTCGGTTGCGGCATTCTGCATAGCTTCGCTTCGTTCTCACAACATTGAGGACGTGCGGCCAAGTCTGCTCAGCTATCGCTTGGCTTGGCTCGATCGACCGGCACCCCGCCGTCGCATTTTGAGGCTCTGCGGAACTGCATGTACGAGGCAAACCGCTCGACGCTGGCTCGCTGGGTTCTCTCGAGCGATGCAACCTGCGCGTTACCCAATCCCCGGGTCGGTTTCCATCGTCCATGGGCGCAGCTCGTCGACAACTGTCGGCTGGCGAGCATCGACGCGCGACATCTCTGCGCCACGCAGGCTGGCAAAGGCCTGGCGCACAGGCGCGAAAGCCGATCCATACATCGTCGATCCGCCCTCTGAAATGTGACCGCGATCATGAACCGATGAGCACTGGAATGTCCGGATCCCCATGGATGCAGTCAGCCGGACCGTCGCGGCCAGCCGCTCCTCGGTGCAATTGACGACAGTGCTCTTGACCAACACACGCTTAGCAGAGTGGCGGTGTGTTCTCTCCCGAAAGGTAGGCCGATAAGTCCATCACCAGGGTTTGTCAGAGCCAGTCCCGGCGAAGCGGGTGCAGTGACTCTCTCTGCGGCATACTCGTCGAGCTGGTGAGAGAGAGGGTCTGAGGCGATGCCTCAGACGGGGCGGTTTTCGCTTCTGTTCTTCACCGGCTCCATTTTGGCCAGGCCGTCCTCGTATGAAATTTCCGTGTATGATCCACCGATGTCCTTGGCCGCGTCGAGCAAGTAGTCGAGCCTACCGGCCGTACCCAGCTTCTTGATGTCATTCTTGTCGACGCCGGCGAGGTCCATCATCTCCTTCCATACAGTTGATTCGTCGCAAGGCAGAATGCGGAAGGTGATGTCGCCTATCTTAGTGCGGTACTTCGCGAGCAGATCAATGTTGTTGCAGAACATGAAATAGCTGCCTTTGGGGCTCAGCCTGCCATCCAGAACCTTTGCGGCCTGAGGTAGATAGGCGAAGGAATGCAGATATCCGGCAAGGACTGGGATGGTCGGTTCGCCTTCCTGCGCGATTGCAAGAACTTGTTCGATGGAATAGTCCGGCGGTCGTTTTTCGTCGGCGAGCTGGGCTTGGAACTTCAGCGCGATGTCGCCCCGAAATCCAAATCGCCCCGACTTCGTTGTCTCGCTCTTAAGCACCGCATTCAGCAACCGCCCCTCCTTGTCCAACTGGCCAAGAGCGGTGTTGTCGATCGACGTCATGGAAGGCTCCTCATCAATCTGTCGTGTACATTCATCGCCGAACGCGGCGTGTCCGCTAACCCTATGCAAGTTGTTTGCCGTGCGCCTATGTCTGCAGCGACGCACAGCGTAAGCGGCGGCTTGGCGCAATGTGCATGAATACGTGCCGGCACCATCACGAGGTCTCGGCCGGATGAGGTCGGGACGCCGGAAAACCGCCTGTCGCAAAGCCGACAGGTCGCAAATCGTATGGTCGCCGCCTGCAAAACCAATTGATTTCAGCTGCATCTCGACTGGCATGGGATTTGCGAATTGTGCCTCGCGACAGAAACTGAGAGCGAGCCAGAAATGATCAACCTAACGGATAGCGCCATCAACGCACTGAAGGCCGCAATCTCCTCGACAGCCCAGCCGGCAAGCGGTTTGCGGGTCATGGTCGAAGGCGGCGGTTGCCAAGGGTTCACATACAAAATGGGTCTTGCTCATGAGCCGGTCTCCGATGAGCCCGTGTTCGAGCAAGACGGGATCAAAGTCTTCGTCGACAAGGCGAGCCGGGCGCATCTCAACGGCACCACGATCGACTTCGTGGTGTCGCTCGAAGGATCAGGGTTCCGCTTCGATAACCCAAATGCCAAATCGAGCTGCTCCTGCGGCAAATCGTTCAGCTGAGCCGCCTTCGGACCATTCGCAATGGAAGGAGCATCGAACATGGGCCTGAAGGCTGAACGAACGAAGCAATCTTCGACTGCAGAGCCTTCCGATCGCCAGCGGATTGTCCGCGCCGTGCTCGATGAGAGTCGGCCAAGGCTCAGGCGTGATCGTGGGGATTGTGAGCTCGTCGAAATCGAAGGCAACAAGATCATGGTCAGGCTCACCGGCGCCTGCATGTTATGCAAGCTTGCGGGAACGACGCTCGCGGCCATTCAAGCGCGCCTGATCGTGCGGCTCGGCGAGTTCGTCCGCCTGATCCCGCTCCCCGGAGCTGCCAAAGTGGGGCCTTAAGTGCAGAGCGGACAGTCCGTGCGGCCGATCTACCTGGATAACAACGCGACGACCCGTGCCCATCCTTTGGTGGTCGCGGCAATGCTGCCGTTCTTCTCTGGGCAATTCGGCAATGCGTCGTCCGCGCATGTATTCGGCATTGAGGTTGCGCCCGCATTGAAGCAAGCGCGCCAGAAGCTGCAGGCCCTCGTTGGCGCGGCATTCGATCACGAGATCGTCTTCACGTCGGGCGGGACTGAATCCGACAACACAGCGATCCTGTCCGCGCTCGCCGTGCAGGAGGGGCGCGACGAGATCGTCACAACGGTCGTTGAGCATCCAGCCGTGCTGTCCCTTGCCGAGGAGCTGGGCCGACGAGGAATCAAGACCCATGTCATTCCGGTCGATGCAAGCGGCCGATTGAACATCGAGGCTTATCGCAACGCATTGTCGAGGCGCACGTCAATCGCCTCGGTCATGTGGGCCAATAATGAGACCGGTACGATCTTTCCGGTGAAATCCCTCGCCAGGATGGCGCGCTCAGTCGGCGCGCTCTTTCACACCGACGCGGTCCAGGCGGTCGGGCGGATTCCGATTGACCTGAAGACTACGGACATCGACATGCTGTCGCTCTCCGGCCATAAGCTCCATGGTCCGAAGGGGATCGGCGCGCTGTATGTGCGCAAGGACATCAAGTTCCGACCGCTGATCTTCGGCGGCGCACAGGAGCGGCATCGCCGAGCTGGCACCCAAAACGTTCCGGGCATTATTGGGCTCGGCAAGGCGGCGGAACTCGCTGCGGCACACCTCGTACAAGAGCAGATGCAGATAGGCGTCCTTCGCGACCGGCTGGAGCAAGGCATTCTCGCTCTCGGCTGTTGCATCGTGCTTGGTCATATCAAGAACCGCTTGCCAAATACGTCTAACATTGCATTCGAGCATCTCGAAGCAGAGGCCATCGTCGACCACCTGAACCGCAACGGAATTGCCGTCTCACTCGGTTCAGCCTGCGCGTCCGGCTCGATGGAGCCGTCCCATGTCCTGCGCGCGATGAGAGTACCACCGGCCTTTTTGCGCGGTGCGGTTCGCTTCTCGCTGTCGCGCGAGACGGCGGCGGATGAGATCGATCGTGTCCTGCAAGTCCTGGCGGACATCAATGCCAAACAGAGAGCCTTGTGGCGTGCGTGTCAGGAGCGCGCGGGCGAGAGATCACAACCTGCGGAGCTCCTATGAAGGTCATGATTCGCCGTTCGCCCGAGACGGGGCTTTCGATTTATGTGCCCAAGAAGGATCTTGAGGAGTCGATTGTCGAATGTGAGCACGAGACGCTGTGGGGTGGTTGGATTCGAATCGCGAATGGCTGGGTGCTCGACCTACCCGCGATGGCGAGTGACACCATCCTTCCAATCACTATCAACGCCAAGAAGCGCGGCGGCGAGGCAACCGAATGATGAATGCTAAGACTCCACAGAACCTCGCCAAACCGGCGGATGCGGAAGCTATTCTTGGCGAAGCGGTTTGGCCCCTGCGAGGAAGTCCACATCATTCTCTGGCTTTGGCTTGGCGTGACCGAAGGTTCCAGCCGAGCGTGCCGATGACTCCGGAAGCGCTCGAAGCATTCTTGGGAACCAAGAAGGCGCCGACGCGCGGTGCCACACGCAATATCTCGGCCTAGGCCAGCACTGAGGCGTTGGGCCAACGAGATGGCGTTGGTGGGAAGGCCCTCGCGAGGGCCCATTGTGCTGACATCGCCAGCCCGGTCGTTGCATTCCGCACATCTTAACAGCGTCAGGCCAATTGCTGCAACTCCGCAAGATTCATTTTCGAGAGGATTGAATCTCGGGCCAGCTCGTAGCTTGCAAATCTTGATGCAACGTTCGCGATGCAAATCCTTGAATCAGTCGAACTACGCGTCAAGACTAAGGTTGTAAATGAAGCATGGTCAGACAAGGAGCGTCGATGGCGCGCGAACTGGAAGGCCAACGCCCTCCGCTCCTGACGATGATCCCTATCTATGGTTGGAACAGATCGAAGGCGCGCGGGCGCTGAACTTCGTCGAGCGGCAGAATAGCAGAACCCTGGAGGTGTTTGGCGGACCCGCAGCCGAACGAGACGGAGATGCGCTGACAGCGATTTACGACCGACCTGACAATATCCCCTATGTCAGCCGGCGCGGCGGGTATCTCTACAATCTGTGGAGGGACGCCACTAATCCACGCGGCCTCTGGCGGCGAACCACTCTGAAAGAGTATCGCACGCTGAAGCCGTCATGGGACATTCTGCTCGACCTCGATCAACTTGCCGTCAGCGAAGGCAAAGACTGGCTTCTGAATGCCACGGCCGCACCGCCTGGAAATCACTCGCGATGGATCTTGAGTCTATCGCGCGGCGGAAGCGATGCCGTCACTTTGCGTGAATTCGATTCAGACACGAAGCTCTTCATCCGCGATGGCTTTATCTTGCCGGAAGCCAAAGGCAGCGGCGTATGGCTCGATTCCGATACGCTGGTGTTGTTAAGCTCCCATGGCGATGGCATGGCCGCGACCACCGGCTATGCGCGCACGGTGAGGCTGTGGCGGCGTGGTATGCATGTTGACAAAGCGGCAGTGATCTTTGAGGCCAAGGCCGCTCATGTGTCCGTCGGTTGCAGTGTTGACGACACTGTCGTGCCGCCCAGGATCTGGTTCCTCGATGCGACAGACGTCTCCAATTGCGTGGTCTGGCTGGGCGATGAAACGGGCGCCAAGACGAGGCTCGACTTGCCAAGTAACATCTGGATGCGGTCGCATCGCAACTGGCTTGCCCTGAAGCCGCGCGAATCCTGGTCTGTGGCAGGGCAGACCTATGCCGCGGATACGGTGCTCGTCATCCCGCTGCCGGCATTCCTGGCGGGCAGCCGCCAGTTCGAGATTCTCTTCGAGCCGGGGCCGCGCCGTGCGCTGCAGAGCTTCTTTTGGAGTGCGGGCAAAGTTGTGCTTTGTATTCTCGACGAACTCCGGCCAGTCTTCGAGATCTGCACGCCATCCGATCATGGCTGGATCCGCGAGCAATTGGGCGGGCTTCCTGATCTTGGCGTGGTCGACATCTGGTCTCTCGATCGCAATCCGTCCGAGAGCAATGGCGACTTGCTGGCTCACGTCGAGGATCCGCTCACCCCGCCGTCCCTCATCCTGATGGAGCGGGGCGTTGGCAGTCCCGCCGTGCTGAAGCAGGCGCCGAAGACGTTTGCCGCGGAGCACTGCGTGGTCACGCGGCACGAGGCCATCTCGATCGACGGTGAGCGAATTCCCTACCTACAGACCGGCCCGGTCAGACAGACCGGCAACGCGCCGGTCCATCTGAGCGGATATGGCGGGTTTGGGATCTCCGTGAAACCGTATTACAATTCCGCGCTCGGTAAGCTTTGGCTTCACTGCGGCGGCACCACGGTTCAGGCAAATTTGCGCGGCGGCGGTGAGTTCGGCACGCGCTGGCACGACGCCGGCCGGCTGGCCGGCAAGAGATTGTCGCATGACGATTTCGCAGCCGTCGCCGCCGATCTCGTTAAGCGCGGCGTGACACAGGCCAAGCGGATCGGGGCCGAGAGTGGATCGAACGGCGGCATCCTCATTACCAACATGCTCACGCGATATCCCGGGCTCTTTGGCGCACTGTTCTGCACCGTCCCGCTGATCGACATGCGCCGCTACACCAAACTGCTCGCCGGGGCGAACTGGCTCGCCGAATATGGCGATCCCGACAACGCTGAGGAGTGGGAGTGGCTGAAGACCTATTCTGCCTATCATGCCGCAAGACCCGGGCAGTCCTATCCACCGATCCTGATGGCCACCAGGCGGCGGGACGATCGCGTCCATCCCGGACATGCGCGCAAAATGGCAGCGAAGCTGCAGGCGATGGGCTATGAGGCTTATTTCTACGAGCATGCCGCCGGCGGCCACGGCTATGGCAAGGACAACAGGGAGCACGCCAGCTTGTTGGTGCTGGGCCTGCGTTTCCTGAAGAGCAGGATCGGCTGGCTGGATACCGAGACGTCAGCGACGTAGTGTAGTTGTTGGACGGCAGTTCGTGCGATGTCGACCGAGGCGGCTGCAGCCTTACGAATCTGATCGGCGTCCAAACCCGCACGACCTTTTCGAGATGCCAACCAACGTTTGGACGCACGGTCCAATTCATGGCCGTCGGCACCCTGGCCACTCGGCGTTTTCTCTTCACCCCGACAATGCCTTCCGGAGTGTCAGGGCAGGGGCCCGCGTGATCTTCACGACATAGGTCGGCAACAGGGGGGCTGCTTCTTGTCTGCATCTACGTAGGATCGCCGGTTCAAGTTGTCCTTCAAAGCGTCCGGAAACGTCTTTTGCGGATTGTGCTTTGCATACGCGTCACATTTCGGCGACAAGATCAACTTTCAACGACACCAGCCGCCATGCTCTTGGCCCAAGGGCATAGATGAAGCAGCGTACCCGCCGTCATCATAGCGCGGCCAGCGCTCTTGTGATCGCAATCTCTGTCAGCTTTCCAACATGAGTTGATAAAACGGACATTCGAGCAGGCGTTATCTAACTGCTTGAAGCGAACCAAAAAATTCGTTTGTTGGCAGGTATGGCACGCCAGTTGCTCTTGGCTTTTCAGAAACGATTCTGGGGATGCTTGCCTGGAAGGATTCGACTTGCGAAGAGAATTGGAAAAATGAGTACTTCAGCGCAACACCAGGTATCCTGCGGCGGCGGCGAGATCAGCGAGACCATGCAAGTCATGGCTAAGCACAAGAGCTGCGGTACGGTCGGTGGAAGCGGCAAGGCGAGCTGCGGATCTCAGGCCGGCATCGGCAATGTGCCAAATGAGGTCTGGGAAAAGGTGAAGAACCATCCCTGCTACAGCGAGGAGGCGCACCACCATTATGCCCGCATGCATGTCGCGGTCGCGCCCGCCTGCAATATTCAGTGCAATTACTGCAATCGTAAATACGATTGCGCCAACGAATCGCGCCCCGGCATTGTCAGCGAGAAGTTGACGCCGGAGCAGGCCGCCAAGAAGGTGCTGGCGGTCGCTTCCGCGATCCCTCAGATGAGCGTGGTCGGCGTTGCTGGCCCTGGCGACCCCCTGGCGAATCCGGACAAGACATTCAAGACGTTCGAGCTCGTCAATAAACTCGCGCCAGATCTCAAGCTGTGCCTCTCGACGAACGGCCTGGCGCTAGCTGATCATGTCGACACGATCGCAAGACTCAAGGTGGATCACGTGACGATCACGATCAACATGATCGATCCCGATATTGGCGCAAAGATCTATCCCTGGATCTTTTACCGCCACAAGCGCTACACAGGCATTGAAGCTGCAAGCATCCTCAGCAATCGGCAGCTCCAGGGCCTGGAGATGCTCACCGCGCGCGGCATCCTTTGCAAAGTCAACTCGGTGATGATTCCCGGGATTAACGATCAGCATCTGGTTGAGGTTAACAAGGCCGTGAAGTCGCGCGGCGCCTTCCTGCATAACGTGATGCCGCTGATATCGTCGCCCGAGCACGGCACCGTGTTCGGTCTCAGCGGGCAACGCGGCCCGACCGCACAGGAAGTGACAGCATTGCAGGATAGCTGCGAAAGAGAGATGAACATGATGCGTCACTGTCGCCAGTGCCGCGCCGACGCCGTCGGACTACTCGGGGAGGACCGCGGCGCGGAGTTCACCATGGAAAAGATCATGGCCATGGACATCAAATATGATGAGCAGGCCCGAAAGGAGGATCAGGCCAAAGTCGAGAAGGCGCGCATTGCAAAGCTTGCGGCCAAGCAGGAGCAGGTTGCGGGGCTCGCCAGCGCGTCCAGCGAAATCAAGGTGCTGGTGGCGGTTGCAACCAAGGGCTCGGGATTGATCAACCAGCACTTCGGTCATGCCAAGGAGTTCCAGATCTACGAGCTCTCGACTTCAGGCGCAAAATTCGTTGGTCATCGTCCTATTCATCCCTATTGCCAGGGCGGCGATGGCGAGGACAGCAAGCTCGAAATCGCCATCGGCGCCATCAACGATTGTCATGCCGTGTTCGTGTCAAAGATCGGCGGCTGCCCGAAGGCCGAATTGATCAAGGCCGGAATCGAACCGGTCGATCAGTATGCCTACGAGTTCATTGATGGCTCGGCGATCGCCTGGTTCAAACTCTATCTCGATAAAGTCAATGAGGGGAAGATCAAGCACATTGAGCGGGTCGATCCGGCGGCCCGCCGCAATGCGCTGATTTCCGCCGCCTGAGAGGATGGGTTCAGACAATGCCGTTCAAGATCATCGCCTCGCAATGCACGGGCTGTTCAGCGTGCGAAACGCAGTGCCCGAACTTCGCTATTTCCGAGCGAGCCGGCGTTTTCCTGATCGATCCTGAGAAATGCACCGAGTGCGCCGCCTACTTTGATGAGCCGCAATGCGTGGCGGTTTGCCCGGTTGACAATACATGCGTGCTCGACACGGCACTGCCGCGTCACCAGGAGCCTGCTTGAGGGCTACGATGGATGTCACTACGACACTAAAGGTTCAGAAACTCGGGCGGATGATGCTCCGCCTTGACGAGGCGCCGGTCGCGGCTTTCGCCTTCTCTGACCAGGTGGACGGCTGGCCCTGGTCGCAAACGTTTTCGCAAGTTGCCAAGTCATATTCTAGCGACGAGCACGTCGGCGGGAGCGCGTCGAGCTATTCCTGTCGGCCCCAAGGCCTCCGTCTTGAGCGTGGAGGATCGATTTCGCCGATGGGCCCACGAAGAGCGGACGCGTCTTCCGCGACATCAATCCAGGCACCTGCAGCCATTGTTGATCAGGCGACATTCATGCCCGAGGCCTTCTTCAGTTGGTCATCCGAAAGAGGGCGTCCTCGCCGAGTCCTGTCTTGGTCGCACGGTGTCGACTCAGCCGAGCATCATCCCAGGGCGACAGGGCTATCCTATCACCTCGATGAAAGTGCAGAAAGTACACCTGCGCCACGCCAAGGCGTTCGCACCGGATCACGTGATGCGGAAACGAATTTCTTGCCACTGGTGCGGTGGGCGCCACCAAGCCGGAATTCGGCTGCTATGAGAGTACCTCGTGTGGGTCTTCCTGTTCTCGCTCGACGCATATTGCCGACTTGCAGATGCGTCTCGGGCAACTGGGGAAGGACGGCAGCTGTCGGGAGACTGCTGGGGCTTTGCCCCGCGGACAGGGCTGGCGCCAAGGTGTTGTTGGGCACGCTCGAGCGTATGGGCGGGACCGTGAGTGATGACGTCCACAATGCCATCGGTTGCCGGGGTAATCAGGTCGACTCTGTCGGCTGTGCGCATCCCGCGCTGAAGCACGCGCCTCGCCGCCGGCTCAAGCACGCCTCCCTCGATGGCAGACGCGCGTGCCGCGTCGATGGCTTCTTCAACATCAACCATGGGCCCACGACAGTCTCGAGCATCTGGAGTTTAGGTTGCGGGCGTTGATGTTGCTGCACCGGGACCCCGACAGGCTCATGCAATCCGTGATCGCAAGCGCCGCCGTGCGGGAATGGAGGGGGTTGATCGAGCATCATGATAGGGTGGTCCGTAAGGCCGGGCGCCTGCAAGGCGCGGTACAATTGAACTATGGAACAGGGACGGCAGCATGAGCAACATCGCCCGTGACAGTGACATCGTCGAGCTGACGGACGCCCCCTTCTTTGATTATGGTGACAACGTGCGGGCCAACCGCACCATCCGTAACGACGGCACCTATGTGGGCAAGGACATCGGTGAGGTTCTGGTCAAGAAAGGCGAGCTTGGCTATGTCATCTCGATCGGCACGTTCCTGCAACAATTTTATATCTATGGAGTCGAATTCCTCGGCTCCGGCAACCGCGTCGGCATGAAATGCAAGGAGCTCGATCTAGTCACGCCAAGCCACGAAGGCGAGGAGCCGTTCTTGCCAGGAGCGGCACCCCGATGATCGAACCAAGATCGCCAAAATACCGGTCAGGCCAACGTGTCAAGGCGGCAATCGATCTGCTCAACGACGGTTCCTTTCCCGGCGCGTCGGCGGAAGAGTGTCTGGTCAGCGTCGGGTACATTGGTGAGATCGTCCAGGTCGGTCGCCATACGGAAGCGAACCTACCCATTTATATGGTCGACTTCGGCAAGCACTTGGTGGTTGGCTGCCTCGAGGCAGAAATCTCTGCAGTCTAGGATATCGCGCAATGAACGCCGCAATCATCAGACGACATCATTCCGGATTGCCTGCGCATCCCAACGAGCTCGACCGGTGGCGGATCGTGCGCGCGCTGACGAAGCGCGAGCACTACCGATATGTCTCGCCAAAGGTGACAGCGGTTGCTGGCGGCTATCTGGTCGAGAGCCCGTGCTGCTCAGGCAATATCAATGCGGAGGGCGACCTCGTCGACGTCGCGCTGCTGCACCACGATAGGACTGGGGCGGCATGGCAGCTGCTCCGCAAAGATCACCGCAAGGGCGTCTGGGAGTGGCATTCGACCCATCAACGGCTTGGCTTGGCGACAGCGGTTCTGAACGCCGACCCTGAACGTTTGTTCTGGCAATAAGGATTGTGGAGATGGTGCTCGAAGGCGACTTGACAGAGATCGAGCAGACGCTCGCCGCTATTGATACAGCCTCTGAGCCCTGCCTGACGCTCCGGCAGAAAGTTCCACATCTTGCCTTCTTGCGAGGCGTCCGACATGACGCAGAGTCCGTTCCGCCGGCTTGGAAAGTTCGACCTGCATCTGCTCGACAGTGGAGATCACTGTGTACAGATCACGAATGATCCACACCGCGCCGCCGGCATTGTGCTGGCCAAGCGCTCTGGCAAGTCATGATCAAGCAATCGCCTTCCGGTGCCAAGCTCACACAGGACGGCTAGGCCCGCGGGTTGCTTGCCATGCCGTAGTGCCCGGCCCGGGAAATATCACGATCAGGTCGCTCGCTCGTTCATCGGGTCCATGTGACGGGGGCAGGCGATGGTCTCGCAGAAGTGTTCGCTGAGGGCGGAATTGCCTGGGTATCTCAACGTGGCTTATTACACCGAGGATACTGCGGTAGATCAAATGGGGATGAGCGAACCGTGCTCGATCAGCTGACGAGGAGTAACGGTCAGGCATTGCAAGATTTGGCTTTGTGAGTACTCGCCCTTAAGTCCGCAGGACTTGAGAAAATAGGAGAAGACGTTTGCTCTTCGCGCGGTAACGCCGTGCACTCGCCGTGAAGGCCCGTTGATGCGCGCGCAAAGTGAGGCAGTGCGACTGTCCCGGCCGATCCGCGCTACTCCATCAATAGTATTGGCGCCTGGAAATATCATACTACGAAATTGGTGAGTGAAGTCGGCGCATTCAAGCAAGAAGCGCTTTTCGAGTTGTTTTTCGAAGACGCATCGAGCGTCCCTTCTCTATGGCTTGCTTCCATGTTGAAGGGGCTGACGTGCACGTCGAAAATCGGGTTTGTCACGCGGATAAAGATCCAGAGGACAGAGGACAAATTCGCGTGTAGTTCCAGTTCTTATCTCGAAGAGAAAAATCCGCTTGAATAGTTGTCGATGACCATTGATATGGTAATGGGAAGCAGTTGCGTCTTCGCCAAAAGCAAGACGCTGCAGGCAAATGTGCAAAGCGAAATCGGAGAACACGTGGCAAAAAGCACCAAGCGCAAAGAGTATAGTAAGGATGACGTCAAGCTGCTCAAAGCGCACTCAAAGGCCCGCACCCCTGTAGCTAGGGTTTCAAAGCTTATGAAGCGATCCGAGGGCTCTCTAAGACAGAAAGCACGTACCTTGGGGATTGGCTTGGGTCACCAGCGCTGAGATACGCGTGAATGTTCGGAAATTGACCGGCGTGATGATCGAGACGGCCAGGCGGCTTACGACCGCCGGGCCACCTGATCTTTTTCAGGTCCCTGCGCCCGAGGAGCAGCTCGCGCGATGAACGAGCTGACCGGTTTGCTGAGCGGCTTACATCGTGAATATAGATTTACTGAGCTGGGAAAACACGGTCCGCGAGCGTGCCGGCGGATCATCATCTCGGCCGGTAGACGTCATTCGGCGCTGAGCCATCTCCCTCTGCCTCCATACTTCTCGAGGCGCGGCGACTGGAACCTAGTTGCCCCCAAGAGGGAGCTTGGCACCATTTTTCCGAGTCCGGGGCCGACATCGTCGGCCTACAGCATTAGCGGCCGGCGGCTGACGCAGATCGCTCTGATGATGCTGCCGGCCGGCAAGCCGCAGAAAGAAGGGAATAGCCGCGATCCGGCCTACGGCGACAACATAGGTAGTCCGGCAGGAGATGTGCAGACAGCAGGCGCAGAAGCGTACAAGCATTTTGTATGTTCATGCGGAGCCGCGCCGGCATCCTCTTGTATGCGGGATTTGTTGTGAGGTGAGCAAAGCAGTGGTGAACATTGTTCATCGTTATCATCGAGACCGTCGATTTCGCCGCCGCGAGTGCCGCGCGCGGACAGCGCGGCGGCCGCGGCAGACTCCATGTCGGCAATGAGAATTGAATTGCGGGCCGCACTCGCTAGCAGCTGGCCGCATTTGCGGTAAGATCGTCTCATCTGGTATCCGACCAACGATTGAATCTGACGTCCTTCGAATGCGGGAGCTGCTCCTTGCTGCACTTTCGATATGTTGCCTCAGGCAATTTTAAGCGTGTCGCCGCCGATTTCGCGGTTGCAAGGGCAGAGCTCATCAGTCTGTGTCGCATCCAGAACGCGTAACGTGTCAGTCGGGCTGCGGCCGACATTGAGGCTTGTCGCATAGACATGCTGGATCGTGTTCTCAGGATCGACGATGAAGGTGTAGCGATGCGCGATGCCATCACGCGATCGCACTCCAAGGCCATCGACCAGTGCGCCCTTGGTGTCGGCAAACTGCCAGATCGATAGACGGTGCAGATCCTTGTGCTCACGCCGCCAGGCGAGCTTGCAGAACTCGTTATCGGTCGAGCCACCAAGCACGACTGCATCGCGATCGGCGAAATGCTTGGACAGGCGAGCAAACTCAGCGATTTCGGTTGGGCAGACGAATGTGAAATCCTTCGGGTAAAAAAAGATGACTTTCCATTTTCCGGGGAAACTCCTCTCAGTCAGCGTCTCGAAGGCGCTCTGCCCGTTCTCCTCTTGCAGGTGAAAGCCGGGCTTCACGCCTGTGATGTCGAACGGCGGCAACTTACTTCCAATTCCAGGCATATTGTCCTCACAACATCGCGTTACACGGAAACAGCGTTCCGCGACTGGCAAAGCAAGCGATATGCCACCCATCTGCCGGCAAGTACCCATCATGCCGGTCGTGGAACATTCGCCTTTGATGCTGGCGTGTCCTCGAACCCCATCTGCACCGGATGGTCCTCAATTGACTTGGCCCGGCATTCCCCGTTCCGCGCTCTTTCGCCCGGCACTCGTAGTGGAATCCACGCGCCGGCTTTGTCGGGTTTGTCTCAGAGCTCTTGCCGCTGTCGGGTCCGCCACAGCATCCAGTCTCGGACGCTGCGCTATTAGTCGAGCCTAGTCAGATGCTTAACGCGCGTGCGAACGAATGGCACGCCAGTTGCTAACTGGATGCAGCAACAACGAGTGAGGGCTGAGGGCACGCCGACGCCGATGGCGAGCGATGGCCTCCTTCCCGAAACCCGTGTGCCCACGTTTCTGAGAGAGAGAAACAGCCTCGCGCGTTCCGCGCGAAAAATTGGCAATCGGTTGATGGAGAGCAACATGTCTTCGCTGAGACAAATCGCGTTTTATGGCAAGGGTGGCATCGGTAAATCGACAACGTCGCAAAATACGCTGGCGGCTCTTGCTGAGCTGGGTCAAAGGATTCTCATCGTTGGCTGTGATCCCAAAGCGGACTCGACTCGCCTCATCCTGCACGCCAAAGCGCAGGACACCATTCTGAGTCTGGCGGCGAATGCCGGCAGCGTTGAGGACCTCGAAATCGAGGACGTCATCAAGCTCGGCTACAAGGACATTCGATGCGTCGAGTCCGGCGGTCCAGAGCCGGGGGTGGGGTGCGCCGGAAGAGGCGTGATCACTTCGATCAACTTTCTGGAGGAGAATGGCGCCTATGAGGACATCGACTATGTCTCTTACGACGTGCTCGGCGACGTTGTCTGCGGTGGCTTCGCGATGCCTATCCGCGAGAACAAGGCACAGGAAATCTACATCGTGATGTCCGGCGAGATGATGGCGATGTATGCCGCCAACAACATCTCCAAGGGTATTCTGAAGTATGCGAATTCCGGCGGCGTGCGCCTCGGCGGCCTGATCTGCAACGAGCGGCAGACGGACAAGGAGCTGGAGCTGGCAGATGCTCTTGCCAAGAAGCTCGGCAGCCGGCTGATCTACTTCGTGCCACGAGACAATGTCGTGCAGCACGCGGAGCTGCGCCGCATGACTGTGCTGGAATACGCGCCAGAGTCCAAGCAGGCGGATCACTATCGCAATCTCGCGACCAAGATCCACAACAATGCGGGACAAGGCGCCATCCCGACGCCAATCAGCATGGACGAGCTCGAGGATATGCTCATGGAGCACGGCATCATCAAGCCTGTCGACGAGAGCCTGGTCGGCAAGACCGCCGCCGAGCTCGCCGCTGTTTCGGCATAGTTGATGTTGTCGGCCTTCTCGACCGGGGAAGGCCGACATCGTCCACTCAGAAGCTGGGGGACCTTCATGATTGGCACACAAAGCAAATTGGCCGATACGATGTCATCTCCTGTATCAGCAGCTCACATCGCCGAGCAGCGCGACGCAAGTGAGCTCTACGGGCTTCTGACCGGGCGCCATCCAACAGAAGTCGACATCAGCGACGATGACGATTTCGATCGCCATGTGCTCGCTTGCGTTCTCGCCGCATCCGCTATGGATGGCGGCCAACTTCCCGAACGGGCTGGCTTGACTAACCAGGAGCTCGATGCGCTCTTGGTGCAATACTTCCCATCCACCCCAGTCAGGAGTTGTACCTGGCGCGAACAGTCCGCGTTACCGGCTCCTGACGAGACGATTATGGTGCGCGACCTCCTGCTTGCGCAACGTTCCACTCATGGCGAGGTCGGCGGTTGGCTCGCGACGATGATCGCGCGGCGCGCCATGGAGCCTAATCACCTGTGGGAAGATCTCGGTCTGCGGGAGCGGGACGAATTGTCCCGCCTCCTGATGCGCCATTTCGGGCCGCTGGCGGCTCGCAACACCAAGAACATGCGCTGGAAGCGCTTCTTCTATCGCACGCTATGCGAAGATGACGGTCTGGTGGTGTGTACCACGCCGGTCTGCACGGAATGCAATGATTTTGATCTTTGCTTCGGCGAGGAGAGCGGGGAGAGCCGGATGGCCGGACGCCGGCGGGATCATCTGCGTCGTCTCGATGACTCAGTCCAAGCCATCCCAAGTTCGCAAGACTGAGCTCATAATGGATGCCCCCTCCAGGCGCGAGTCCGGGTGTATCGGACGAGCTTTCGGCTAGCTGTCACATGACGAGACGGGTTTTAAAAGACACAAACAACTTCGCGCAGGCGGCCTAAGCAGGACGCGGCGGCGCCTGATGATCGCGGCTTGATAACTGGCGGAGGCGACCGTCACATTTACCGCCGAGATGTTCTATGTTGACGCGATGATCGACGCCAACATCCGCCTCTTGATCGCGCCCCGCTGAACTTATTTACGAACACCGACTTGTGGTTGGACCGAACCCGATGGCTCAAAAATCTTCTTAAGCGCCGGAATGCACGCGTCTTCCCCGAAGTGCTGTAGCTTGAGGTGAGGCCCGAACCGTTGGCCGGCTAGCAAGCTTCCAAGCTCGGCGCCTGCCTTCAGCTCGGTCGCAAGCGCACCGAACCTGGCGCTCCGCCGTTTCCACCCTGTCGGATTTGCGACACACCCGACTAATCTGAAATTCGGCGTCATTCACAGGTTCTTGGGAATTCGAGCGGGTTGGCACAGCAGTTGCTGAACAGCTTCCGGAATAAACATACGGAGCCGCTGATGGCGTTCGCCGCCGCAATTACCGGGCCCGACAAAGATCGGTCGAGGTCCATAGTCCTTAACGACACCACCTTGCGCGACGGCGAACAGACACCCGGCGTGGCCTTCACGACACCGGAAAAGGTCTCGATCGCGCGTGCGCTGGCCGCGGCCGGAGTCACGCAGATCAAGGCCGGAACGCCGGCGATGGGTCAGGAAGAGATTACCGCGATCCGAGCGGTCGCCGAAGCGGGCCTTGCGGCCACGATCATCGGCTGGTGCCGATGAAACCCGCGGACGTCGATGCGGCGATCGAGGCCGGTGTTTCGATGGTCAGCCTATCGATTCCATCGTCCGACGTGCAGATTGCGGCGAAACTCGGTGGCGGCCGCTTGGCCGCGCTGGAGCGGGTGATGCGCGTCGTGGCCTATGCTCGCAACAAGGGACTGTATGTCGCGGTGGAGGGCGAAGACTCCTCGCGTGCCGATGTCAACTTCATGATCGACCTGATCGCAATCGCCAAGGCGGCCGGCGCGCGGCGCTTTCGTGTCGCAGATACGCTGAGCGTGCTCGATCCCGACGCGTCCTTCGCGCTCGTGGCCGCACTGCGCGCCAGCACCGATCTCGAGCTCGAATTCGACGGCCATGACGATCTTGGGCTAGCGACGGCTAATACGCTGGCGCCGATCAAGGCCGGTGGGACGCACGCCTCTGTGACGGTCATTGGACTGGGCGAGCGAGCCGGCAATGCGCCGCTGGAGGAAGTTGCCGTCGCAGATAGGCAGCTCTACGGCCGTGATACCGGCGTGCTGGTATCTGAACTGGACAAGCTCGCGGCCGCCGTTGCAGCCGCAGCGTGCCGCACCATTGCGCTCAACAAGGCGATTGTCGACGAGCATGTCGTTACCCATAAACCCGGCATCCACGTGGGCTCTCAAAAAGACCGGCCCACCTACCAAGCGCTCGACCCGGAGTTACTCGGCCGCTCCCACCGCATTGTGATCGGCAAGCATTCAGGCCTTGCCGCTATCACTTCGCTCTTGTCCGAGTTGCAGGTTTCGGTCACCGCCGAGCAAACCGAAACCATTCTCGCGCGCGTCAGCAAGCATGCCATCGAGCACAAAGGCCCAGTTTCCCAGAAAACGGTGGTGGCGATCTGGCGCGACATTCACGAGAGATCGCTCGTCAACCGAGGGCGATCGGGTGGTCAGCAATGCGCATCGCGCGATCAGGTTGGAACATTCGAGCCAGGACGGTTTCTCGGCGCGGATCTAATGGAGGTTGAAAATGACGACGGACGGGATCCTTTCGCAATTGAACAAGGCCTCGGCGGCAGAGGAGTTTTTTGCACTGCTCGGCGTCGAGTACAATGCGAAAATCATCGACGTGGCGCGGCTTCATATCCTTCGTCGCATGGGTCAATATCTCGCCGGCGAGGAGTTTACCGGTGCATCAGATCCTGACATCGCCTCGCGTTGCAAGGCCACGCTTGAGCGCGCCTATGCCGACTTCGTCACGTCCTCCCCGATCGAACAGCGCGTGTTCAAGGTCCTGAAGGATGCGGCCGCACCACAACCGAACAAGCATCCAGCATTGGTGCAGCTCGGTTCTTTGGAGTGAATTGAGTTTATATCTCGTGCTCTGGAGCGTGAAGGTTCAGAGAACCTGCCAACGACCCAAGTTGCAGTTACGGGCCTCGCGGATCCGCAGCTTGGACTCGGCTCCTTAAGGTAATCACGGCTCAGCCCGGATATTTCCGTCGTTTCAAGCTGGTCTCATGGTGCAGCTATCTCCTGCAATGGTACGCCGGCAGCGGGGAGCGCATATTTAGCGAGGAAAGCGCAGCAAGGTTCGGATGACTGTCTTCTGTCGCATTCCGGACACGGGTCAGCACGGTTTCGAATGTTCCGATCCTCGTGAGAGGCTGCCAATCCGATTTCCTTCAGTAAGATTCTGTATTGGCGGTCAATTTTCACCGTCTGCGCAATTGGTACGACAATTGCTGACATATGCTCAGCTAGTCTGGAGAAGCGAATGCACATCTTGGTCCGCATCGAGTTTGTTTTGGACGCCGCGCAGTTTCGCGCGCGCTGCCTGCCGGCATCATGATGCGTCACGACGCCAAAGCGATGGTTGCATATTCCGGCCTGGCTGAGCTGAAAGCTGCGCTTGATCCGCGCCAAAGATTCGTCGACGAAATCACTCCCGTTGGCCGATCTATGGCCGAGACTTCCCGGCGGGACACCTTGCTCTCCAGCGCCGGCCGCGCGGCGCCGTTGACGGGCGGCTTCACCGCCGGCCCTTGTGCCCTCGCCAAGAGTTGCGGGCGTGTCGCTGCAATCGGCAAGATTGCGAGGGCATTCAGAGTAATGGATCGCGTTTTCACCGGCAAGCTCGCGGCCGACAATGGCGCCAGCCGAGCCTCACGTAGGTCCTCGATCTGTTCCAGCTCGGTTGCATCTCCAAGATGAGGGGGAGCAATCGATCGGCTCGCGTGACCGCGCGGTTGCGCGCCTCACTAGTTGCCAAATGGTGGCCCCAGAATGCCGAACCCGGAAAGAACCCGAAGCGCGTGCTTCCGGGCTCGTCGACAAAAGTCCAGCAATGGGTGTCTCGGCCCCGCGCTGCTGCCAGGCGGTGTTGACAAAATGAGGGCGTGCACGCGGCCGAACGTTAACTGAAGCAATCTTCACCCGCGAAGTCAAAGCTGGAGGCGGAGCACGCTTCGCTGGCGAGCCGCTACTGAACACGGATGGGAGTACAGATGATGAGCACCGCACCCAAAAGCGCAGCTCCGGCCGCGGGTGGTGGTCGCGCGGCGACCAAGAGGGAGCTGCCCGAACGATTCAAAGCGTATAAGCACGTCTGGGTCTTCATCGAGCAGGAACGCGGGATAGTACACCCCGTCTCCTGGGAGCTGATGGGTGCCGGCCGACGGCTTGCCGACAAGCTCAACGTTGACCTCGCCGCGGTTGTCATCGGCCCAGTCGGGGAGACAACGCAGCAGGCGGTCGCCGAATCCTTCTGCTACGGCGCCGACCTCGCCTATATCGTCGCGGATGATCTCTTGGCCGATTATCGCAATGAATCCTACACCAAGGCCCTGTCAGAGCTGGTCAATACGTACAAGCCGGAAATCCTACTCCTAGGGGCAACTACACTCGGCCGCGATCTCGCCGGTTCAGTGGCCACCACACTGCTCACCGGCCTAACTGCCGACTGCACCGAACTCGATGTCGATGCCGACGGCTCGCTTGCAGCGACCCGGCCGACGTTTGGCGGCTCACTATTGTGCACGATCTACACACTGAACTACCGTCCACAGATGGCAACCGTCCGTCCGCGCGTGATGCCGATGCCCGAGCGCGTGACCGGCGCGGTCTGGCGCGTCATCTCGCATCCGCTCGGGCTTGTAGAAGAAGATATCGTCACAAAGGTGCTGTCGTTCCTGCCAGACCGCGATTCTAAAAAGTCCAACCTCGCATATGCCGACGTGGTCGTCGCTGGAGGGCTCGGTCTGGGGTCGCCTGAGAACTTCCAACTGGTACAGCAGCTCGCGGACGTGCTTTGCGCCGAATATGGCTGCTCGCGGCCGCTGGTCCAGAAGGGCTGGGTCACCTCGGACCGACAAATCGGCCAGACCGGGAAAACCATTCGGCCAAAGCTCTATATCGCGGCCGGTATTTCCGGCGCGATCCAGCATCGCGTTGGCGTGGAGGGGGGCGACCTCATCGTTGCCATCAACACCGACAAGAACGCCCCGATCTTCGACTTCGCCCACATCGGCATCGTCACCGACGCCATTCGACTGTTGCCCGCATTGACCTCTGCATTCCGCGCGCAGCTGTCGCCGCACTCGCACGACCGCATCGCTGGATAGGGGAGCTTGTATGATCGAGGAAAGATTCGACGCGATCGTCGTCGGTGCTGGCATGGGCGGGAATGCGGCAGCGCTGATCATGGCCGAACGGGGCCTAAAAGTGCTGCAGCTGGAGCGCGGCGAGTATTCGGGGTCGAAGAACGTGCAAGGCGCCATCCTCTATGCCGATATGCTGGAGAAGCTGATCCCGAATTTCCGAGAAGATGCACCGCTTGAGCGGCATCTCGTCGAGCAACGCTTCTGGATCGTGGACGAGCGTTCGCACACCGGGATTCACTATCGCTCCGATGACTTCAACGAGGAAAAGCCGAACCGCTACACCATCATCCGCGCCCAGTTCGATAAATGGTTCTCGCAGAAGGTCCGCGAGGCCGGCGCCACGGTGCTGTGCGAGACCACGGTGACCGAGCTCCTCCAGGATTCCGATGGGAGGGTCGTCGGGGTGCGCACAGATCGAGATGGGGGTAAAATCCATGCAGATGTCGTCGTGCTGGCCGAGGGGGTGAACGGAGTGCTGGGAACGGGTGCGGGCTTAAGAACGCGGCCGAAACCGGACAAGGTCGCACTCGCGGTCAAGGAGATGCATTTCCTATCGCGCGAGACAATCGATGCTCGCTTCAATCTAAAAGGCGACGAGGGGCTCGTCATCGAAGCCGCCGGAAGCATCTCCCGCGGCATGACCGGTATGGGCTTCATCTATTCCAACAAGGAATGCATATCGCTCGGTATCGGCTGTCTTGTTGCCGACTTCCAGCGTACCGGCGAGACGCCTTACGGCCTGCTCGAGGGGTTCAAGCGTCACCCGTCCGTCGCGCCGTTGATCGAGGGTTCGGAAGTAAAGGAATATTCCGCGCATTTGATCCCCGAAGGTGGATACAAGGCGATCCCGCAGCTTTGTGGTGAGGGCTGGGTCGTTGTCGGAGACGCCGCCCAGCTCAACAACGCCATCCATCGCGAGGGGTCCAATCTGGCGATGACGTCGGGCCGTATCGCCGCGGAAGCGATCTGCCTTATCAAATCGCGAAATGATCCGATGACGGCCAAAAATCTTTCGCTTTACAAAAAGCTGCTGAATGATTCGTTCGTGATCAAGGACCTGAAGAAGTACAAGGATATGCCGGCACTGATGCATACCCACTCGCAGAACTTCTTTCTCACATATCCGCAGCTCTTCTCCAAGGCGATGCAGGATTACGTGCGCGTCGACGGCACACCAAAGCTTGAGAAAGAGAAGCTGATGCTGAGCTCGTTCATCAAGGCGCGGTCGTGGAGTGGACTGTTCAGCGATGCCCTGCGCATTGCCCGGGCCTGGCGGTGATCACAAACCAAAGACAACGACGAACGACGGAGCCAGAAACAATGCCGAGCGAGCCATCCCGACGTGTCGAGGACAAACTATTCTACAACCGCTATCTCGTTGATTCCGGCCGTGCCCATATCAAGGTGCGGCCGCACACCACACCATCCTCGCGGCTCTTATCGATGCTGAAGGCCTGCCCTGCACGGTGCTACGAGCTCAGCGATAAAGGTCATGTTGAGGTGACAGTCGACGGATGTATCGAGTGCGGTACCTGCCGGGTGATCTGCGAAGAAAGTGGCGATATCGAGTGGAGCTACCCACGTGGCGGTTACGGTGTGCTATTCAAATTTGGTTAAAGCTTCGGGGCAGGGCTGATTGGCAGGCTGCGGCGTTCTCGCCATACAACCAAATCACGCGCGAAGTTGAGATTTCACCTGATTCAATCGAGTCCCAATGTTTGCATCTACCGGGGGGGCCTTGCCATCGCTATAATATGCCCCGGAGATAGGCAAAGCGAGCGGATCCGAAACAGGGCGCAGCGCATTGGCGGATTAGGTCGTCCATGTCGGATCTGTCGACGGATCCTGCTTCTCTTCCCCAATATCTGGCCGGTTCGTCCTCCTTGGAGTTCGCGGCGATCCGCCTGCCGCCACTGCCTCGCGACGCTGCCTATCACCTACAAACGGAACGCTCGAAGCAGGACTTCGCTTCGCGCCGCCGGCCCGACGAACGTGCCACGAGCGCCTTGTAGACAGACAGGCACGAGCGGATCACAGAATTAGCGCTTTGTGACTCCTTCGCGCGACCGGCGGTTGCGCGTTCGTCAGGCGGGCTGCGCGCATGCAGCACACAAGTTTGCACTTTCATTCGCCTGTATCGCTGGGATATATGATCGGCCGGAGAGCATGACGATGGTTCGATTACAAAAGAGCAGGGCAGCCGCTAACGCGCGGCGAGCAGAGGCACGCTGTGAGAGTTCGGTCGGCGACGTTCGGGCCTGCATGGCCGAACTGAGAAGCTTGCCGCGCGAGAACCTCGCGGATGCGGTGTTCATGCTCTCGATGAATGCAAGACGGCAGGGCGAGCTGATAAGACATGCGATCGAGAAGCGCGCCGAGGTCGACTTGGACTTTGATCCGCCGCCGAATGCTGATTTGGCGACCTATCTCGCGAATGATGTGGTCTCGACCCTACGCCACCACGTTGCTGACCTTCCGACCCTGCTGGACCTGTTGGTTGAGCGAGCGCCTGACATCTGCTTCACCGTCGATCGGGAGGAGGCCGTTTCGCTGCTGGCCGCAATCATTCGCGAACAGCGGCTCGAAGGAGTCCTTGAGGGCCTCAGGCTCGCCGGGCTCCTGAACGAGCCAGCGAAGGATCGCCATGCCGGGATCGGTTCAGAAGCGGATTTGAGAGGAGCTGCCGAGGGCGCGTGAGTGTCCAGGCGCTTTGAGGGACAGTCCTGCAGATGGAATGTCCAGAGCGGATGGGGACGTCAGAAAATCTCGGCGCCTGCTTGCGAGCTCAAAACCGCGTCGAAATTCGCGGCGTAGTTCCTTTGTCATCCGTTTAGTATTTATCGCTGACGCGGAGCCGCTATGCACGCCCGGTCGCAGCCCCGGCCGCGTCAAGCTCGGCGACCTTCGCGTTCGCGAGGGCAGATCCGCAGTTCTGAGCTTTCATGTCCAGTTGCAGCGCGCGTTTTCGCGCTGGCGGATCATGCAACCGTTCGCTAACAGCCACGCAAGGGAAATCACGGCAGGACACGTCGACCGAGCCGCGGCGATGTGGCAAAGCGGCGAAAGGCAGTCGCTCAACTCAGTGAGGCGTCCTGGTGAAATCGACCGACCTTGTTTCGGTAGTCGCTGGCTGCGCCTGGGCGGCGGAGGCCTGGCAAGTATTCCGCGACCAAGTCGAGAACAGCAGAGAAGCTGAGTGGCGGCCCGCTGCAAATTGGGCAAAACGGCCTTCTTGGGTGACGCTGGATCGTCGACATGAACGCTCCGCCGCGCGTCTGCCATACACCCCCTATCCTTGCTCGATCCTCGGGAAACGAACTCGCCTCGGCTATTTGCTGTGTTCGCGAGCGCACCGGGATTTCGCCGAACCTCGCGTCCACGAGCACGGAAGACATAGCCGAAATCCGCAGCTGAGTGCGGCCGAACGGCGCGTCCCACGTCAACGCTTGGTCAGGTCGGTCAGTAGGCCCGCTCAAACCCCACGAAGGCGCCTTCACGCGCTACGGCCAGCCGCACTCAGTGAGCTGCTGTAATAATCTGAAAGCATCCGATCGCAACTTCCATCACGATCAGCACGACTATAACGCATTCAAGACGCAGCGAGCGCCGTGTGTCGATGATGTCCGTCAGTGCGTTAGCCGTTCCGGATATGGCCGACAGCTAGCGCTTAAGCATCTCAAGACGCTCCTTCAGTTCGTATTCGTCTTACAGACGCGAATAGAGCCGCTCGAGTTCCGGCTTCTCCCAGAGTGCGTCGGGCTTTTCGGCAATGGCGACGCGGCCCGCGACGTGCTGCTGGACCAGGAGCGCATTGCCGATCAGTTAGAGAATGCCCTTGCGGCCCGCGGCGTCCGGCCGCGCTCGGCTAGTTCGCGTGCAAAGGGTACGACCACGTCGAACACCGCGGCGACACGGCACTTATCTCGCTCCAGCGCCGTGCTCTTGGCTAGCTATCGGCGATCGGCAGCCGATCGTCGCTAAATTCTCTGAGACAAAATCCGCCCGCCCGGCAGGATGACCTCGGCGCTCTGGTCGTTGCAGAGCTGCGCCTGCGCGCTCTCCTCCTCATAGCAGCTGAGTTCACCGATGGCCCGCGATATCAGGGTTTCGATCAGAGCGGTTCCTTCCGAGGGCGACAATCCGATGAGCACTACAACGCCATAGCGGAAGATCACGACAAGGCCCGCATGAATGCGGAAAGCGATCGGCGTCGAGGACACTAGCGTTCCGATTTCGAGAGCCGACGGGCTGATGCGATCGCCCAGCATGACTGCGCGAATGCTCAGCATCGAGGCAGCCGCCGTCTGATCGGAGACGGCAGGCTTACCGGACGTAAGTTGATCCATGTTCACTTTAGCATCCGGTTTGACTGCGACACGATAGCGTCTCCCGGGACCTTCAAACACGTCCAGAACTTCGTCGCAGATGGTGCAGCGGAATTTGCCGGGCGCGTCGCTGAGAGATGATGCTGCGATCCAGAAAATTCCGACTCCAAGTTTGGATGGGTGCGTCGCCATTTCCATGTTCGTGCATGCTTGGCCGCAAGGTCAATCGAACGACCCAGCAAGCTCTTGGAGGATTTCGACGACCCGGGGCCGCCAAACATTTGGCTGCGCCATAGGCGTCGTCCTCGAAACAAGGTCGAGCAAGATTGATGCCGAACCGGTGTCTTCGCGCCAACGGCGTCAGGAGTTTCCGCTTCAATGGGCGAGCGAAAATGATTGTCTGAAACGGCACAGGTTGACCAAAGACTGGCCGCGATGTGTGTCCAATTTCCTCCAGAGCATGTCGGCTACAGAACACGACGAATCCTGCGCGCCGCCGGATGCTTCAAGGCAATCAGAGCCTTAACCGCCGCAGCGGCGCTGGCATAGCTGTTGCTATGAAATGTCGCAATGACCGAGCGAAGGCGGAGTGCACACCCGGTCCGATCTGGCGAAAACAGGACGTTACAAATGGACCGAGGGTGGCGAAGGTGAAGTGCCATTTCCAACCGTCAGAGACAACGCTCCCGGCAAATTCTTGAGCGAAGGCCCGAGTACAACGGCAGAAAGGACTCAAGACCGTGCATATCGAACCCGGAATAGTAACAGACGCCAAGCTCGTGTTGAGGTACGCGACAGGCATTGCGACGGGCTGCGTCATCGCCAAGCTTGTGGTCGAGACCATACGCGAGCGGGGCGCAATGTCATTTGCTGTGCAAGCCATCGCCGCGACGGGTCTTGTGTTCGCGTTTTTCGAAATCCTGCCGCACTTTGCGGTTGGGGTCTCCGAAGTGCAATTCGTCCTGCGCTCGACGCTGTCACTGTTGTTCGGCGCGGCGCCGGCTGCCCTTGGTCTTGCGCTCGGCCTTTTGCTGCAAGGCGTGCTCTTTGTTCCGACCGACCTGCCGCAATATGGTATGAATGCCACGACGCGTCTAGTGCCGCTGTTTGAGATCCGGGCGCTCGCCAAGCGGCTCATTCCATCCAAGGCTGCCTATCGCGATCTGCAGTACAGTAATGCGATTGCGCTCTCGACTGCGTATCAATCTGCTATCGTTGTCTCGGTCGCGTTTTGGGCGCTTTATGGCGCGGGCTTCGGTGCCGCCAACCTCGGTGACGTCCCATCGTTCGCGGTTTCCTATGCAGTTGTGGCCTTGGTCGAGCCGCTGGCTGATCTGGTTGTGCTGGCGCTCGCGAAACCAATTGGGCGGCGTGAGTGCGAGGGCATCTGTCGCCCACCGCTCTTAAAAGGCATGTTGCTGTTGATAGCAACGATGGCCGTCATGTCGCCCGTTTTGCTCAAGCGATGCGTACGCTTTCCCCGATAGCAGCCGGCTGCCGCGATCCCGGGCGACGCGCGCTCGCTGCTATCCGTGGCAGCGAGGGGGCTGAGCTTATGCTCATTCCGCACAAGGCGACCAGGAAATCATATCTCGACGACTTGCGGCCGGCCGTCCGCGTCGGTCCGGTCGCTAGTGAGCGGACGCGCACTACCGAGTTCGACCGGCTGGTGCGTGATGCGGCCAAAGCGAACTACCGCAACGACCTGGAGGAATGGCGGGATGCGGTCAGCGCAGCAGCCTGGTCGCAGAACATCCGGGGCGAGGTTGGACGCGAGGGGAGTCTTGCACTGCTGATACACGGGGATTCATCCGTCGAACGAGCTTACCCATGCAACATTAGCAGCCTCCTCAGCACAGCCGCGATGGCACGCCGTTCGGCGGCTTCCCATGCTCTGCAGCACTCGGCCGGAATGTTCGTAGTTCGACAAAGAAGATCGCCATGTATGGATTGATCGTGGTGTTGACCATGCTCGCACTGTGCAGCATCGTGTTTGCCGGCGAATTGGCGGGGCCGGCAAAGGTCATCAGCACCGACACCCTTGAAATTCACGGGACACGCGTTCGGCTCTGGGGCATCGACGCGCCGGACAAAACTCAAATGTGCCGAGATATCAACGTCAATCAATATCGATGTGGCCTCAGGGCCGCGAGCGATCTTGAAAGCTTCGTTGCAGAGCGCGAAGTCAGTTGTCTGTCAGTCCTGGAGGATGAGTGTGGACGGACGATGGCGATCTGTTCAGCTGATGGCATCGATCTCGCAGAATGGTTGGTGCGTAACGGTCTCGTGCTCGATTGGGCGCGATACTCCAGGGGACGATACCACGCTGCGCAACGCGCGGCCGATCGTGCCGGACGGGGCTTGTGGGCGGGCAGCTTTGCCGTACCTTGGCTATATCGAGCGTGCATTCGGTTAGGTGGTCGACCAGCCAGCTGTTCTGACGACGCGAATGCACACCCTTGACTCGTATTCCCCACACCAGAATATATGCCAGAGTCGGTTCCGCACAGAGTGGCAGTCACGGGCGAGCTGGCCTCGACCGGCAGTGAAGCTTACCACTGCCGCCCAACCATGCTCAAAGAAGTAGGATGGTCTCAATCGTAAGCGCGAAAGTCGCAAGACAGAAATCGCAAGCGCCGCAGGAACGCCATCGTTCTCGGCGTAATTCTTCGGAACCATGGACTCGCGGTCATGCCAAGGCGGCGCCTTTTCGAGTTCGAGAGAGAGCCGCATTTACTCGGAAGAATGGTGGGCTCTCCGGAGCCTAAACAAGACAAAGGCGTGGCACGGAACAACAATCAGAGTCCGCTGGGTACAGGTTGAGCGGAAGAAAGAAGGCTACTGGCGTTCAAGGCACCACTGGGCGAGGTAGGCAACACGAATGAGGCTTGGGATGCAGCCTACCTCCACGCCATTCGCCTCAAACTTTTAGGTTTTGACATGCCCAGAGCGCGCAGCTGTGCCCAAAGGTCGCCAGATTGCTGTCCCGCCAAAACTCATACACTCGCGCTCAAATCTGATGGACCAAGCAGGTGCGACGCTTGCTCAACGCCGCCTCCCAGGGGCCATCGAAACGACGGTAGTCGAATTGCGCCCTTTGCCGCGGGAACGCCGCATAGGTACCTTTCCGGACTTCGCTGCTGTTGGCGATATCGGCCGCGATTGCCTTTTCAAGCCACGGCTGCTCCGACATAGGCCAGCATTTGGCCGGGCGGGTAAGAAGCCTAACACCGCATGAGCGGTTTCGGTGACAAAGACGTGTGGACCTGCCTTGCACGCGCCGATCACAACAATGCCACAGAAGACAATGCAGCTGTTCGTTCGGTTGGAAACAGCATGGCTCTCTGACAACTGGCTGGAGATCCGCTGAATGAGCAACACCGCATGCGACGAGCGCAACTGCTGCGGCAGCCCGAACAAAAACGTCAGATCGCATATCACCTCCCGAACACGAAGTGCGCGCCTTCCAGAACGAAGCGTGAGCCACTGAACTCGCAGCGTCGCTCCCATGCCCTCGTTGTGTGCAGACTCTGTGCCGACGGGCACGATGCAAGCTCCCGGCGTGTTTCAATCGCGATGTCGTCCACGCGACAATAGCGGTCGTTGTTTAAACAAGCCGCGGGTCTGAGGTCGAACACGAATCGAATGCCGTGCGCCGGTGATTTCATGAACGCTCCTGCGAAAGAGATTGGGTGATGGAGCTTCTTTGGAACCACACAATGAAGTCGCACCGGTGATTCGAGGAGCGGAGCTGAGCTCACTCAGAGATCGCAAGCTCACCTGACTGCGATCAGCTGGGTTCATTGCCGTTCTATTCGCACGGCGATCTCGGCAGCGAATTCTTCGTGCCGTTCTGGGTGGTGCTATTGTGCCAGACCGATGCCGGTGGGACCCTGATGGGCGGCTGGCGTATCGTGCGCTAGGGCTTTCGCGTCACGACCAGGTCGCGGCCAGATGGTCTCGGCCCACAGGCCTTGCATCAGCATCTTGTGCTTGGCCACTTTCCTCGCCATTATCGGCGCCGCGCCCCTCAGCGGTGCGCTGGAACGTGGCCAGCTCGATCGTCTATGCCTGCAGAATGACGTGCCGGCCTCGGCGATCCTTGCGGCGCTGACCTGGTGGGGTCAATGCTTTCGATGTTTTCGTCAGGACACGAGCTTCAGCCCGACAATGCCGGCGACGATCAGCCCGATGCTGGCAAGGCGAAACGCGGCGGCCGGTTCTCCGAACAGGATGATCCCGAGCGCTGCGGTGCCGACCGCACCGATGCCGGTCCAAACCGCATAAGCAGTTCCAATGGGCAGCGTCTTTAGCGCAAGGCCGAGCAGGATCACGCTGCCGGCCATGGCCGCGAGCGTGAGCACGGACGGAACGGGCTTGGTAAAGCCCTCAGTGTATTTGAGGCCGATTGCCCAGGCGACCTCCAGCAGGCCGGCGACCAACAAAATGCTCCAGGCCATGGCGGCCCTCCGTTCATGGCAGGGTCGTCCCGCGGCTGATGTGGTGATGAGCTGGAAGGCCACCCTTGCCAGGGCTCGCGATTCGCTTCGAGGGGTCAACTTCTCTCAAAAATCAGCATTCCGACGTTATTGGTTCGGCGAATTCACACGATCGACAAAGTAGAAAGCCGTCCGTTCCGTTCATGCGATCGGCAATCTTGCAAAAAGCTGCCCCTTCGAAGAGATCCTTGTACCTGTCGCGGAGAAGGTTGCCCAGAACGTGTCGTCGCTCAAAATCCATGCAGCAGAAAGTAACGTCGCCGTTTGGGAGAAGAACATTACGATATTGCCGTTCGTCAGGGCATGTCAGTGCTCCAACGATTGGCTGCCGCGCTCCAACCATCTTCTCGCTGTTGCCAGCCCTGCTGCCCGGCGGACGCGAGCGAACCAGCGCTTCGTCAGGAATTATGCCGACAAGTTCGGGATGCACCTCGCCCATGACTATGAAGAGCAACGATGAAATGTCGGCATCGACAAGTTGGCGCATCAAATCGACATAGTTGCGCCTAACGAGACCACTATCCATGTGCGTGCCGTCATCAAAAACATGCACCAGGAAAACGCGGAACTGCAGCGCACGCAAGCGTCTTAGATCCCGCCCGTTCATCCCTACCAGGGTTGTGAAAATTCGGATTCCATGGCCACAAGCATAGGCATGCTCAACCATTTCGGTGCAAGCCGGATTGAGCCAAGGCTCCGAATACCCGGAAAAGCTGATGTCGACAGCTGCTGGTACGCGCGCCAGACATCGCTTGAAATCTTGGAGAGAAAGATGCTTCACGTCGGATATCGCTCTTTGCCGTTCGGCAAACTTGTCCTGCGGGCAATAAGAACATCCGACGACACAGCCCGTTGTCGTAGTTATCTCCAAGACCCTGCCGCCACTGATTGCGGATCGCAGCTCCTGTAGAGTCATCGATTCTATATTGTCCACTTTCGCGCTCCGCGTTTGGAACAAAGAGACCTTGGGGGACCGTCGATTTGCATCTCATGCCGGTTCGCCCATGCATCATTCTCGATTCGTCGTCCATCAGCGCGAAACGGCACGGTCGCAAGCGCGATCGCGACAGATGAAGAAAGCGGCACGGCTCTCTCTCCTTAGCGCCCCAGTCCAGCAGCATTGGACGGCTGTCGAGTGCACATGCGTCGATGGGGTTGGTCTAACGTCTCGCTTATTCCAACAAGCATCAGTCATGCCATTGACGGTACTGTCCATAACTCGATACGTCCGCGATAAATGTCGTCCCAAATGCCGCAACCGAGGCGCAACTCTACGCAATCGATAGCGTACAATATGACGCTACGTGCGATTCAAGCTCTCTCGAGAATGAGTTGAATGGCAGCTTTCTTATGAAAAGTGACGGTGTAGCCGCCGCCCCGAGCGCCACGTCATCATGATCAACGTGGCCGGCATCGACCCGCGAAGTTCCGATTGCGAGTGCCATTGGTCCCGTCGAGAATGCAAAGTCTTCGCCTTGATCCAGCAAATCGCGAATTTCAACAGTTGAAAACGCTACTCACCATAGGAGTGAGCGGGCGCGATTTGCGCGAATCGGGACACGGATTAGCCTATCTGCCGACGAGGTGCCGATACGGCCGGGAAGTCCTCTCTTCAGCAAGCTAACACAGATTGTGAGCTCCGCATGTCGCGAGCCACCCGTCGAGTTTTGCGATCGAGAGCTTTCACCAGCCGGGAACCACTCATCCTTTCATCATCGACGCCTGCCTGGTATGTGTTTGGCCTCAGGCCGCGGTAATATCATGATCGCGATGACAATCTCGTCATCGAGCCTGACCCACAGGCTATTCACAAATTCCAGGAAAAGCAGAGTCCCTTGGGCTTCTCTTTCCCGCCTGCTGCGTGGCGCGTCTCCGCGGCATTGTTCAGCAATAGCGGCCCCGAACCTAAATCGCGGGAGGAGGGGCATTCGCAATGGTGCTCGGATGCTCCTCGCCGGGGGCACTCGGGAAAGGGGCTCGCCTTCGGCGATCGCTATCACTGCCCCGTTCCCGGGTGCCGCTGTTAACCGGTCGCGTCGCTGCACTCGGACCCGCGTGCCCCTTCGGGTCGCTATGCTCACGCTCTCCGGGTGCCATTTTCCGCTGAGGCGATGCGCCGTTGGCGCACGCCTGATCAGGCTTGAGGTGCGAGGGATCGACTTTGAGCTGAAAGGCACTTTTCAGCGCTTCCGCCGGCGCCATTTAGCGACCTTAGCGTCTCATCCCAAATTTGAATGGCATCGGTCAGATAGGCACTGCGCGTGACCGTCAGACCGCCTCTAACGCCTCCGACAGAACCATATCCGGGACGCTGCAGAAGAGCATCGTTTTCGCAGTCTGCTGAAAGACAAGTTCGCCACCAATCCCGTGATCGATTTCCAGGTGGAGACGCTCGACGGATGTTCGGATTATGAATGTCAGGGTAGGTCCTTCGAGATTTTTCGGTTGCTCAAGAACGTGGGGCCACAAAAGGCGGTCCCTTCAGTGCGACGAGGTGGCGCACGTTGTCATCCTCGGCGGCTACCCCCATTTCGCCGGATCCGGCAACGCTGGTCCGCTCTTGAACCCACTTTTCGGAAGTCTGTTTCCGGAGGGCAGCTTAAGCCAGTGTAAGTTTTGGTAACTCGCCGAAAGGCGCCGTTCGTACGCTATCCGTCGCCGGCCTATACATCCAGACGCGCCGAGACAGTTTGCCGCTTTCAATGCGAAGCCCGCTGTGAGCCGCGCCAACTTCTCCGAGATGAAGGCGCGTGCTCCAGCCTCGACGTCCCGAGCGTTTGGCTCGCGCTCCTATTCAAGGATGTCTTGCTGGATCGTTTTCCGAGCCAGGGTTGGCACGATTTTCTCGATGGTCTGCATTAGGCATCGAGGCCGGGGTGACTTCTGCGGTGATCGTATTGCTTGCCGAATTGACCGCAAGCAGATCCCGCAAGCGCTCCATTCGAGCGATCTGGAATGGGTGGGGAGGCTTGGTCATTTGGGCAGCTACCTCCGATCAGAGGACATCGACAATCGAGCAAATGATGAGCGTGGCCACAAGGAGCATCCGCTGCCTTGACTGATAATTGTAGCATGACCCCAGCCCGCTCCATAGATGCGTGCCATTTCGCGGTGAGCGTTCTTGACAAAGGCGCGCTCGATGCAACGTACGACAATGAGTGAAGCGACTAACGCGAAGCCGCAAGCTAGAAGTGATTGATAAAGCCCCATATAAAGCTGCTGCCGGCGACCGTGCCGAAGATGAGCGCCGCGCCGGCATAGCGAAAAAGTACAATCACGATGTCCCCCTCAGGCCTGAATTGTCTGAAGGACTCTACACTACTTTGGCAGAATCTGTTTGCGCCACGGTTTTTCAAGGAGTTGTTTTCGGCAGTACGGGCACTGCTGAGACGGCGGTCGAAGGATGAGATCGACGATGGCGTGGCGTACGGCGGGCATGGTTGGTTGAGGCGGAGGCCCGTTGATTCTTTTTTTCCGCCCCGCGTGTGCGAGGCGGCGGTGTTGCAGGAAGGCGTATGCAATCATAGTCATCAGGGCGTGACGATGAAGACCTTGCCACGATCGCCCTTCGAAGTGATCGAGTCCAAGCTCCTCTTTCAACTGCTGATGCGCCTGCTCGCAAATCCATCGTGCCTTGATGGTCGCGGCCAGTGTGCGCAGATCGGCCGCCGCGGGCAGATTGGCCAGATAGTATTTCTTCTCCCCTGAGGCGCGTTGCTCGCCAATGAGCCAAGCTTCGTTGCCTGGGAGATGCTGCTGACCCTTATCCCATATCCGCTGCGGAGGTCCGTCGGCGGTGCGGACACGGACAGCAGCAAATCGGGCTTTCAGTCGACCTTTCGTCCCGCTGCGCGCCAACTCACGGTCTTCCACTTGGCGCTCGCCAGCATGTGTTCTGCCGCGATCGATAAAATATCTGGCACGTGGTGCTTTCGTGGTCGACCTCGAACTTTGGTCACCGGCCAGATGAGCTGCACATCAACAGGCTATACTTTGAGATGTCGAGGGATGCCGACGGCCCAGGCCAATCCGCGTGCCGTCAGTCCTTGTCGAAACGGCGCGCTATGCCCGTATCCTGCATCCGCCAGCACGCACCCAAAGCGCACGTTGGCCGCGATCGCGCGGTCAATCTCGGCCAAAGCAATTTCCGGCTTGGACCGTGGGGTTCGGTGTTCGACCGGCACGCGGGCGCGCTTCAAACGAGACACATTGCTTGTCCAGCTCTCGGGCAGAAAGAGACGCAGCGCGACCATTACCGGCACTTCGCCGCGCGCAAGTGTCAGTCACACCAGCGTTTGGCAATTTGCCGTTTTGCCAAGAGCCGACGCATATTGAGCCGCGACACCGACTGAGCGATCACCCTTCTTCGGCATTGCCGTGTCGTCAATAACGAGCACGGCATCCTGGCCGCCGACAAGCCGGTCGGCCTGATTGAGCAGTTCCGATTCCAGCGGTGTCGCGTCCCAGACACCATCGGCGATGAAATGGTGCAGTTGATCGTAGTTGCCCGATGCAACGCGCTCCGCCATCGGTTGAACGCTCTTGCGATCGCGGGGACCGATTAGCCCCGCAACGTACAGCGGACACATCCGCTGTCGGGTCTTATGACCCAGCCGATCCAGGAACGGCTTCAGCCAGCGTTCGAGTTCGTCTTCCCATTCTGCCATGGTCAGCCCTCCAAGAGCCGACCACCCATGAATCATTGAAAAATCGATTCGGGAATCCTAATAAAAGGCTCAAATCCAACAATCTGCCAAAGTAGTGTCTAGCTCTGCAGCCATAGCGATCAGCGGCGTTTATGGCAGTCAATCGCAGCTTTTCTTCTTAGGGCCGGGATACGAAGCTCTTCTTTGGATCGGCTCCCCGAAGCGCCGCCGCCCGATGACCACGGGATGTTAACCAACGCACTACCGGCAATCTCATCTGCCCATTGCGGACATAACGATCAATGGCGGATTTGCCGGCGGTTTGCTAGCCACCGAGACCATCTATAGGTCGTGCAATATTTCCCTCGGCTTTGAACTGGCCACACAAATCCTCGGAAGCTACAGACCGCCCCATCCTGAATTGTTCGAGTTAACAGGAGTGGAGTTATCGCGCCTGCATTTCAACGCGTACTCAGCCGCCGCGGCGAAGGCATTCCTGGATTTCGTTCGCGCTAGCGACGCGAACGGGGCGTTCACATGTCAAAATCCATCCGAGCGCGGCTCACGCCTTCTTTCCTGTGGCTCAGTGCCTCATGCGCTGGAAGAAATCGTTTATTGTTCAAAACGGCAGGAATTCTGCATCAGTGTCCTATAAGGACCTTGTAGTGCGTGGAGCGTCGAACGAGAACGAGTTGCTCGTCACGTGCAGCAGACCCCAGCCCCGTAAAAAATCTGCAATCCGCATACCTTCTCCTTTTCAGCCAAGCGAAGCGTACCGCACTTGGAAGGAGCGCGGCGGGGGATAACGTGAGTGGTTGGCTTGAAGGGAAGATGCAACCACTGGTAAATGATAGTGATGCTAATGCTGATGCTCAACCGCCTTCGGTAAGCGCATGATGAGATCGTTTATCGTTGCCGCATATACGCTGGTGCTGGCTGGCTCTCTCTCGGCCATCCCGTCTAAGGCCCAGCAATCGCCTGCTCCGACCAAAGGCCCTGCTCCTGGAGCTCAAGGTTCTACGCCGGCGCCGGGCGGGGAGGCCATCGCCGCCAGTGATCCACAGAAGCAGTGCGTGCAGCCCGGCGAGTTTGCCGTGCAGTTGCGATCTGGCCGAAATCCGGTAGGTGCCCCCATCGTGATTGCCACGAACTTTCTGCCGACGAACCAACGCGTCGACGTTGGTGTGCGCGCGCCATTCATAGATGGTGTGCGATACTTCGCCGGCATTGACTACGGCGATGAGACTTACCTCTTCAAACGTCAGGACGCCGTAACTCATCGCGCGACAGAGTCCGATCTGCTGGTGCAGAAACACCTCCTCGAGCCGGATCAGACGATCGTCACGCTGAACATGAGTGACGATCTGGCTTGGTTTTGGAGCAGAGTTAATCTGTATCTCTACACGTGCAACAATCCGGTCGGACAATCGCCTTGGCGTGTCTCATCAGTGAGTGTCCGCCTTAGTCCGTATTGGCTTAGCATATTCGCCGGTGGCGGCTGAGGTCCTGGTCTTATATCTTTGGACCGCGTTTGGCGGCGCATTCACCTAGTTGCGGTCTGAGGGGGCTAATATGAGTAACGATGGAAGTGTTGCAGTCTGGTGCGTCCATCGGACCAGGCAAGGAGGAGCCACGGCTGAGGTTCACTGCAATTATTGGCGCGTGGCTGGTGATGTCGATTTTAGAGGAAGGAACGGTCGAGTTCGAGACTTTTTGGAGTTGGGTGTCTGGCTATGCGAGCCTACTCAGGTAGGGAAGGTAAACATCTTCCTTCCATTCTTTTTGCCGGTAACAGCTATTGAGGATTGTGCGCCGTACTTCGCACGGGTTGAAATTGCGCAGGGGATCTTCAATGAGCCTCTAACCTGCAATTCGCGAAGAGGCCCACAGTGCGTGGAATTGCTCAAGGAGGGAGCTCCTTTTTGCCGCGTCCATATTTTTGTGACGGAAGATGGAGCGCTAGATGAGAGGCAACTTGCGGTCTCGGAGAATTCCGGAGGCACTTTGCTCACCATCACAAGGCAGGCCATCGATGAGGTGTGTACGAACCTAACGCCAGGATCGCCCGTGTATTTTCGGCTCCGGATGTATATCGACAATAAGGAGCCGTTTGTTCGAACAATTACTCCGCGTGATCGTCTGTTTCAAAGTGGGTTCGATGAGGTCGAATACGTCGACTTGAGGCTCAACGAGGCGCGTACGTTGCCGAATCGAGTAGAGAATCTTATGCTTGCTGACGCCACCGATAGGCCGCCGGTGACCATTACCAGGGTCGCATTTTTGACTGCCGTTCCTGTGCTTGCCGACGTGACGCTCAGTAGCCGGCTTCTTCATAAAAGCCGCCTGTTGGAGCACAATTTTTGGAATGATTATGTCCCAAGTGGAATTCCGGATGGTATGATGGTTTACCACTGGCGGGAGATAGACCCGGTCGGGATCAAAGATTTCTCGGCGTTTGTGAAGATGCAGACGCGGCGCACAGGACGCCAAATTTTGAAGAATTACTTGGCGATTGCCTTTGCGTTTGGCGTCTTGGGTAACCTTACAGCGTCGGCGATTGAGCCTTCGCTGACAGCTATCCTTAAGAGCGGGCTCTCATCGCTGACTTCTTCGTTTGGAAAATGACAATGACGAGTGCAACTGTCCTTCTGAACGGCAGCTCCATGGAAGCGCCCCTGACTAGGCAGGAAAGCGAGGCGTTGGCCTTCCTGATCCCACTTTCGTACGATTATCCGGGGATTGAGAGTTGGTTTCGTACAAAGGTCGTTCCCGGCCTTCGAAACGAAAGCCGAATATTGCTTCGTGTCGAGAGACACGGGCAGTTGGTTGGATTGGCTATCGGAAAACGAGAGCCCGAAGAGAACAAGATCTGCACTGTTCGGATTGCGCCTAGCCATTATGGGCGCGGTATTGGCGTTCGCTTGTTCGATGCAGTGCTTCGCTGGCTGGATGACGACAAGCCACATCTGACGGTCAGTGAGAATCGGTTACCGGCATTTGAACGCATTTTTGATTTCTATGGATTCAACCTGACATCGGTCCAGCAAGGGCTATACGTGCCGAATACCTCAGAAATTGTGTACAACGAGCATGTCACTCCGCAGCGCTACTTAGGTGCGCTAATCGATCCGTCTTCGGGCTACGATGCGCTCGATAAGCGCTTCTAGATCGCCGCCGTGCGACGTCGTTCCAATCTCTAGAGGTACGCCCAGTTCGTTTGCGTAACTTTCGCAAACCGTACGGGCGACTTCCATCTGAATTTTGAGTTCTTCGGCCGTCCGAGAGGGCCGAAAGCGACGGTCGTTTTTTCGTCTTTCTATTATCAGTTCTGGCGGGGCCTCTAGAAGAACTAGGCCCTTGGGTTCCATGAAGCGAACGACATCAACGGGAATTTTGATCAGCTCATGATCGTTGTCGATGACGCTATGTGCGTCAATCAATATGTCTGATGTTTCGCGGCCCAACCGATAGCGTTTGAGTGCCTCTCCGATAAGATGCTGATTTTGCAGTATGTTGCCTGCAACATCTGTTCGGAGAAGCGCGCTGTCAATGTTTTTCGCGGCCTGCAATAACTTTCCGGCGCTCGTGTGCAAAACCGACGGATGTCGCGAGACGTAGGAAGCGCAAGCGGTCGACTTACCTACCCCAGAGATACCAAAAACAAGCACAACCCCGATTTTACCACTCAGCTGGTTCAAAGAAGGGACGCTCCTCGATGGCCGACATACATGAATGACTGAGGTGGGGTGAAGTTTTCTACGAGTTGAGTAGGGTTTATGTGCTCTGCAAAAGGCCTGACAGCGCCAATCTTGAGGGCATAGGCCTGTGTGCGCCCGCAGAAATAGCCATCATAGTATTCCTTTGAAATACCCGAGCCTGACCTAGTTTTGAGCCACAGCTGCTCCGGATGGCCCTCCAAGATCTCCGCAATGTCAAATTCGCCTACCAGCCGGCCGACAGGGCGCGTGCAGTAAATGAGCACCGTCTTGATGTCCCGCCGCGAGAATATCTTTCGCCTAAATTCAAACGTTTTCGCGCCAGAGAGGATGTTCTCAACGTGAGTAGGCTTAATCGATAACAATACGCGCATTTACGTCTCCCATCTCCACAATTGCGCGAAATTGCGTCGGTGTAAGTTCACGAAGATCCCATCGAGGATGTTCTGTGACATGCGCCTCTTCCATTAACCGGCCACGAGTGATGCGCCTATTAAAAGCGACATTGTATGTCATGCGCGCAACATACAAGCGGTCGCTTTCCTCGTACTGCTCTCGCAGTTCGTCCTCAGTGAAAACGCTGTGGGGAGCCGTGTAGTCCAAAAATGCCTCGATATTCGCGAAGTCTCTCTTACGACGAACTTCTTCTATGATGCAAATGGATGATGCAACAGAACGGTAGTATGCTGGCCCTTTATGATCCGTTGTCCGATAGATCACTACCGCATCGCCCGGAGACATGCGGGTCAGCGGTATCTTGCCGATATAAACCTTATGGATAGTGTTCGTGTGGGAGACGTCCCGAACGATGTCGCGAGGCTCGTTATTCAGGATTGAGTCTGGCAAGAGCTGCGTGTGGAATTCGGGGTATACCGCGAGCAGCCAAGCCTTCTTTCCAGCAGTGTGCACGAATGGATAATCACTGATCATGCCGCCCGAGAATTGATCGAGGCGTCTAGCGTATACCAGTTCCTCGCCGCTATCTGTTGTCTTCGTCCCAACCTTCTTAAAACCATAGCGTTCAAACAAACGGATAAGGTCTTCGTGCACATCGAAGATGGTCACGTAGATGCCGTCCATATTCTCGTCGATGGCGGTATCGAAGATTTTTTTGAGCACCCGCTCGCCCAATTTAGTACCCCGTCCCTCTATCTTCAGGGTGCCTACTTTCAGCCATTTGAGCTTCGGTAAGGGCGGGGTGACGTCAGACACTGCGCCCTCTTCGGATTTGAGGTAAATCATGCCGCTCAGGACGGAAGCGTCGTCCTCAACTACATAAACGTCCGCGTCCGCTTTTTTGGCAAACCAATCCGCGAAATCGACGTAGCCTCTCTTAAGACTGTCAAAGAATGGGTCGCTTAGACGGAGTTCTCGGAATTTCGTTAGTCGAAGCTGTCTGGTTACCACGTTGCCTCCCCATGCCAAGTGATCACAACTTTTAGACTGATTTGCGCCGCCCTTACAATCTCCTGTACATCAGGTAGGGCTTTCTTGCGCCGGGGATTCGGGGGGTGAGGTTCGTGCGACAGGAAGCAAAGATGTACCTTCATCCCAAGGATTAATGGTGCCCGACGAAAGGCATTAGCGCGGCTGGAGGCGACTGAGCGCACCACCGCGCTGGGAATTCACAGCGGAGGAGGCGAATGCGTTAATTCGTTCCGTTTGCCGGTCACATTCGAAGGGAAGCGTTATTTGCGCGGACGTTCTCGCTCGCGCACGACTTCCTTCGCCCGCTTGTCGGACCGGAGCCCGAGGTAGACGGGCTGGCGCAGTTCGCCCTTGCTCGTCCACTCCGCGAACTTGACCTCGGCAACGAGCGAGGGCCTGACCCAGGTCGTGGCGGCCTCGTCCTTCACTTTGGCAGGGAACGGCGATTTAGGGGCCGTCAGCTTCACGAGCTTGCCATGCAGGTCTTCCAGGATTTTGTGGCTGAAGCCGGTGCCGACATGTCCGATATAGCGCCATGCGTCGTCTTCCCGCACGGCGAGGACCAGGGCGCCGAAGAATGGCCTGGTGCGCCTGGGTGCCGTGAAGCCGGCGATCACCACTTCCTGACGCTTTGCCGTCTTGATCTTCAGCCAATCCGCCGTTCGGCTTCCTGATGTATACGCGCTGTCTGCGCGCTTCGCCATGAGGCCTTCCAAACCCTTCCGCTCGGCATCGACGAAGAATTTCGTGCCGTCTCCTTTGCGGTGAGTGCTGAAGGCGATCAGCCTGTCGCGCGGCAGAATCGCCTTCAGCCGCTTCTTGCGCTCGAGGAGAGGCTGCCTGCGCAAGTCCACTGCGTTCTCGAACA
The DNA here is from genome assembly GCF_023073935.1 of Bradyrhizobium sp. 147. Lineage (NCBI taxonomy): Bacteria > Pseudomonadati > Pseudomonadota > Alphaproteobacteria > Hyphomicrobiales > Nitrobacteraceae > Bradyrhizobium > Bradyrhizobium sp. 147. The sequence goes on along the minus strand of NZ_JADPKL010000067.1, from coordinate 93,546 downwards.
TGAGGTCGAAGGCGCAATACAGGAGCTTCGCTTCATGGCGCCGCGCGTTTTGAAGCAGCTGGAAATGTGAGACGCCGTCCTTTCCGATCGCGACGAGCTCACCGTCGATCACGGCGTCGCCCTTCACGCCCTCCAGCGCTTTAGCGACCTCGATATAGCTGCGGCTGATGATCTTGCCGTTGCGGCTGTAGAGTGCAACCTTGCCCCGCCGGATTTCTGCGATCATCCGGAAGCCGTCATACTTGTCCTCGAAAACCCAGCCGGGGTCGTTGAACGGCGCGTCGGTGGCGAGCATCGGCTGCAAACGCTTGGGCAAGGGCGACGTCGGGCTCATTCGAGGTCAATCCTTCGGAGCGCGTTGCGAAATGCATGGACGTCCTTCAAGGATTAGGGAACGCTTCGAGGCCGCGTCGTGTTCCGCAGGCGTCGTGGCGTGAGCACGATCGATCGCGGAGGGCGGATCGGACCGATGGCCAGAAAACTGAAGACCTATCAGACCTCGCTGGGCTTCGTCGGTCAGGCGATCGCCGCTCCCTGCATGAAAGCGGCTCTGGAAGCGCGGGGCGCAGATAGCAATCTCTTCCATCAGGGCGCGGCAAGGGAGAGCCACGATCGGGACGTCGTCGCCGCGACCATGGTAAAGCCCGGCGTCGTTCTCAGGCGGCCGGCCTGATCCGACAGATCTTCAACGACCCGACCGGAACCGAACTTACCTTTCGCGGTTTGGAAATCGTATTCAACACTAGGGAGCGCCCCATGGGAGAGCGCCGCAGAGTGAAGCAGACCCGCTCGCTTGAAGAACGAATGGCCGAACAGGCCAATAAGCTTAAAGAACGGGCGAGCCAGTTACCGGCTGGTACGGAACGTGAGAGTTTACTTAAGCGAGCCAGGATCGCCGAGACCGGCGCGCATCTAAGCGACTGGCTGACGTCGCCCGAATTGCAGCCACCCAAATAAGCCTTCGGAACGACTGTTCACTTTGGTACTCTCAGGAACATCGACACGGCACGCGGTGATTCGATGCTCCAAATGATTTTGATAATGTGCGGGATTGGGACTGCACTGGTCGGCATCCTAATCAGCGTATTTGAGTGGGGCGCATTGGTGGGCTATTGGCGCCTAAAGAGGCGCCCCCCGGGAAATTTCGACATGAAGTAAGACCGTCTCAGTTGGCGACCTCGTCGTTATTGTAGCGCGTCCTCTGTTGTCCCATCGCGGCATTTGATGCGGTTGAACAAAGGCGGTCGGGGTCGAGGCGGACCGGACATCGACCCAGATCTGTGAGTACCCTAGTACGCCTACTGCGGCTTGGTTCACGGCGGCGCGGTCCCGTCGCTTCTCAGGAGCGAGCTCCATGACGGCCCGATGTAGCTCGGCCGGTATCGTGCAGTTGGCTTTCCAAGGGATTGTTGGCCCACTGCCAGGCGATCGAATGCATCCATCACAGGTCCTCCCGCAGGCCCCGGTAGAACGGGTGCCGGACCTTTCCCTCGGCCGACTTCGCGCGATACTCGGTCTCGGCGAGCAGCTTTGGTTCGACCCAGATGCCCTTATGTGCGATCCGCTTCGTGTACGGTTGCGTCTTCCGGATCAGCGGCATCAGTTTCTTCTGGAGGTCAGCGGCGGACGTCTTGTCAAATCCGTGGTCGACCTTGCCCGCATAGACCAGATCGTCGCCGTTGCGGCGATCGACATCGATGCCGTCCCATTTTCCCTCGTCGAGTCAGCGATCGTCAGTGTCTCGCGCTGGATGCAGGTTTTCTTCACCCAATCGCCTGTACGCCCCTTCGGATAGGGAGCGTCTCGCACCTTCGAGACGACGCCTTCCAGACCGAGTTTTCAGGCATGCGCGAACATCTCGCGTCCCTCGATCTCGAAGCTTTCGTTGAACTGGACGTCGGTACCATCGACGATTTTCTTGAGCTCGGCTTTCCTCTGGATCAGCGGCAGCTTTCGGAGATCGCGGCCATTCAGGTAGAGCAGATCAAAGACCACCAGCACAATGCTCGTTGACTTGCCCTTGAGCTCGTTCTGCAGCACCGAGAAATCCGTGGTGCCGTCGGCGGCGGGGACGACGATCTCGCCGTCGATGACGGCTGAGCTCGCGCTGATCCGCCACGCGTGATGGGCGACCTTCTTGAAGCGGTGGGTCCAGTCATGGCCGCGGCGCGTGAAGACCTTCGCCGCCTCGTTGGCCAAGTAGATCTGGACCCAGTAGCCGCCGAACTGGATCGTGTGGATCGGCGCGGTCCTGCATCCAGCCGTGGTACTCACACTCGCGGATCGCGCCTGCCTCCTCCAGCACGGCTACCGCCCGCCCGCGTACCGTGCGGGTCGCCGTTCGCCTCTCCTTGGTCATCAGCATCAAAATCGCTCCTGCGCGAGGGGCGAATCCTTGCGGCCCTCAATCCGTTCCGGCTGCTAACACAGAGCAGGGATTCCAAATCGTCGGGGCAGGTGCTTTTCCACGTGTTCCGCCGCCCTGTGCATAGGCTGTAAGCTTGTCTTCCTTGTCGCGCCTCGTCCGGCAAAGGGTGCTGCAGCGCCTTTGCCTCATCCCAAGCGGCGCATTGGGACACAACTTTCCTCTTCGGCCGGTTGACCAGCCTACCATCTAAGGCGAGAACCTGCCGACGCAGAAACCACTCGAGAACTGGCCAAATCCAATCCGCGAGATTTGATATAGCTACAAGGTCATTGGAATGCGTCGAACCTCTGTCGCTTTGATTCTCACCATTCTGTCGGGTGTGGCGCTGGCCGACGATTTTGTTGGACAGGCGAGCGTGATCGACGGTGACACGCTCGAAATGCATGGGGTGCGCATCCGGCTTTGGGGCATTGATGCACCGGAGAGCAGTCAGCTGTGCCGCGGCGAAGACAGCTTACAATATCGTTGCGGTGCACAGGCGGCGAACGACCTTGATGCCTTCATTGCCAGCCGTCCCGTCAATTGTGTTCCTGTCAGCCTCGACCCGTATGGCCGCACGGTTGCGACCTGCTCGGTCGCAGGCAGGGATCTCGCTGAATGGCTTGTACGGAGCGGTCTTGCGTTGGATTGGCCTCAATATTCGAAGAGAAGATATCACAAAGCTCAGCGCGAGGCTGAGCGTACCGGCCAGGGACTCTGGAAGGGCAGCTACGTCGAGCCGTGGCTCTATCGTGCATGCATTCGGGCAAGTGGAAAGCCGGCCACCTGCTCGGATGACACAAATGCCCATCCTTGATGCGGTTCCGGAGAGATGCCGATCCACAACGTGTATTGGCCTATCATCACAGGTTGGGCAGGTGGCTCTGGCGCGGTTTGGGCGACTCACGCTACCCATGATTCCCAATCACCTCACTGCACAATGGGAATGAAATGGTTGCAGCAACCCGTGAATTGCCGACCTCTGGTTACGCGATTGAAGTGGACGGCCGGTTCAAAGCCGAATTTACAACCAGAGACGGCGCCAAGGCGGCTGGCGAAGAACTAAAGAAGCGTTTTCCGTTGCTTCAGATCAGGATCTACGACGCGCAGACGCATGCTCGCGAGGAAATCTAGATCGCCGGTTCGAGTCTGAGCGGAGTTCTTCCGCTTGCGCGCGTGCGGCTTTCGCCGCATCGGGCTCTCGTGAAACCGAGCCGCTTTGCGTCTCGGCGCCCGGCTTCGATCCCTCGCGCCAAGAGCTTCGGAGCTCCTCGCCGGGGGCACTCGGGAAAGGGGCTCGCCTTCGACGATCGCTATCACTGCCCCGTTCCCGGGTGCCGCTATTAACCGGTCTCGTCGCTGCACTCGGACCAGCGTGCCCCTTCGGGTCGCTATGCTCACGCTCTCCGGGTGCCATTTTCCGCTGAGGTGATGCGCCGTTGGCGCACGCCTGATCAGGGCCTGCGGCCCTGGGCGGTCAAGGCCAAAGCCCTATGACGAAATGGACGGAAGGCGGGCCGCCTCGTAGATTTCGCACTCTCTCGCGGAGAGGCTGAGAGTAAGAGTGTCGCGCGGATTTGCCGTGACGGGTTACAGGCTGCGAGAGAGGCTCGCACCGCCCGTCGCGGAGATCCGCGATGTCCAGATATTATCCTCGGGCGTGCACCGGTGAGGACCGGGCGAGCCTTTATGACGAAATCACCAACAAGATCATCGCCGAGCTGGAAGCCGGCGGAGTGCCGTGGGTGCAGCCATGGGGCTCCGCGGCGGCGAAGGCGCAATTGGCCTTGCCGAAAAGCGCCGCGACCGGTCGCCAATACAGCGGCATCAATATTTTGATCCTCTGGGGGGCCGCCACCGAACACGCATTCACAGGTCAGAGCTGGCTTACATTTCGCCAGGCGCTGTTGCTCGGCGGTCACGTCCGCAAGTGCGAGCGCGGCACGACCGTCGTCTACGCCAATCGTTTTGTGCCGGCTGACGAAAAGCGGCGCGCGAGCGAGAGCGGTGAGGAAGCGCAGGCCATTGCATTCCTCAAGCGTTTCACGGTGTTCAACAGTGATCAATGCGAGGGCTTGCCTTCCGAGATCACAACGACGGCACCGCCTCCGCCGCCAGGCCTGATCGAGCCCCGGGTCGAAAAGCTTATCAAGGCGACTAGCATCGACTTCCGGATCGGCGGCAATCGCGCCTTCTATGTGCCGGCAGAAGATTATGTGCAGGTGCCGCCACCGCAAGCCTATTTCGAGCCGATCAATTGGCATCGAACGGCCCTGCATGAGCTGGCGCATGCCAGCGGCCATCCGTCACGTCTCAACCGCGACTTGTCAGGCGGCTACGGGACCAGGAAGTACGCGTTTGAGGAACTGGTTGCGGAGATCTCGTCTGCGTTCAGTTGCGCTTCGCTCGGTATCGTGCCGACGGTGCGGCACGCCGACTATATTGGCTCCTGGCTTGAAGTGCTGCGAGAAGACAATCGCGCGATTGTGCGAGCTGCTTCACAAGCCAGCAAGGTTGCGAACTATCTCCTTGGATTCTTGCCGGAAGTTGTTGTCGACATGACGACCGAGAGAGCGGAGCAGGAGGCAGCGTAAAGATCTTGCCAGTCACTTCGGAAACGAGAGTGAGAGGGGAGATGCGGTTTTCGCGACGGGTTGGAGGCCGAGAGAGAGGCTCCCGGCCGCCCGTGGAGAATCCACATGACCAAGGCTGTCCAAAAGATCACGCTGTCGCCCTCGCGCGACATTCCGTTCAACAAGCTGGTGCTCAGCCAGTCGAACGTGCGGCGCGTGAAAGCGGGCGTTTCGATCGAGCAGCTCGCGGAAAGCATTGCGAGGCGCACTCTCTTGCAGAGCCTGAATGTCCGGGCTGTACTCGATGGAGGGTAACGAAACCGGCATGTTCGAGGTGCCAGCGGGCGGTCGGCGTTATCGCGCACTGGAACTTCTCGTCAAGCAGAAGCGCATGGCGAAGACGCGGGTCGTTCCGTGTGTCGTGCCCGAAGCCGAGGAGGATGATGAAGACCCGGCAAGCCCGTTGCCAGATCGGCTCATCATTGAACTGACGGCACACCGTACGCTGGCATTGCGGGATGCGCTGGCCGAAAATCCTGCGATCGCGTTCCAGGCAGTGCTGCACAACTTCGTGCTGACGGCCTTTTACAGGTTTGCTTCGTCCGGGAGCTGCCTTGAGATTTGGCTGCGCACGCCAACCTTTCCTGCTCAAGCTCCGGGCTTGAGGGAAAGCGTCTCGGCTAAGTCTGTCGAGGTGCGGCATGAGGGCTGGAACGCACGGTTGCCGAAGAGCGAGAACGATCTCTGGGATGCGCTGACGGCTCTCGATGGTAGTGCACAGGCGTCGCTGTTCGCCCACTGCGCGTCCTTTGCGGTCAACGCCGTCTATGACCCGGCCAATCGTTACAATCAGGGTCGCGTCTCAGCCCACGGCGTCCGCACGCGTCTCGACCAGGCCAACGTGCTAGCGCGCGCTGCCGGAGTTGACATGGTGCAGGCTGGCTGGAAGTCAACAACTACATCGGCCCCGTCACTAAGCCTCGCATTCTGGAGGCGTTGCGGGAAGCCAAGGGCGAGTCGTCGGCGCAACTGATCGACCATCTGAAGAAGGCCGACATGGCCAAAGAGGCCGAGCGTCTCCTGGATGGCTCGGGCTGGTTGCCGGAGCCGCTGCGCCTCGACGGTTCCAGCCCGTCTTCGGCGGAGCCGGAAGGTGAAGCGGGCCCGCTGCCAGAATTCCTCGCTGGCGAGGAGGATCCGGAGAACGGCAGCGACGAGCATCCGCAACAGCTCGACGCGGCTGAGTGACAGCATAAGGGCTGGCTCCGGCTGGCCTGCGCTTGCTCGGGGACCGATGCACAGCGTCGGTCCCCATTCTTATGACCGAGGCTGAGAGGGAGAGTGGGGCCGGGATGAGTTTGAATCGCCGTGGTCTTGAGGAGAGCGCCGGGCGATTCGACCCGTTCCTGCTCTCCGAAAGAAATCCCATGACCGACTCTCTCGCAAGCGGCGCTGCCGCCGCGCCGCTCCCGATGCGTGCCGCTGCCACTATCACCGCCGCTGCAGTCAGGGCTGCGCGACAGCTCTTGACCGATCTCGAACGCGGCCGGCGCATCGATGCCGCCGTCCTGCGTGGCGCCATGGAGGCTGCCTTCGGCGCCTCGGATGCGGCAGGTAGCTGGAATTGGAAGACCGCCTATGACACCTGCGAGGCGGCCACCGTTCTATTTCTTCGCAAGTTCGGTCCGGCGATGGGGACCAAGGCTGGTTCGACGGCGGCGATGTTGCCGATGCTGGCGAGAGTAGCCAGTCTCCTGCCGACGCACACGCGGCGTTCCGAGGACAGCCAGGCGCTTCAACAATTCTCGACGCCGATCCCACTGAGGCTGGCTGCATGTACCGCGGCCTGCGTCACGCCTTCCGACTGGGTTTTGGAGCCGTCTGCGGGGACCGGCTTGCTCGCCATCTTTGCCGAGCTCGCCGGCGGCGCATTGGTATTGAACGAGTTGTCCGAACCCCGTGCGGAGTTGCTGGATCACCTGTTCGCCGGCCTTGAGGTCACCCGGTTCGACGCCGCCCAGATCGATGATCACCTCGAAGCCGATTTCGTACCTAGCGTCGTCTTGATGAATCCGCCGTTCTCGGCGCTGGCGAATGTCGATCGGCGAATGGCGGACGCGGCGCTCCGGCACATCGCTTCGGCCTTGGCGCGCCTTTGCGACGGTGGGCGTCTGGTCGCCATCACCGGTGCAAGCTTCGGGCCGGACAATCCGGCGTGGCGAGATGCCTTCGTTCGCCTTCAGGGACGCGCGCGAGTTGTGTTCTCTGCCGCCATCGATGGCGCTGTCTACGCGAAGGACGGAACTCAGATCGATACAAGGCTGCTTGTGATCGACAAGCAGCCCGCGGCGGACCCGAATGTCTTTCCTGCCTCGCTCGGCATGGCGGCCGATGTCGCTACCTTGCTCGACTGGGTGACCCAACATTTGCCTCCGAGGCTAGCTGTTGCCGCCCCAGTCGTGATCAGGGTCGCTAGACGCCCCGTGACGTCACGGTCCCTCGGCGCCTCTGCACCATGTCCTCCCTCTACTTCCAGCGGCGCCGCGCAAGAAGGCGTCGAACTTTCGTACGAGACGGTCGGGTGGTTGCCGCCGGAAGGCGCCAGGCTTACCGATGAGCTTTATGAGGAATACGCATTGCAATCGATCCGTATTCCGGGCGCGCATGCACACCCGACCAAGCTCGTGCAATCCGCCGCGATGGCCTCGATCGCGCCGCCGAAGCCGTCTTACCGACCACATCTGCCGGCCAATCTCGTCGCGGATGGTATCCTGTCGGACGCCCAGCTTGAGAGCGTCATTTACGCCGGCGAGGCCCATTCCGAATTCCTCGCGGGCTCCTGGACGGTCGATGCAACCTTTGACGTTGTCGCGGCCGCGCGCGACGACGCAGAAAATGCCGTCCGCTTTCGCCGCGGCTGGTTTTTGGGTGACGGCACCGGTGCGGGTAAGGGGCGGCAGGTCGCTGGCATCCTGCTCGACAACTGGCTCAAGGGCCGGCGCCGCGCAGTCTGGATCAGCAAGTCGGACAAGCTGATCGAGGATGCACAGCGCGACTGGTCCGCGCTCGGCATGGAGCGATTGCTCGTGACGCCGCTGTCTCGGTTCCGGCAGGGCACAACGATCCGGCTTTCGGAAGGCGTCCTATTTACCACCTACGCTACGCTGCGAACCGACGAGCGCGGTGAAAAGCTGTCGCGCGTTCGGCAGATCGTCGAATGGTTGGGCTCCGATTTCGACGGAGTGATCGTCTTCGACGAGAGCCACGCGATGCAGAACGCGGCAGGCCAGAAGGGCGAGCGCGGCGACCTCGAGGCGATTGCTTGCAATCGCCCGGGGGCAGCCTCTCAGCAGGGGCGTGCCGGCCTGAGGCTCCAGCATGCGTTGTCGAATGCCCGCGTGGTCTATGTGTCGGCAACCGGCGCCACGACGGTCCACAATCTCGCATATGCTCAGCGGTTGGGATTGTGCGGCGGCACCGACTTCCCGTTCGCCACCCGCGCCGAGTTCGTCGAGGCGACCGAGGAGGGTGGCGTTGCGGCCATGGAAGTGCTGGCGCGCGACCTTAAGGCGCTCGGTCTCTACGCGGCCCGCTCGCTATCTTACGAGGGCGTCGCGTACGAACTCATCGAGCACCAGCTCACGCCGGAGCAGGTTCGCATCTACGACGCCTATGCCGGCGCGTTCAGCATCATCCATAACAATCTCGATGCGGCCATGCGGGCCGCGAACATCACCGGCGAGACCGGCACGTTGAACGGCCAGGCCAAATCGGCCGCGCGATCGGCCTTCGAGAGCGCCAGGCAGCGTTTCGTTAGTCACCTCCTGACCTCGATGAAGACGCCGTTGCTGCTCCGCTCGATCGAAAGCGATCTCGAGGCCGGCCATGCCGCCGTCATCCAGATCGTCTCGACCGGCGAGGCGTTGATGGAGCGCCGGCTCGCCGAGATTCCGACCGAAAAGTGCGGCGACGTCCAGGTCGATATCACCCCGCGGGAGTATGTCCTCGATTATCTCGCCCATTCCTTTCCGGTCCAGCTTTACGAGCTCTTCACCGACCAGGACGGCAACCTCTGCTCCCGGCCTGTCTATCGTGACGGTCAGCCGGTTGAGAGCCGGGAAGCTCTCGCTCGCCGGGACCGTCTCATCGAAAAGCTCGCCTCGTTGCCGCCGGTCCCGGGTGCGCTGGATCAGGTGATCCAGCGCTTCGGCACCGACGTGGTCGCCGAAGTCACCGGCCGCCCACGCCGCATCGTTCGCAAGGGCGAGCGGCTGGTCGTCGAAAACCGGGCCGGTTCGGCGAAGCTCGCCGAGACCGCGGCGTTTATGGACGACGTCAAGCGGATCCTCGTGTTCTCCGACGCGGGTGGCACGGCCAGGAGCTACCATGCAGAATTGTCGGCGCGGAATCGCCGCCTGCGGGTCCACTATTTGCTCGAGCCCGGCTGGAAGGCGGACGCCGCGATCCAGGGGGTCGGCCGCACCAACCGGACCAACCAGGCGCAGCCGCCGCTGTTTCGCCCGATCGCGACCGATGTGAAGGCGGAAAAGCGCTTCCTCAGTACCATTGCGCGCCGGCTCGACACGTTGGGAGCCATCACGCGCGGCCAACGCCAGACCGGAGGGCAGGGCCTGTTCCGGCCCGAGGACAATCTCGAAAGCCAGTACGGCCGTGACGCGTTGCGCCAACTCTACACGCTGCTGGCGCGCGGCAAGGTCCAGGGGTGCTCGCTCGAGAGATTCGAGGATGCGACCGGCCTGAAGCTCACGGAAACCACTGGGATCAGGGATGACCTGCCGCCGATCACGACGTTCCTGAACAGGTTGCTGGCGCTCACGATCGAGCTTCAGAACATCCTATTCACCGTCTTCGAGCAGCTGTTGACCGTCCGGATCGAGGGTGCAGCTGCATCCGGCACCTACGACGTCGGGCTGGAAACGCTCCGCGCAGAGAGTTTTGTGGTCACAGACCGACGGACGATCTATGTCCATCCCGGCACTAGCGCCGAGATCCGGCTGCTCACGATTACCCAGCGCCAGCGCAATCATCCTGTGAGCCTGGATGATGCCCTTGCTCGTCTTTCGGATCCTCGCGCCGTCCTGCTGATCAATGAGCGCTCGGGGCGGGCCGCGGTGCAGGTTCCAGCCCCAAGCTTTATGCTCGACGACGGCGAGATCGAGCGGCGCGTGCGCCTGATCCGCCCCATGGAGCAGCACAGCGTCTCCCTCAAAATGATGGCGGAAAGCCATTGGGTCGAAGCGGATCGTGAGCGTTTTGCCGCAGCCTGGCTGGCGGAGCTCGCGGAGGTTCCTCAGTTCACCGAAAGCATGATTCACGTCGTGGCGGGCTTGCTACTCCCCATCTGGAAGCGGCTGCCGAACGAGTCGACGCGGGTCTATCGGCTCCAGACCGATGCGGGCGAGCGCGTCATCGGCCGCAAGGTCTCCGCGACCTGGGTCGCGAACGTCCTCGCGGCTGACGCGCTTTCGCTGACGCCCGACGCTGCCTTGGCCGTGTTGATGAAAGGACGGACTGTCCTCGAGCTAGCCGAGGGGCTGCAGCCTCGCCGTGCGCGGGTGATGGGCGCATACCGCATCGAACTGTCTGGCTTCAACGACACGATGCGCGATCGGCTGCGCGCCTACGGCCTCTTCGGAGAGATCATCTCCTGGAAGCTGCGCATGTTCGTGCCCACCGATGCGAGCGGCGTCGAGATCCTGGTGAAAGTGCTTGAGCAGTATCCGGTCGCGCGCGTCAGTGAGCGTGAGGCCGCCTGATGCCGCGTGATGCCTCCGACCTGGCACGCCGCCTCGCGCGCGAGGCCGAGGCGGTGTGCCGACACTATCTCTCCCATGGCAAGCGGGCGGGGCGGTACTGGCTGGTCGGCGACGTCCGCAATACCCCGGGCCGCTCGTTGTTCGTGCGGCTCCAGGAATCGACGAAGGGGCCTGCCGGCAAATGGACAGACGCCGCGACCGGCGAGCATGGCGATCTCCTCGACGTCATCCGCGAAAGCCTGGGATTGCGTGACTTCCGCGAGACCGCCGAGGAAGCAAGACGCTTCCTGAAATTGCCTCGCGCTGAACCGGAACTCGCCTCAAAGCCCGTCGGTCCGGCAGCACCGGCCGGATCGCAAGAGGCCGCCCGTCGGCTCTTTGCAATATCCAGCCCGATCGAGGGGACCGTGGTCGAGACTTATTTGCAGGGGCGCGGAATAGCCGACGTCCATGATGGCGGCAGTCTGCGTTTCCACCCACGCTGCTACTATCGGCCGGACGAGCACCAGCCGACCGAGACTTGGCCGGCGATGATCGCTTCTGTCACTGACTTTGATGGCAGGATCACCGGGGTACACCGTACTTGGCTCGACCCGGTCGGCTTTGATCGCGTTCGGCTGGGCAAGGCTCCGATCGATACGCCACGACGCGCGATGGGCGACCTCCTCGGCAATGCCGTTCGTTTCGGCGTGGTGGACGATATACTCGCCGCCGGAGAGGGCATCGAGACCATGCTGTCGCTGCGCTACGTGTTGCCGACAATGCCGATGGCCGCTGCGCTTTCGGCCAACCACCTCGCGGCCATGTTGCTGCCGTCTGGCTTGCGTCGGCTCTATATCGCTCGCGATGCCGATGCCGCCGGTGATACGGTGCTCGCGCTTCTGACCCAGCGCGCAGCAGACGCCGGCATTGAAGCGATCGCGTTGTCACCACGGCTGGGCGATTTCAACGAAGATCTGCACGTCTTCGGTCTTGACGGTCTCCGAGCGGCCTTGCGGATTCAGCTCGTACCTGAGGATGTCGTCCGCTTCCTGCATTCGTCGACGGTGCCCGCGGAATAGGTCACGACGGTTCGATCGACCGTGACAGGTCGGTCATGGGCGAGGCCAATACCGGAAGGGGACGCGACCTTGCGCCTTCTGGAGGGCGATCGGACGGCAAGCGGCCCGGGCCGGCAATGGCTGCGTCCGGCTATTTTCCGCCGCGCCGGCGATTGAAACGCACGTCATATGTCTAGTCAGCGCGCTTTGCATCGCGAAGCAAAATAGCCGGCCTTCGCCATCCTCCGCTGCCGCTTCGGCCCTTCGGGTTCTGGCCTGTTCCGCCCGCCGTCTGAGTGATCGCCACGAAGGCCGCGAAGGGCGCGGCCAAACCCGGCAAAGGACCTCCTTCCATGACCGACCATGACGACGTCGAACCGCCGCACGCCTCTTCTCCGACCGACCACGTCCTCACCAAACTACAGCTCTTCGGCTACCGTCCCTTCGACGACCAGCCTGACCCGAGACCGCTTCCCGAAGGCAAGATGATCTCCGGGGCCGTGGCCGATATCTTCGACGCCCTGGTTGCGACCCTGAACGACACGCGGCTCGAGCCGGACCTTGACGATCTGCTCTGGTCGACCGTCAACTTGTTCCATCGTGCCGTCGATCGCATCGAACGCCAGCTCGACGACAACGAGCAGGCGCAGCACAAGAGCCAGCGCGAGCAGAACGGCTCCGAAGTACGATCGGTCGAACTCGAGCGCCTCACGGCTGAAGGCATCACGCTGATCGAGCGCCGCAACTGCCTGGAACTCTTCCGCGACCAGGCCATCGAACGCTTTGAAGTCCACACCGGTTCGTCCTGGCGTCCGCGGTCGGGGTCACTGGTCAACCACCGCACGCTAACCGCGGCAATGATCGACTCCCGCGACTTCATCGCAGCGAAACGCCGCGCCGAGACCGAGGTCCTGGTGCCGCCAGGACCCAAGATCGCACTCACCGGCGGGCTCGACTTCAACGACCACCACCTCATCTGGGATCGCCTCGACAAGGTTCACGGGAAGCATCCCGACATGGTCCTGCTCCATGGCGGCTCCCCGAGAGGCGCCGAACTCATCGCCTCCAAATGGGCGATCAATCGCAAGGTACCGCAAATCGCCTTCAAGCCCGACTGGACCAGGCACGCCAAGGCGGCACCGTTCAAGCGCAACGACGCCATGCTCGGGCTCCTGCCGATCGGCGTCATGTACTTCCCCGGCACTGGAATCCAGGACAATCTCGCCGACAAGGCGAAGCGGCTCGGCATTCCCGTCTGGAAGTTCGGCGGCGCGTGAGCGCCGTCTTGCTCGCATCTAAGATGGCAGGGTGGAGTTGCACGCCGCAACTCCGCCTCGTTTCGATATCAGGTCCGAAGCCGCGCCGCGGTGGTGGTGGGAGGCGCGACCAGTACATCTATGCACTAGAGCCACCGCCATGCTTGCCCTTGGACTTGTCCTCAACACATTCGGCATCGGCTTGTTCTGCTGGCTGATCTTTGCGCTGGCGGTCTATGCCTTGTCGTTTTTTCGTCGCACTCAGTGTCTGGATGTCGGCATTTCGTGATGGCGCGGGCGTTTTCGGTGCACTGCTCATCGGAATTGCTTCCGGCGCGCTGACGCTTGCCGCTGGTCAGGTCGCCATCGCCCTCAGTCGGATCCGGACGTTGCGCATCACGATCGCAGCCGCATTCGCCGTCCCTGCGGCTATCGCTGGCTATCATGTGATGTTCGCCCTGTCGCAGATCGGGGTGCCTTCGCTAGCTTGGCGCGAGGCCTTCGCTTGCCTGCGTGCGGTTTGCATCGGCGGCGCGGCATGGACGCGCTTGAGAGTTTTGGCGAAGACCCGCCCACCCGAGTCAGGTCGGGCGGTGGAGCGGTTCCAGCCAGTTCTTACCGCCACTCTCCGCAAGGGATGACCCTTGCGCCTTCATCATCGAACAGGTTCGCGTAGATCGGTACGTTGAATGAGGGATCATCGGGACGCGAGCAGGGAGCCAGTCCTTCTCGGAGTGCCTTGACCAATCCGCGTCCATTTCGGCCCAACCCACGTAGCTGCAGCGGTGCGGCGTGCCCCTTGATCATTCCTTCGAAGAGGACAGCGCCCTTTGCAGCAGATTGTTTCTCTTTCTACGCCGGATCGTTCGCCGCTCTTGTTCAGAGGAACCGAGATATGCCACGTCTTCTCCTTATTGCGGTTCAGCACGCGACGCACGTGGCCTCTTTGATGGCTTGATCTCGCCCAAGACCGGCTGCGCCTCGATCGTCTGAGCCGCAACGCCGTTGATGCGACTTTCTTCCCCTGGGCTTCGCCCATTCCTCGCGAGACAAGAAAGTCGCCACAACGGCGTCCTCCGCTGCGCTCCGGCCCTTCAAGCGGGTGCGTCGCCGATCGTCTTCGGCTTCAGATCGCCATCGAGGCCGCGGTGGTCGCGGGCTCGAAACACAAACAGGAGAAGTAACATGGCTAATATCGGTTCGTTCAAGAAAGTCGGTAACGAGTTTCACGGCGAGATCGTCACCCTGAGCCTTCAGACCAAGGGCGTCCGCATCGTCGCCGAAACCAACCGCTCCAGCGACAACGCGCCCAGCCACCGCATCTACGTGGGCCGGGCGGAGATCGGGGCAGCCTGGTCGAAGCGCTCCGAGGAGGGCCGCGACTACCTCTCGCTCAAGCTCGACGATCCCTCCTTCAACGCACCGATCTACGCGAACCTGTTCGATGACGAAGGCGGCGAGGGGTACACCCTGCTCTGGTCGCGGCCGCGCAAGAACGGCGAGTGAAACTCGCTCTAAAGCCCGCCCGAGTTGATCGGGCGGGTTCCTTTGGAGCCTAAAGTCGAAAACATCAACGCTGCGCCGCTGCATCGCAGCAGTCGATTTTCGTGATTTCGCCTTCTAGAGCTCGCAGTGCCACTACCGATCCGGGTGGTCATAAAGTCGCTCTTACGCAGCAGTGCTATTTCTTCTTGGAACTGGCTCGCCGGCTTGCGACCTTAGGCGAGTCCTTCGGTGTTGTCGCTCCTCTGGGTGGCTGAACCGAGCCTTCAGCATAAGTGAACACCCAGCGTGTCGGCCAGCCAGTCGAGAAACATCAATTCTCCGGTTCTCAGATTGCCTCTCGAGGCCACCATATATGAGCGGTCACTGCCGGCACTGTAGGCACGTGGCTCTTGGGGAACCGAGGCCTTGCCGATGCTGGTCCCAGTTGTGCGGAGCGCGTCTGCCTCGCCGCTGCGCAACCGTCTGCTGATCTTGCATCGGGCAGCAACAGACAGGCACCCACGGTTGGTGTGCTGTAGTGCGCATTCAGAGAGAGCAACATCACCTTTGGTTCAAAAATGCGCCGCGGCCGGTGTCCCGAGCCACAAGTCCCCAATCGTAGATTTGCATTAGATTTGCGTCGCTGTGCCAAGATGGAGGATGTAGCAGGGACGGAGAATGTGATGGCGCTCCGGCAACTTGCCTCCCTGACATTGAGCGATGAAGTTCGTGCCGAACAAGTCGCTGACGAGCGGCGGAAGACGGTTCTGGTGCTGGCGCTGCGAGCGCGAATCGTGCTGACCTGCGCGGAAGGCGGTCAGAACAAGGAAGTGGCGGCCAAGCTGGGCCTTGACGAGTCGAGGGTAGGCGGCGGCGTTTTGTGGAGCGGCGCGTGGACGAGCCACGCTTCGGGCGCCGCGTACGATTGAGGATGCCCGCATCGAAGCCGCGATCGTGAGGACATTGGAGAGTTGCCCTGAGAACGCCATCCATCGGAATTCCCGCGGCATGGCGAAGGCCAGCGGCCTGTCGGTGTCGACCGTGCAACACATCTGGCCGGGCTTCGGGCTCCAGCCGCACCGGACGGAGACCTTCAAGCTCTCCACGATCCAAACTTCATGGCCAAAGTGAGCGACGCTGTGGGCCTTTACGTCCGGCCGCCGGAGCTCGGTGTCGTTCTATGCGTGGATGAGAAGTCCCAATCCGGGCGCTGGACCGCAGCCACCATGCTGCCGATGCGTCCCGGCCAGCCGGCCCGAAGGAAGGATGACTAAAGAAGATATGGCACCACATCGCTGTTCGCCGCTCTCGACATTGCGACAGCACGAGCCAACGGCGAAGTGCTAGCGAGGTCGCCGTGCTGCCAAATTCCGTCAGTTCCACGACGAGATCGAGGCCGCTGTGCCGCGCGAACTCGAGGTCCATCTCGTCATGGACAATTACGCCACGCATAAGTCGTCGTCCGTGAAGAACCCTGAATTCAGGCTGGATTGATTCCGGTCGGGCGAAGAGGATGGCCAGGATTTGCCACAACGAGAGCCTGAGCCAGCAGATCAGGCCGCGGAAGTTGTAGCCGACGGCGGCGAGGACGGCGTTGCTGGCGTCGCCCTCGCGATGCCAGAGATAATTGCGGCCCATTCGATGCTCGGATTTGAGATGCCCGATGACCGGTTCGACGGCGGACCGCCTTCGCAGCTCGCGCGTGATCTGTGGCGTCACCCGCCGCTTCTGCCCTGACGTGAACACCCTGAACTTGTAATCGGGTGGGGCATTGTGGCCGCGATAGCCCTTGTCGGCGAGGAGGCGCTCGAGGGTATTGCCGATGAGGGCTTCCATATCCGGGATCACGGTTGCGAGCGTATGCCCGTCATAGGGGTTGCCGGGCGGCGCCTTCACGTGGGTCACGAACTGACCGCCTTTGGCGTGCGCCAGCGACGTTGCAACCGAGACTTTGACGCCGAACTCGTAAGGCCGGTGGGCCTTGCCCTTGCCGATGCACTCCACCTCGGGCGCGTGCAGCGAATAGACCTTGGGTCCACGCCGGTGCTGCTTCTGCTCCAGCACGCGTCGCGCCCGCGCCAGCATGCGCTCCAGCACGATCCCGGCAAGCAAGTCGGCGTTGCCCCCGAGTTTGCGGCCGATGTCGCGGATAATGCGGCCGAGATAGGTCTTGAGCTTCTTCAAGGCCCTGTTGGCACGCTTGAACTGCTTGGCGTGGGCATAGCGCTGATGCTTGATCAGCGCGAACTTGCCCACCCTGGCATAGGACTGGCGCAGCTTGACGCCGTACCTCTTGGCCAGCCGCACCAGGATCTCGCGGGCGCGGTTCAGCAGCCGCGCATCGGTGGGGAACATCACGTTCTTGGGCTGCACCGTCGTGTCGACGATGACGCGATTGAGATCGGACGGCTTGAGCGCCTCGGTCTTGGTGGCAACCGAAAGGCTCTCCTGCAGCAAAGCCTGCAGCTTCTCCTCGCCCATCCGCTGGCGCCAGCGCGTCAGCGAAGAGCGATCGAACACCAATCGGTGCTGGAAGAACTCCTCGCCGCAGAAGAACTGGTAATAGGGGTTCTCCACCCAGCGCTCGCACAGGACCTCGTCGGAGAGGTCGTAGGTGTGCTTGAGGATCGCCAGCCCCGCCATCAGCCGCGTCGGCAATGGCGGCGGGCCCGGCTTGTCCTCGTAGACCGCCCCGAACCGCTGCTCCAGGAACGACCAGTCGATTGTCCCCGCCAGCTTCACCAGCGGGTGCCCCATATCGATGATCGCGTCCAGCCGCGAGCGCAGAAGATCGGTTTGTCCCGTCCCGCGTCGTTCCTTTGGTCGCATCGCTCCCTCCGATGCGACGACGGAATCACGACTCGTGATTCGACGGAATCCTCAAAAATGAAACTGCAAGCTTTTGGGCCGTCAAAGCCCGAAAGTTTGCAATCCCAAAGACCTTCTCGCCCCGAAAACTGATTCTTGATCAACCGCTTGGAGGTTCTTCACGGACGACTAAGTCCGCACTGATCCAACGATGGATGGCTAAAAGACAGCGCTGGCACGTGCACCTGACCCCGACCAGTTCGTCATGGCTCAACTAGGTCGGGCCTTTCTTCGTTCTCCTCCCGGATAAAAAGATCAGGCGGGCGCAGCGTCGCCGCCCTCCGGGCAGACATCACTTCGTTATTGATCGACACAACGCCCATCCCAAACCGTCCCGATGGAGGAAGTCCGCCGATCACATCCTTCCATTCATCGAACGCTTCTGCCGGTACAATGCCCCGACAAACACAATGTGATGTTGCGATCTTGTCCAGGACAGGACCTTCTATTCCGCCGAACTGCCGCTCGATGCAGACCTTGAAGTCCGTGCCCATGTCTCTTGTGCTTCGGCTTTAGTCCTTGCTTGAGGGGAGGCTGAAAGCACGCGGCTGTCTGCATCGGACCGAGCATGTGCCGTCATGACAAGGCCGCTGTCCGGGAAAGTTCGGGACCATGTGCGGCGTGAAATCCATCGAAGAAGGTGGCCAAGATGCAGGATTTAGCCGTGAACACGCGCCTCATTGCATTAAGCAGAATCGCAGAGTTGTTACAGTCTGCTTCAGCAATCACACGGTCGTAGGAAGCATGTTCAGGGGATTGATATCTCGGCGAATGTCGGAGCGTCGATCCTCGTTGGAGTTCGCGTTCCAGTAGCGTTGGAACCGAGCGCAAGGTCCAGGCGAGATGGAACAGGTGTTTTGTACGAAGCGCTCCACTGAAGCCGAGACACCACACTCACGTGCGAAACGAGATTGTTTGTTCGCAATGTACTATGTTTGTCGGAGCAAATGCGCCCAAATCTGCCATTGCGGCGGCTCGAGAAGGGGCACGGCCACTCGGCCGAGAGTGAGCTGGCAAAGCTAGCCTACCGGCCCGCGTGAACTGGGCAAAAAGTTTATTTGGGGAGGCCGGCGGGCGGAAGAGTAAAGAGATTGGATAATCTACGTGAATGGGCAGCGCCTGCGGATTGATCGCCGCCGGGACGGTGAGATGAGCAAGTTCAGCCAGGAAAAAGTACTGAGCGTCCATCACTGGACGGACAATCTCTTCAGCTTCACCACGACCCGGAATCCGTCGTTCTGCTTCCGTAGCGGTGAATTCACGATGATCGGGCGCAAGGTCGACGAGAAGCCGCTGCTGCGGGCCTACAGCCTCGCCAGCGCTCATTACGAGAACCGGTTGGAATTCCTCTCGATCAAGGCACCGGATGGTCCCTTAACCTCGCGTCTGCAGCATCTGAAGGAGGGTGACGAGATCATCGTCAGCCGCACGGCGACGGGGACGCTGGTCATCGATAATCTCGGGGACGGGCGCAATCTGTATCTTATCGGCACCGGCACCGGGCTTGCGCCGTTCCTGAGCGTTATCAAAGATCCTGAAACCTATTTGCGATTCGAGAATGTCGTGCTGCTGCATGGCTGCCGCCGCGTCGCCGAGCTCGCCTATGGCGAGATGATCACGGAAAAACTGCCGTGCGGCGAACTGGTCGGCGACTTCGTGCGCTACCAGCTGATCTACTATCCGACCGTGACGCGCGATTCCTTCTGTAACCGCGGCCGGGCCACCGATCTGATCATTTCAGGCAAGCTGTTCGCGGAGATCGAACTGCCGGAACTGGAGCCGCAGCATGACCGCATCATGATCTGTGGCAGCCCCGGCTTGGTGCGCGATGGCCCGCGAGCTATTGGTGGCGAAGGGGTTTGTCGATGGGGATCAAGGCAAGCCGGCGCAATTCGTGTTCGAAAAAAAGTTCGCAGAACGAAATAGATTCGTCTCGCAGAAGGAGGGCATATGAACCATGACGACAAGTACAAATCGCCATGAAGCATCGACGATGACAGACGAAGAGCGCGAGCTAGAGCGCTGCAAACAAGAAATTCTTCGTCTCACACAGCTGGTTGTGTTTCTCAAGCGGCAGGTAGTGCAGCTTTCTGAAATCGTTTTACGCAACGTCGTAAACAGCGTCGGGGGCGGAAAGTCGGAGCGCTCGTGAGTCTCTGAGCGACGCCGAAGTAGCGCAAACTGTTCGACGCGCCAGCTCGAAAAGTTGGATCTCGTACCTGAACCCAGCAATAGTAGGAAAGGCGAATGATCGTCAGCAAGTATCAGTTCAGGCACGAGCTGCGGCTGTTGATCGACACGCAGATCAGCGCCTCGAGCACGTTCGAAGACTACGTGCTAGTCACACGGGAGCTGGAAGAGGCGAAAAACAGGCTGGAGCTGGACGCTGAGAAACTCCCCGACGAGGAGGTCGACGCTTGTGAATTATAGCGCCGGCCGAGCGCTTAGCACTCGTTGATCAATCCTTGGGCGGACGCTGTGTTGGAATGGTAAAGCCCGCCTTTAGGCAGCCTATTGTGACCATGGTCTTGAAGCCTTAATTTCCGGTCATCATAGAAGAATTGCCGGTTAACGGCTCATAAGCTTGCTCTTTGGTGCGCAGTATAGTCGCGAGATAGGCGCAGTGTGGTCAACGCGCTCCGAAGGAAGCGCGCGAATACCTCTCACACGAGCTTGACTATCCTCCTCGACGCGCCGATATACGCGAACCTGTTTCGATGACGAAGGCGGCGAAGGCTACACCCTAGGCGGAGCTTCGTGTTCAAGTCATGCAGCAACTGCCGGGCAACCGAAACAAGCGTCAAGCTGAAGTCCTTTCATTTTTGCTTCGGCGTCTTGGTTCGCTCTTTGCAGAATTCCTCATCAGGCAACACGAGATCGACGTGGCTAAGGCTTAATGTGCTCGCGAGTTCGAACAGCGTCACTATCGTGGGATTGCGCCGGCCACGCTCTAAATCGCTGATGTATTGCTGAGTAAAGCCGGACGCCTCGGAGATCCGCGTGCACGCTTCACGTCGGTTGTGGCGCGCTATCACCGGCCGCGCCCCAGGACCCCCATTTTATCAGCTTTCGGCGCAGCGACGCGAACGATTGGCCTTCGCTGTGCGCACTCGATGGGCACTTGGCGCTTCTTATCGCGTCATCGCCGAAGTGCTGTTCGGCCGAAAATGCATCCCTGAACGCGGCTGGAAAACCCATGAGCTGCGCAGCCGGACCATCCGCCTGGTGCAGGCCGGCTTGGCTCTGATGCGCGGCGGCTATCGCGCATTACTGCATCCCCCATCTCGCAGGGAGTAGAGCAGGGGTGCCGAAAATCATCGGTCCATCTTCGGCATCCCCTGAGCACTCCTACTCCGTCATGGTGACCGTCGACGCGCGACCGAACCCGGTCGCGCTCCAGACGACCACGGAGCCTCGCAAATGCCCGATCCGAACGCCGGCTTGCCGCCGCGATACCTGCGGACGCCCGAGGCGGCGCGCTTTCTCGGACTGTCCGGTCGCACCCTCGAAAAGCACCGCACCTATGGCACAGGCCCGACGTATCGGAAGCTGGGCGGCCGCGTTGTGTATGCGCTCGAAGACCTGACGGCGTGGGTTGACCGCGGCGCCAAAACGTCCACCAGCGATCCTGGCGCAGGCACAGTCCTGCCCGCGAAACGGCACACGCCGATTCCGTACGCGGGCAAGGAGCGGCGCTGACCTATGCCCGACAGCAACTCAACTGCAGGCGGGAGGCGGCGGTCAGAGCGCGACCAACTCGATCTGTTTCGCGCGCTTCCGGGCAATCTCGCTGCACGGGACGCGCAAGACTTGATGGCGTATCCGTTCTTTTCGCTAGCAAAGTCCAAGCGGATCGTCCCGATCGACTTCCGCTCAGGCACCATCACCATCCGTGTCGAAGCGGTGCCGGAACATGGCCTGGAGCACGATCTGGGACGCGGACGTTCTGATTTGGCTGCCTCACAGATTGTCGATGCCCGTGAGGCCGGGTTGAAAACCTCGCGCCTGATGTCCACCACCCCCTATGACATCCTGACCTTCGTCGGCCGCGGCACCAGCGTACGCGACTACGACCGCCTCAAGGCTGCGCTCGACCGATTGCAATCAGCCAGCGTCATGACCTCAATCCGACAACCGACAGAACGATCGCGGCATCGCTTCTCCTGGAGGAACGAATGGAAACACACAAGCGATGTACACGGGCATGCCCGTGCGATTGAGTTGATCTTACCCGATTGGTTCTACACGGGCGTTCTAAACGAATCGCTCGTGCTGACCATTGATCGCGCGTATTTCGATCTGACCGGTGGACTGGAACGTTGGCTCTATCGCCTCATCCGCAAGCACGGGGGTCATCAGCATAGCGGGCTCATGCACTTGCATGCCAAGTCCGGGAGCCTCACGCCGCTGAAGCACTTCGCCGACGACCGGGCCAAATCGTGCATCATCAGACCTTGCCGAGCTATCGGCTGGCTATCACACACGACCTGAATGGCGAAGAACGATTGAATTTCGCACCCGTCCAGATCGACCCGCCTACGCGGCCATTGCGAAAGCTTGGCCTTATCAGCCCTGCAGGGGATAAGCTGTGAATTCGCTCGTGTTATCAGGGACTGGAAGACTCGTGCCATCGGGCACCCCATCCGCGTGCTACCGGGGACTGAAATCGCACCTAAAACACTGCGACGGCAATCTTCCTTCTTGTCGTGAATCAGTACGTTGTGAACAAGTCGGCCGGGCGTGCAACGAGGATGCCTCATGTGCTCACTCTCTCACGCGCAAAACTTCTCCGCAATGCGATTCTTTCCTCCAACGCACGCGCGCGCACGCGATCGCGCGCAAATCTGCGCGATCGCTGACGTCAACATCATCGCCTGATGCGCGTCACATCCTTTTGCAGCCACTCGCTCGTCGAGGAGAACTTGCTAACATCCGTGGTTGGCACGACGGCCACCACAAGCCGGAATCTGAGGAAAGGGCGGTCAGGCTAACCAGCGCCGTGCGTGATGGCTTCAAACGTCGTCATGAAGCCGCCGGCAAGAAAAGTTGCGATCTCACCCAAATCCCCGTCTCCTCGGGAGACGCTGCTCCGCCGTGGCGGAAGGAGAAGGCGCGCGTGGAAGCGGCCGGGTCGCGAAGGCCCCTACATCGCCGCAGCGACCCGGCCGCGCTTGCCGCCGGCGCCAAACCGGAACGTCGTGCCATCGCTCCAGATCTTGTGCAGCAGCACAGCGAGGGCGCGCGCCACGGCTGTTGCCGCGCGCTTCAAACCCTTCTTCCTGGCGAGCCGCAGGCCCCACAGCCGCAGCTTAAAGTTCTTCGGAATGCGCGTCAGGATCGCGATCGCCGCCTCGTAGAGCATCGCCCGCGTCAGCTCATCGCCGCATTTGGAGATGCGCCCGATGCGGTCGGTCTGCCCGGATTGGTAGCGCGGCGGCGTCAAACCAAAATGCGCGCCGACATTGGTCGACCTCCTGAAGCGCGCCGGATCGTCGACGGTGGCGCGGAACGTCAGCGCCACGAGTGCGCCGACGCCGGGCAGGGTCATCATCCGCCGCACCGCGCTGTCGCGGCGCGCCGCCGCCAGCGCCAAGCGTTGCAGCTTGGCCAGCTGCAGCCGCATCGCGCTTCTAGCGTCGAGCAATGGCGTGACGATCGCCTCCAATTCCTTCTTCCCGGCCGTGATCTCGCGTACCCGCGCGTCAAAATGTCCGACCGAGATCTCGCCGACCTTGAGGCCGAGCGGGCGCAACAGGCCGCGGATCATGTTCTCCATGTCGAGCACCTTGCCGAGCAGCGCCTTGCGCCCGACCAGCAGCGCCCGCAGCGTTTGCGCGCCTTCCGATTTGACATGGACTGCGCGGAACCAACCGGTCCGCATCATCTGCGCGATGCCCTTGGCATTGTTCCGATCGGTCTTGTTCAGCATCGCGTTCAGCGCCGCCTTGGCATGCCAGGTCTCGATGCAGATCACGGGGAGGCCCTTTTCGGAAAGCGCCGTGAACAGCCAGGCGCTGTACGAGAACGCTTCCAGGCCGTGGATTCCGCATTCCACCAAGAACAGCTCGATCGCGTCCGGATCGGTCTTGAGTGTCGCTTCCTGGACGACGTTGCCGTCGCCGTCCACCACGCAAACATTCGTTGCCTGGAGCGACACGTCGAGCCCTGCATAAATTCCGTCGTTCCTCTCTACCATCATTCTCCGCCGGAACGCGCCGCCCGTTCCGTTCCCGGATTATCGCGAAGCAACCGATCCATGCAAGCGTCATTACAGCCGTCCTACCGACGCAAAGGCTCCTCGCACGATGCGTCGGTGATAGCCATTCTCGGCGCGTCCAAATCCCTCTCAACAATATGGAGCAGTCAGGTGAGCGACCTCACAACTGTTGAGCTCTTGTGGCTCGAGAAGCGCATCGAAAATCGAATCCGGTTCGGTAAACCTGCATCAGAGAAGATCGTTGATCATCACCGGCGCATTCTCTCGTTTTTGCCCGGCAAAATCTTCGCGTTCGTGCGCTGGACGTCCAACGACTTCGGAACCGTCCTGTCTCGGATCGACATTTTACGCGCGGTCGCGCCAGGCCAGCGATACTCAACCGTGCCTTGGGTCAGTCCCGGCGGCGAAAGCCTGCTGCGATTAGCTGGTTGGCCAAAGGTCGAACGCGTTCTCCAGTTGATCGGCTCCGTAGAGTCACTGGGCATCGATCCTGCCGATGCGGCCCCCGAGTATTGGCATCACGCCCACAACCGACTTTCTGTCAACGAAAAGCCACGAGCTTATACCCGTGCACGCCACCAAGCGTGGCTCCATCGGCGTAGGTTGGCACTCTGATGGGACGGTTGGGGAACATTCTTGCGATGTGTGGGGCCACAATGCTCGCGCTCTGGCCAGTCAACAACACCTCACCATTGTACATCTGGAATGCCTCGGACAGCGTGCCGATCGGAGTCTATCGCCTGCAAGAGGCCGGACCATTGCACGTTACTGAGCTCGTGGCGGTTCGAACTCCAGACCCGCTCGCGACTTTTCTCGATCTCAACGGCTATTTGCCAAGCGGCCTTCCAATGCTCAAGCGTGTGCTGGCGTTGCCCGGCCAAACCGTCTGCAGAACGGGCCTCGCAATCATCGTCGACAGCATACACGTGGGTGAGGCAAGCGAGCGCGATCGTCGCGGCCGTCCGTTGCCGGTCTGGCAGGGTTGCCGGGTCATTGCTGAGGGCGAAGTGTTTCTCATGAACTGGCAGTCGGCGGACTCACTAGACGGCCGATATTTCGGACCCCTGCCGAGATCGGCCGTCATTGGGCGAGCGCTCCCGGTGTGGACCAGAGAGAAGTGACAATGCCGGCTCTCCCCTGTTGGCTTGTCATTTCTCCATACGGCCGTTCGCAACATCGTTGCTCCGTCTCGGCCAGCTTCTTGAGAATCGGCGCGAATTGCCCCAGGATCAGGCGGCCTCAAGGCCGGCTGGGAGAAACTTTATACTTGGCGGCAGTCCGCACAATGCGATGTGGGGCCACTGCTTGCTTTTTGGAAGTTCTGCTGACGTTCGGACCGACCTCGAGCGCCAGAGCGGAGGTCGCATCGCGGGCACCAGCTGCGCACTCCATAACCCTGCCTCGTAGCATTGCATACGCCGCGTTCGTGACCGAAGCCTCCCACCGGTTCGCGATCCCGGAGCGTTGGATCGATGCCGTGATGCAGGTCGAAAGTGGCGGTAATGCGCACGCAATATCGCCTCGAGGAGCGCTCGGGCTGATGCAAATCATGCCCGCGACCTGGGTCGAACTGAGCGCTCGTCACGATCTCGGTATCGATCCGTTTGATCCGCACGACAATATTATAGCTGGGGCAGCGTACATTCGCGAGATGCTCGACCGGTTCGGATCGGGAGGGTTTCTTGCAGCCTACAATGCGGGACCGAAGCGGTATGACGAGCATTTGACGACAGGTCGATCGCTTCCAGAAGAAACGCAAACATATGTAGCCAGACTCGCAGCATTGATCGGAGTTGAGCAACGCAACAGCCGTGGTTCGGCCGCCAGACGCGTCGTCCTGTGGCAGCAAGCTCCAGTTTTTGTTGAGCGATCTGGCAGCTCGTCCGCTGCCGACAACTTTGCATCAGGAGTGCGCACAATGAATCCGTCGAAGGCAGCGCCTAAAGCTGTTGCCCGTGCACTTGTACCTCGCGCGAGGGGGCTGTTTTGGCATCGATCAATCAAGGTGCAGTCTCCATGATAGCAATCGGATTTGGTCGCAAGGCCTCGAAGGTTCTCGCATGTTTGAGAATGGCCGGCAGAGAGCGGGGGGAGCCGACCGCCGAGGGCAGGATAAAAGCCGCAAGGTGCGGCCGGTCGGTTGTGCGAGAAAGTGTACGGATTTCAATGATCCACTAAACATTGCGGCGACTAGGAGCAAAGTTCAGCTTTCCCCAAGGCGCTGTTCTTACACGGTTTTCGATGCCTTGCGGCGGCCGGAATGACGCGCGACGATGATCTTCGGATCCGTCCCGGCCGTATCCGTTCCACGCGCGCGCCCCGGACAAAGCCGTTTCTGGCGCAGGTACTCACAGCCGCTCAGAAGGCCGGGGGCCTCTCGCAAGGCAAGGATGGCCACGGCCGTAAGTTTGGACGCGGCCGCGCCGCGAGCATCGCTGCTTCACGGCTCCTCAACGCCCGCGGCCGCGGCGCTATGGTCAAGGCGCGGGTGGTACGGCGGATGCGTTCGCCGGGCGCGTTGCGCGGCCATATCGGTTACCTGCAGCGCGACGGAGTCACTCGCGACGGCGCTCCCGGCAAACTATTCGACGCTGCGGGGGATGTTGCGGACGGTCGCGCGTTCGTCACGCGTTGCGAGGGTGACCGCCATCATTTTAGGTTCATCGTCTCGCCTGATGACGCTGGTGAACTTGCCAGCCTGCGTAGCTTCACTCGGGAGCTGATGGACCAAGCCTCGCGCGACCTTGGCACACGGCTTGACTGGGTCGCGGTCGACCATTGGAATACCGAGCATCCGCACATTCACATCCTCGTGCGGGGCCGTACCGATGACGGTGCCGACCTCGTCATCAGCCGCGATTATATCGCTATGGGCTTACGCGCCCGCGCCAGCGACCTTGTCACGCGCGAACTTGGCCCTCGTTCGGAGCTCGAGATCCGCCAGAGCCTTGAGGCGGACACGACAGCCGAACGCTGGACCAGGCTCGATCGGACGCTTGCCCGGGAAGCGGGGATGGCGGACGGCGTTATCGATTTTAGGTTCGAGCGGGATGCCGAGCGCGATCCATTGCGGGAAATTCGCATCGGGCGGATGCGGACGCTCGAGCGGCTCGGCTTGGCGGAACCTGCCGGCCCCGCGGTCTGGGTTCTGGCCGCCGATGCGGAGGCGAGGTTGCGCGCGCTGGGTGAGCGCGATGACATCATCAAGCGGCTGCACAAAACCCTCACGCGAGACGGCGCCAGCCGCACCCCCGCATCCTGGGCACTGGAGGGCGAAACTCAAGGCGAACCGATCGTTGGCCGTCTCATCGCGCGCGGGCTTGATGACGAGCTGAAGGGCACAGCTTTTGCAATCGTCGATGGGATTGACGGGCGCGTGCATCACGTGAAGCTTCCTGACGTTGAGGCGGCCGGCGATGGGCCGATCGGTGGGATTGTGGAACTGCGCCGGTTTGCGGACGCCCGTGGTCGCACACGGATTGCGCTCGCGGTTCGCTCGGAGCTCGTCCTGGACCAGCAGGTCGCGGCGGATGGTGCAACGTGGCTAGACCGGCAGCTCGTTGCGCGAAATCCTGCCGAGCTCTCGCGCAATGCGTTTGGCGCGGAGGTTCGTGCAGCACTTGAACGGCGCATCGATGTTTTGGCCGACCAAGGGCTCGCCCAGCGCGATGGTAACAAGGTCCGGCTAAGCCGCAACCTGATCGAAACCCTCCGCGATCGCGAACTCGACGTCGTCACACGACGTCTCATGAAGGAAACGGGGCTTCCGCACTCGTCATCTGATGTAGGTGAGCAGATTTCGGGGGTTTATCGTCGACGCCTGTCACTGGCCTCGGGGCGCTTCGCGATGATCGACAACGGCCTCGGGTTTCAGCTTGTGCCCTGGTCGCCTTCGCTCGAGCGGGAGTTGGGAAAACAGGTCAGCGGCATCGCCGGTCCAGGCAGCGTCGACTGGGACTTCGGTCGCAAGCGCGGCCTATCGCTTTGACCTGAGGCGATGGCGCTGCACTGCGCCCAATTGCAGGGCAGGAAAGACTTGGTTGCCTCGCGTCGACTGTCAAGGCGGAAAAATGGGAGAGGAGCGATAGTGAGCAGCGAATAGCGAATGGAGGGTCCACCGTTCTGGAACTATCTCTTCATCGCCTCCGGGTTCGCTCGACCTTGGTGGCGCTCGATCATCGACTGGACCCAGCTGTGTGGAAAAATGCGCCGTTCACCCTTAGGTCGCTGAGACTCTCAACGGCTAAATCGCACAGCAGAACCCTTCGAATCTAGATGGCCATCCCGTGTAGCGGAAACGGCATGGGGCCTTCGATCTTTAAGTGATCGGAAGGTGTCTGGCTGTGGCATGATGGCGGTGACGATACTTCCTTGCGTGCTGGTCTCGGATGCCGATGGCCAGATGCTCTGCAGAAGACTCCGGCGCTTCGCCCACCGACCACCAGAGTCCAGTTTGCTGGACTCAGTTGTGGGCGTGTCATCGAGCGGGCGAATAGCGATTTCAACCTGCTCGATTTTGATCCGGAGGCATTCGCGCGAGGTTATCCGCGTAGGCAGGCCGGCGAGCAATCGGAGAGCTCCGAGCCCGCAAGCTGGCTTTGACAGCGGATAGCCGAAGGGCAACCCGATTCGCGCAATGAAGATTTGGCAAACGCCAGTTCGCCTGTCCCGGCTCCCAGAGAGACCGCAACAGCTGACGTACAACATCCGAGCATCTGGCTGGCCAAGGCATCAACAGTCGACCGGCTGGAGGAGGACTCGCTCGACACGATGTGCGGGAGTATCTAGATGACCGTCGGCCCGGCAGTGTCGTCCCATCGGAAATAAGCTCCTGCCGGGGACGCTCCCCGCATGATTCTTGTACTCCAGGACCCCCGCCTCCCGCCGATTTAATCCGGGAACGCTCACCTCGTCGATAACGCGTTGTGGCACGCCGCACCTCTCTTGATCGCGCGCACTTACGGAGAGCTTAGGCCAGACGCGAGCTAGCCTTCCGGACATCTATAACCCGGAGCCTCGCTTCGCGAAGGCCGGCCGGTTCGCCTCGAGCGGCAGCACGGTACGAGTTGATTGTCTCATCATCCAAGCGCCTATCACGCGAAGCTGCTTGGGACGGTGCTTTGAGGCGGCCTGTTCCACGCGAGGGATCTTTTTGGGCCCAAACGCGGCTTGCCAATCTGACCCGCCGATCCCTTCGCCAGGGCGCGCGCGACTACGAGAAGCATAAGCCTCTGATTGTAGCCAACAGGTCGATTGTGTCGATATCGGCAGGCCATGTCTGCGACAAAAATCATCTGGCATCAGCTGATCCTGGTTTGCCTAATCGCGTTCACCTTCGTGTGGGCCGCGACCGAATGGACTGCTTGTCAGCTTGCGTTCCAGCCGCAGCTTGGACCGGCCTGGTTCAGATTAGGCACCTGGTCCGTCTACCAGCCGTTTGCCTTCTTCATCTGGTGGTTTGAATTCGACGCTTACGCGCCCACGATATTCCTCCAGGGGGGCGCCATTGCCGGGAGCGGTGGGATCGCGGCAGTCGCCGCAGCAATGATGCTTTCGGTCTTGCGCGCGCATGAGGCTCGCGATGTCACGACTTACGGATCAGCGCGTTGGGCCGATACGCGCGAAGTCAAACGGGCGGGGTTGCTAGGCAACGATGGCCTTGTGCTCGGGCGTTTCGATGGTCGATATCTTCGCCATGATGGGCCTGAGCACGTGCTCTGCTTTGCGCCTACCCGTTCGGGCAAGGGAGTCGGCCTTGTCGTTCCGACTCTTTTGACCTGGCCGCGTTCGGTGATCGTCCACGATATCAAGGGCGAGAATTTCCAGTTGACCTCGGGGTGGCGCGCGCACCTTGGAGATGTACTCTTGTTCGACCCGACCAACGCAGCAAGCGCGGCCTACAATCCCCTTCTTGAGATTCGCCGTGGTGATTGCGAAGTACGAGACGCGCAAAATGTCGCGGATATCCTAGTCGATCCCGAAGGGGCGCTCGAGCGGCGCAATCATTGGGAAAAAACCAGCCATTCTCTGCTCGTCGGCGCTATCCTGCATGTCCTCTACGCTGAAGCTGACAAGACACTTGCCGGGGTTGCCAGATTTCTTTCGGACCCGTGCCGCCCGATCGTGGCCACGCTGAATGCGATGCTTGCGACTCCCCATCTTGGTGATCACGTTCATCCCGTCGTCGCTTCAGCTGCGCGAGAGCTGCTCAACAAGAGCGAAAACGAGCGGTCGGGCGTGCTGTCGACCACCATGAGCTTCTTGGGCCTTTATCGCGATCCGGTCGTCGCTAAGGTCACCGCGCGGAGCGATTGGCGCATTCGCGATCTCGTCGACAGACAGAAGCCCGTTTCACTCTATCTCGTCGTGCCGCCATCCGACATCGTCCGCACCAAACCCCTGATGCGGCTCATCCTCAACCAGATCGGACGGCGCCTGACCGAGAGCCTGGATCCCGACCGGCGCCGTCAAAAGCTCCTACTGATGCTCGATGAGTTTGCAGCCCTTGGCCGCCTCGATTTTTTCGAGAGCCAGCTTGCCTTCATGGCGGGCTATGGCATTCGCAGTTTCCTGATCACTCAGAGCTTGAATCAATTAGAACGTGCCTATGGGCCGAACCACGCGATTCTCGACAATTGTCACATCCGGATCGCCTTCTCCACAAATGACGAGCGCACCGCTAAGCGCGTCTCGGATGCTCTGGGGACCGCAACCGAACTGCGCGCCATGAAAAACTATGCCGGGCATCGCTTAAGCCCTTGGCTTGGACACTTGATGGTGAGCCGCCAAGAGACGTCCCGTCCGCTCCTGACGCCCGGCGAAGTCATGCAGCTCTCATCGAAAGAGGCGATTGTGATGGTGTCGGGCCTCCATCCGCTGCGTGCCACTAAGGTTCGTTACTATGAGGACCCGCAATTTCAGAAGCGAATCGTCAAGCCCGCTGAAACAGGAACAATTCTCTTGTCCTCGCGCCCAAATGAAGACTGGTCAGGGCACCCAACCCCTGCGCCCTCGACCGAACTGCTTGCGCCTCGGCAGCAAAAGCGTGGCGATCCGAATGGAGGGCTGCGGCGCGAGCCAGAATTGCCGCAGCACGAGGAGATCGAAATCAAGGCACCGCTCGCGGAACATGAGTTCGATGCTGGTCCCGATGAGCCCGACGCAGATGCTGTCCAGGCACAAGCGCTTAGCCGCGCAATGCAGGGATTAGCGCGCGCGACCAGCCTCGACCCTGACGATGGCATGGACCTCTGAGTGGGCAAATCGGTGAAAAAGATTCAGCTCAGTGTCTACCTTGATCCGGAGACATTCAGAACCCTTGATGTCTTCGCGGAGCGTCGTGGCCAACCCAAGTCGCTGGTCGCAGAGGCCGCGATCACGTCATTTCTTTCGCCTGACGATTCCGACCGACGCGAGGCGGCTATTGCCAAGCGGCTGGATCGGACCGCACGGCTGCTCGAGCGTCTCGAACGCAATGGCAACATCACGCTCGAGACGCTCGCCCTGTTCATTCGCTTCTGGTTGACATCGGTGCCGGCATTACCAGAACAATCCAGTCCAGCCGCTCGCGCCAAAGGCGCCGAACGTTATGATCGATTCGTTGAAGCGCTTGGCCGAAGGCTTTCCAGCGGATCAACCGTTCTGAAAGAGGTGAGCTTCGATTCGAACCCCGCAATTCCAGAGTAAGCGGGCGGGCGATGCAGGACTACAAGGGAATTTGCGAGGGTGCTCGCGCCGAGTACATTTCGGCCGCAAACAACGATAGAGCCAAATCGAACGGAGCGAGCGCGTTAGATCGGTCCCGACGGCAGATATCTGAAGGTAGCAGGCCGCATGACATGAATGCTGAAATCTGAAGCGAGTTGAGACTTGCCCGGTCTCCATCGAGCTGCCGCTCACTGGAGTAACGCTGCTTGCTTGACAAGCGGAAGCCTTCCAGAGTTTCGGAAGGTCTTCTGAATAGTTGGCCTACCAGTTTTAGCGAATTGCATCGCAGGTCCTCTGTGTTAGCAATCCACGTTGTAAGGTCTTACTATGCGAACATCCTGTCGAAAAATGCGAGAACTTGCACTGCCCCACACTTCAGCAAGCTGGTGCGACGGTATCGTTTACGTCAGATTGCGATCGGGCAACGCCTGAGATCGTCTGCAATATGTTTCCACAATTCCAAAGGAACGGAACTAAATCGTCCCCCTTTCGATGGAAGGGACAGCTGCGCCACGAGAAGCCCATTGGCTTGGAGCCGTTTGAATGAGGCCCAATTCCCCCGGATGGCGACGATGGCCAAGCATCCTCACACCAAATCCAATCTGATCCGCTCTCTCGCCTCACGACAAGGCGGCGTTACACAAGCAGAGTTGCGCAAGGCCACGGGATGGAAGCTTGTCCCGATGCCCCTGATCGCCAAGCGGTGCAAGATGAAGCTGATTACCAAACGTGAGAAAGGCAACGTCACTCGCAAGAATGGTAAGATCGCCAGCAAGAGCGGCCACTTCGCCACGTACTACATGATGGCGCATGATTCGACTACGGCAGTAGCCGACGCGACTACCGACACAGTAGGTAGAAAGTCTTATCCCTCAACGCATAACCCAAGCGATGCGGAAAACGCGTCATGAGCCACAGTCCTGCAGGGCATTGCGCAGCTATCTGGACAGCGAGGCTTGGCTATTGCCGCTTTTCGCGCTGGCTATCCCGCTTCCAAGGAATGCGCGAAACTATTATAGCCCATTTCGATGCCAATGCCGAAATCGCGAAACCCGGCTCGCTCGCGGAAACAACGCAGCAGAGCTTTGACGTCTTAAGCGTCAATTTCCCTAGACCCTATTTCAACGTCCACAACGCGTTGCCTCGCGCGCGCAATCTAAACGCGATCGGCTTCACGGCTTCTTTGTCCGATCAGGTCGGAATCGCGGGAACATCGGCCGTATCCGCATCCAAGGCCGCACTGTGCAACTTGACGCGAGCGCTTGGCGACCAACTGATCCGCCGAAGCGTTCACGTAAACGCCGAGAGCTCGGGCGTCATTGAAACCCCGCTGTTTAGGAAAATCGGCATTTCCGAGGTCAGCGTGCAAGACCGCGGATCGGTCCTGCTCGAGCAGATAGCCGCGAAACACTTCGGCAAGCCACGGAAGATCGCGGCGCGTGAGCTTCCTCGCTTTCTGCGACGCATCCTACATCACCGGCATCGACGCGCCTGTCGATGGCAGACGCACACAGCCCTGAATCCGACAAGCCTTGCCGCTGTGCTCGAAGAGCCTCCCGTGACAGTCATCTGTCGTCCTCTACACCAGTCCAGTGCAGCGCTCGAATACTCACAATGAGAAGAAGAGAATGAGAAACATCGTCAAGGCAGCCGCCGTACAGATCAGCCCCGTGTTGTACAGCCGAGAGGGGACAGTCGAGAAGATCACCAAAAAGATTCGCGAATTGGGCAAGAAGGGGGTGCGTTTCGCCACGTTCCCCGAGACCATCATTCCCTACTACCCGTATTTCTCGTTCGTCCAGCCGCCCTTCACGCTTGCCAATGAGCATCAGAGGCTGCTTGAGCAATCCCTTACGGTACCCTCTGCGGAGACGCATGCGATCGGCGATGCCGCCAAGGACGCCCAAATGGTCGTTTCAGTCGGCGCCAACGAGCGGGACGGAGGATCAATCTACAACACTCAACTCCTGTTCGATGCGGACGGCACGCTGATCCAGCGTCGCCGCAAGATCACCCCTACCTATCATGAGCGGATGGTGTGGGGCCAGGGCGACGGTGCCGGCCTTCGCGCCGTAGACAGCGCGGTTGGCCGGATCGGCCAGCTTGCGTGCTGGGAACATTATCTCCCGCTGGCCAGATACGCCTTAATTGCCGATGGCGAGCAGATCCACTCCGCGATGTACCCCGGTTCGATCTTCGGCCCCCTCTTCTCCCAGCAAACGGAAGTGAGCACCCGACAGCATGCCCTTGAGTCGGCCTGCTTCGTCGTCAGCGCAACCGCATGGCTCAACGCCGACCAACAAGCCCAAATTGCCAACGACACGGGCGCTGCTATCGCACCGATTTCGGGCGGTTGCTTCACCGCTATCGTTGCCCCCGATGGTCAATTGATAGGCGAGCCCCTGAAGGAAGGTGAAGGAGATGTGATTGCAGATCTCGACTTCATCGAAATCGACGGGCGCAAGAGAGTGATGGACGCAAGCGGTCACTACAGTCGCCCTGAACTGATCAGCCTCCTGATTGACCGGACACCTTCTCCGCACGTCCATGAACGGATTATTCCCCCCAGGAGCGTGGCGACTCCCGGCCTTCACCGCGAGGCCCGCGCTCTGACGCCGCTTGAGAGTTAATGGTCCTGCCCGCCAGGGCCGGAGGAGATTGGTGCATCCCGCTTCGACCCGAACGGCCGGAGATACAGGTAGAAGGAACTAGTTTGCAGCAGGGCCATGCGGGCCGCTCGCATGATCCAGACCGATTCTCTATTGGAGAAATGCCCAGCTGCGGAGCCTCGCCGAGGCCTTCAGCCTACAGCGCACCTCGTCACTGCAGCGGCAAGTACGCTTCAGGTGTTCGAACTGTTACGCTGACCGCCGCATCGCCCATCCTTGCAGCGCCCCGCCTCGAGATCTGGATGTTGCCTCAATGAGGATCCGCTCATATCGCAAAGGCCACATCGTCAGCTCGAGACGCTCGTCACGGCAGGTCTTTCCGAGTGGCGTCCAACGGCGGGGGAGATCAGGTCCAGGCAATCCTCGCCGGGGAAGCTGGCGAAGGTGAACGCGGAGTCAAGCGACGGTGAGTTGTATGCAAGGGCATCCAGCATTCTGCGCAACACGAGCCCCATTCGGGGTAGGAATTCCATGGAGGACGATAAAACCAGATTACTTGCCGAGAAGGTGCCCACTCTTGCGCTCAACGATGCGGAGCCAGCCGCGCGGCTTGAGCGCTGGGCCAAAGAATACGCAAAATGGTGTCCTCGACCCAGCCTCCAGACGCGATGAAGATTCATAACTGCCGCCGCACGGTGCTCCAGGAGGCGCCGGCACGCTCTCAGTAAACAACCGCAGTTTCAGGGCGCAGTATCCAGCCCTATGCTGGCCGGATGGAGCAAAGAGTACTTTTCAGGTGCCCACGCCGGGCATGAACGTGCAGCACCTGCTGACGGCACTGGAGCAGATCGGTCCCGACACTCATCTGCCGGTCGTTTGTCTGGCATGCTCCTCGGTCCATTTCGTGAATGCCTACACCGGCAAGCTGCTCGGCGGCCGCAGTGCTTCCGAAGTGCGGTGAGGGCGGTCGACTGGTGAGATCCGGGGGCTCACTCCGGCTTGGGTGCGCATCCTTTCCCGATGTAGTTCGTGTACCGTCCCTGGAAAATCCAGCGCCCTGGAGCGGTGATGTTTGCTGCCGCTGCCGGCGGTCTTCGTCAAGCCTCGCCGGCATCGGAGATGGCGCTCACGGCTGGCACGGTGCGGGGCAGCGGTAGCGTGCGTTGAAGATTGCGGCTGGCCGACGAAGGCTTGCCGAGCTTGGCATCGTATTTCGCGGGCAGCACCAGAAGCCGCTTTCGCGTGAACGGGTCGGCCTTACCGGCCAGATCGCGCGCCCGCTATGCAAAGCTGTAGAACTCAACATCCATGGTGTGCCCCAACTCAACGCTACCAGGATGCACTTAAGTACATCGGCCGCTCCGACGTCAAGGCGGGCGAGCAGTGGCCTTGCGCGGAATGTGCTGCGACGTGCTGTAACAGCCGATCTGGCGCGAGTAAGCTCGCTGTCGGCAGGGACAATTCACATGGCAGTCCTCCATCAGATGCGGAAGCAACGCCCGGCGTGCGGAGGGAGCGATGGATCTCCTGGCTGGCGAGGACGGGCACAACGAGCGCTACGTCTGCCGTAGCGAGGGGGACCCGCTACGCGATTTAGCCGCCTGCCAGTGCGGCCGACCATTCCCCTAAGGCCCCGAGAAGTGAGTGGTCGCACCGGGCCAGCAGATACGTTTCAACGGCCGTGAGCTGGGCTGGACGCGCGGCACGCGAACGGTTGTAAGTCCTATCGCACGCTGGTGATGCATGCCGGAAATCGGTGAGGCGCAGGTGTATTGTGGTCGCGCGCATGAGCTGGTGCGCTTCTTATGAGGCGCCTCACCCCATAGGGAACAACGCCGGTGCGTCCGCGGGGGTCGTTCGCGACGTCGGGGGCGCGAGGGCGATGTCTAGATTGCGCCTGCGCCTCTTTTTTGGATCGGTGACTTTTTCGATTTCAAGTAAGGGTGCACGCACCGTCCGCGAAATCGCTCGTCTGTCGGCGACCTGACAGTCTAGAGGGACAAGAGGCTACGAGACGTCTGGCGCTGGTCTTTGAGAGTCCGCCGTTTCTTTCTTTCGGTACGCCAGACTGCGACCAGAATGTCCCCGCGGTTGAAGCGGCATGCGGTCTCGACGCTTTTGTCGTGCGTCATCGCAGCGCGATTCATCCGTTCGACCGAACATACAAACCACGCGCGTGCAAGCGCGGGCGGTGTGCAGTCGCAGAGAGAAGGAAGCTGGAGTATGCAGATTAGCGGCGAGCGCCGGGGAGAACCGACCTCAAGTCGGAATGAAGCTGAGGTAGACGCGCAGCCGAGTCCAAGCGATGCTCAGCAGACCAGAAAGATACCGATTCAACTTTCTGAGTGCATTTTTCAGCGACTCCAAGCCGCGACTGAGCGCGCTGGTATGGGCAAGAGCGTCGCCATCGAGGCGGCTCTTGAGCGCTTCCTGGATCCGGCGCCGCCTATAGAGGGCCTTGTTTTCGAGGCGATCGAGCGAACGAATGAGCAGGTGCTCAGTCTGCGGACGGACATCGCGATGATCGCGGAAATAGTGGCTCTCCATGTGCGATACCACCTCACGCTGACGCCGCCGATGCCGCCATCCAAGCAGGACGAGGCGTGCGTACTCGGGCTCGAGCGCTTCAAGGCGTTTGCCGAGCAGGTCGATCGTCGCGTACGGTTTGGCCGCCCCTTGCTGCAGGAGGCAATTGATCGCTCGGGAAATTCCAGCCGATCCGGGTCTGAAATGGGAGGCGGAGCGTCACGCGCCGTTCGACGAGCGCCAGCTGAAGAAGAACCCCACTGTGTGGCCGTCGTAGGTGAAAACTCAGAGGCGTGTGCTGTCGCCGAGGAGGGCGGCAGCAATATCAACTTTCGACAGCTGCCAACGCCTTGTGTTAAAGCCAGTGGCCGCGTTCCGAGCAACACGCGCAGCGATGCCGCTGGGCTGATATCAGGCGAGAAGCCGGTCAACCGGGGTTGGAGCTGGCGGATCATCTCTTGCGTGTTCCTTCCCTTTGCCGCGGGATATTATCTTTCCTACCTGTTTCGGATGATCAACACGCTAATTTGTGGCCGCCTCGCGTCTGAATTGGAGCTTGGTACGGCCGATTTGGGGCTGTTGGGCTCGATCTACTTTCTGGTCGTTACCGGCAGCCAGATTCCGATGGGCATGCTCTTGGATCGCTTCGGTCCGCGCCGAGTCCAGGGTGCGCTCTTGCTGCTGGCTGCAGCAGGCGCTGCGCTTTTCGGATTATCGAGTGGATTTCTGTCGCTTCTGGTTGCTCGCGCGATGATAGCATTTGGCACCGCAGCTTCCCTCATGTCTGGCCTGAAAACAGTCGTGCTCTGGTTTCCGAGAGAGCGCGTGGCGCTCATCAACGGCTGTATGATCATGCTGGGTGCACTGGGCGCGGTAACGGCAACCGCACCAGCCGAGGCATTGCTTAATTGGATAGGCTGGCGCGGTCTATTTGAGCTGCTTGCCGCATCCAGTGCCTCCGCGGCCGCTTCGATCTATTTTTTGGTTCCAGAGCATGAGGCAACTGCGAAGAGCCCTCCAGGAACGGTCAGCCTGAAGACCGTCTATACGGATGGGCGGTTCTGGAGAATTGCGCCGATTTCTTCAACATGTATTGGGTCCGCGTGGGCCCTGCAGTCCTTGTGGGCAGCGTCCTGGCTGAACGATGTGGAAGGGTTGGATCGAACAAGCCTTGTCACACAATTGCTCGTCATGGCGATAGCCCTAAGCATTGGCGCATTGCTGCTCGGCGTGGTCGCCGATTCGCTGCGTCGGCATGGCAAGAACATTGAAACGTTGCTCGCAATCATAGCTGCTGTGTTCATTGCAGCCGAACTCGCGCTGATATTGCATCCGCCATTTCCGTCGCTACC
The DNA here is from genome assembly GCF_023073935.1 of Bradyrhizobium sp. 147. Lineage (NCBI taxonomy): Bacteria > Pseudomonadati > Pseudomonadota > Alphaproteobacteria > Hyphomicrobiales > Nitrobacteraceae > Bradyrhizobium > Bradyrhizobium sp. 147. The sequence continues at coordinate 55,729 of NZ_JADPKL010000067.1, read as the reverse complement.
GTCGTGGATCATTGTGGCGGTGGTCGGATCAGCAATCGTGCTCAGCTACGCGATCATCGGAGATTACTTTCCGGCCCAACTGATCGCGCGCGCGAACGGCGTGCTCAACGTTCTGCATTTCGGGTGGGCTTTCCTCGTCCAGTACGGGACGGGGTTAATTCTCGCGCAATGGCCGGCAAAGGACGGACACTACCCCTCAATCGCGTATCAGACGGCGTTCAGTATCAATGTTGTGCTGCAGCTGGTCGCCCTGGTCTGGTTCATCGCCCCTCGGCTCAAAGAGTTGATTTGGAAATCTGAGATCGCCCTCAAGCGCAAGTCGACGGGCCAAAGCAGGTCAGTTCACGTCATTATCCCGATCGCCGAAATGGTTATCCTGAAAACCGATCAAGATGTGGAGTGGTGAAGTCGGCCCTCTGCCTGACCCGCCTCGCCGGTCTACAGGCGCGTCAAGAACGTCCGGCCGACTGATTGCCTGAGAAGCTCCAAACAGCTGGTCGGATATGCGACATGCGTCACAAGGTCGACAGGAAAGATACGAAAAATGCGTAATATCAATGAGCGCTGGCTGGCATGCGACTTGCTGTTGTTTTCCGCAGAGCCAGGTAAAGCGAATTTGAGCAATGACCAGTGTGACTGAGAGCGCAAGGCAAGTCGGTGCGGAGAATGTGCTGAGAGTCGGTTCGCCGGCTCCCTCCATCAAAGTTGAGGACTGGCTACGTGGCCAGCCCGTTACAACGTTCGAACCTGGGAAAGTATACATTATCGAGTTTTGGGCGACGTGGTGCGGACCATGTATCGCCTCGATGCAGAATTTGGTGATCCTGCAAAGCAAATACAGGAGCAGCGGAGTTGAGGTGGTGGGCATCGCGGCTCACGAACAAGCTTCGACGGCAGATGAAGCGCGAGCCAGCTTGGACGCTTGGTTGACGAAGAGCTTGCCAAATCTGAACTTCGCGATCGCATTCGACTACGCCGGCGAAATGAACAAGCTTTGGATGGATCCCAGCTTTTCTGTCGGGATTCCCTCGTCATTCGTGATCGATCGTGACGGCCGCTTCGCCTTTATCGGCCATCCGACGCAATTCGATAACGCGTTGCCCAAAGTTCTTGACGGCTCCTGGGCAGTGAGCGACGAAGCCCAAGCCCTGGATGCGGAGAGGATAACCAAGGGTCGACGCAGAAAGCGCGAACTATCGCAGAAGCGAGCGCTGGTGGAGCCGATCTTTGCCAGACTTGAAGCCGCCATGAACAGTAAGGATTGGGCGGCAGCCCTTTCAGGGGTTGAGGAGGCACTCGCTGCGATGCCGGACGAGGTCACCTTTCGTGGGCTTCATGCGGAATTGTTGCTTCACAAAATACGCGACATGCGGGCCGGCCTGGCGGTATTGCGCCAATTGGTTCGCGATGCGATCGACAAGAAATCCGTGGTTTGGATGAGCGTGGCCATCCGCCAGCTCTTCGACCCCGCGAAAGACTACTCCGGTTTTCCACATGCCGAGCGCTTTGCCATGGGCAAGGACCTCTCCGAACACATCCTGGCGGCGAATCCGCCCCAAGGCAGCGAGGGCGCGAAGTTTCTCTCGTACGGGGCGGTCGCTCGGTACTATTACGAGACCGGTAACAGGGATCGCGCGATCGAATTGGTCGAGGTGGCGCTGAAATGGCTGGATGCAGCGCCTGCCTCGGATGTAGCGAAACGGGATCTCGTGCAGTGCTCACTCCAGGCCTTGGCGAGCTACAGGAGTGAGAAGCTCTGTTACGAGGAGTGTGGTTCGACACCGCAAAACACAGCTCCCGAAAAGCCGCAACCGGGATCGCCAAGGGAGGCAGCGTGAGCAATGCTGCTGGCCATGTCTTCTCGGCCCTTGTGGTTTTGCGATCGACGTCGATGCCTTTGGGGATGTCGGGGCATTCACCTGAGGCGAGGATAGGATGAGTGAGGGGTGAACGCAGGCGAGCCGCACCACCACAACTTCTCTACGATGAATGTTTCTTCAACGTACGTCGCGATCCGGTGCGATAGCGGCGAGAATGCCTGTCCAGGTGAAGAGTGGTCGCGGGCTGCTAAAGGTGGCGTCTTATAAGATGCTGGTGGCATCTTCGAACAACCAAAAAAGATTGAAATGGGTGGTGACGTTGATGCATTCCAACTCTCAAGGAAGCTTTCTCAAGTTTTTATGGCTGGTTTCAGAAGGGATTCAGAACTTCGTTTCGCGTTGGCCACGAGCCCATTCGGGAGAGGCGGCAAACCCTGGCAACGGACGGGGTCGTTTAAAGCGGTCAGTGCCCTGTGCGCGCCGCGCTAAGGTAACACTGAGCCAAGCCGTGCCTTCATTGTCACCCCTCTTTGGTACCACGGCGCCGGGGCGAGCGTGATGCACAATCACCGCCAGCGCCGCTCTGTCAAAGCCGCCGCCCTGTTCCAGCCATCCGGCCCCTGGTACAATGTTCTTTATGTCCAGGTACTCATCGCGATCCTGATTGGCGTTCTCGTTGGTTGGTTGTGGCCTGCTGTGGGGACGAACAGCTGGGTCAAAGCGCTTGGTGACGGATTCATCAAGCTGATCAAAATGGTGATCGCGCCGATCATCTTCTGCACTGTTGTGTCCGGAATTGCGCATGTTCAGGATGCACGAAAGGTCGGCCGAGTCGGCGTCAAGGCGCTGCTTTACTTCGAGATCGTTTCAACCTTCGCGCTGATCCTGGGTCTCGTGATGGGCAATCTCGTTCAGGCCGGCCATGGGCTGGCTCCCAGGGCTGATGCCGCGGCGGTAGCCAACTACGTCAAAAGAGCGGAAGGGCAGAAGGCGGTCGATTTCCTCCTTAATATTATTCCGGATAGCGTAGTTGGCGCTCTGGCCCGAGGCGACGTGCTACAGGTGCTGCTGTTTGCCATCCTATTCGGGTTCTCGCTGATGGCGCTTGGCGAGCGGGGTGAGCGGATGCGCAGTCTGGTCGACGATGCTGCACACGCGGTGTTTGGTGTCATTAGGATCGTGATGAAGGCAGCGCCAATCGGGGCGTTCGGCGCCATGGCCTACACTATCGGCGAATTCGGACCGTCCGCGCTCGGTAAACTCATCGGCTTGGTTGCGCTGTTCTACGTGACAGCCGGGCTCTTCGTGATCATTGTGCTTGGTCTGGTTGCGCACTTGGTCGGTTTTTCTATTCTAAAGTTCATCGTTTACATCAAGGATGAGCTGCTGATCGTCCTCGGAACGTCGTCGTCCGAAAGCGCGCTGCCGCAGTTGATGGAAAAACTCGAACGGCTGGGCTGTTCCAAGCCGGTCGTTGGCCTGGTGGTGCCGACAGGATACTCTTTCAATTTGGATGGGACGAACATTTACATGACGTTGGCGACCTTGTTCATCGCGCAGGCGCTCGGGGTCGATCTCGACTTCGGCCAGCAGCTCACGATACTGGTTGTGGCGATGCTCACCTCGAAGGGCGCAAGTGGTGTTACCGGTGCCGGGTTCGTCACACTGGCCGCAACATTGACCGTGGTCAGTCCTGACCTCGTCCCGGGCATTGCGATCGTATTCTCGATCGACAAGTTCATGAGCGAGGTGCGCGCGCTTACCAACATTATCGGAAACGGTATTGCCGCGGTGTTTGTGTCGTGGTGGGAAGGCGAACTCGACCATGTCTCGCTACACGCGCAGCTCAAGTAGACCTGCGATCTCAGCTCGGCCATTGCGGACTAGAAATCACTCTTTGAATATCTGCATTCTGGGGGGCAATCGTCGTGCAGTACAGGGCCGGCCTGATTCCAGGGGGAATGGTGCAGGGTCATTACGCTCACGGTGGTGCACCAGACCAGCGTCGGCATTGGTACCTGCGGCAGCCCGCCGGCTGATGTGGTTCATTATCCCGGGTTTGAGCGTCCTCCAAAAGCGGGAGCTCAATCGTGCCTACGCGCGGCAGCGACAGTGGTTCGATTTCTCGCCTCGCCGTCGAGGGGTCGGCGCGTCAAGCCGGCGCTCTTTTCAAATGTTCCTTTTTCTACGCTAGACTTCGAACGGCATATTCCCTTTGTTGCGGTAAGACACGACCTATCTTTTATTTGCCTTCAGATGAGGGCGCCGAAGCGGCCTCAGCAGCTTGGGGCAAATCGTGGCGATCCATTCTTTTGATTCAGAAGCGAACTTGCGCGGAGCGCGTATGCTGCGTACCGCGTTGGGGCCCGCCATCGCATGGTTCTTGGAAGATCCGGCAATCGTCGAGGTGATGCTCAATCCCGACGGCCGACTGTGGATCGACCGACTGTCGAGCGGCCTTACGGATACTGGCAAGAATATATCCCCTTCTGACGGAGAGCGAATCATCCGCGTGGTGGCTCACTACGTGGGTGCCGAGGTTCATCCCGGGAGCCCACGGATTTCTGCCGAGCTGCCCGAGACGGGGGAGCGATTCGAGGGGCTGCTGCCGCCGGTCGTGGCCGCGCCAACATTTGCGATCCGAAAGCCGGCGGTCGCCGTGTTCAGCCTCGAGGATTACGTCGCAGTCGGCATTATGACGCCGGATCAGGCCGGTGCATTGAGGGATGCAGTTTGCGCGCGCAAGAACATTCTGGTCGCCGGCGGCACCTCGACCGGCAAGACGACACTGACCAATGCCCTTCTCGCCGAGGTGGCTAAAACGACTGACCGTGTCGTTCTCATCGAAGATACGCGCGAGCTTCAGTGCTTGGCGCCAAACCTCGTGGCGCTCCGCACGAAGGATGGCTTGATCTCGCTCTCCGACCTGGTCCGTTCGTCGCTTCGTCTGCGCCCCGATCGAATTCCCATTGGTGAGGTGCGCGGAGCCGAGGCGCTCGATTTGCTCAAGGCCTGGAGCACCGGACATCCGGGCGGAATCGGCACGATCCATGCCGGAACGGCGCTCGGGGCGCTACGCCGACTCGAGCAGCTAGTCCAGGAAGCTGTCGTCACAGTCCCCCGGCCGCTTATCGCCGAAACAATCAACGTAATCGCGGTGCTCAGCGGCCGCGGCGCCGAACGCCGCTTGAGCGAGCTCGCCCGCGTTACCGGCTTAGAAGCATCAGGCGATTACAGCCTTTCTGCAATTGGAGACCGATCATGACGATGCCTTCATCTCTCCGCCGCGCCAGCATTCCGGCCACGGCAATTGTGACCCTTTGGCTGAGCAGTATCCCGGCGTGCGCCGCTGGCTCAAATATGCCGTGGGAGCAACCGCTCAACCAGATTTTGCAATCGGTCGAGGGTCCCGTCGCCAAGATTATTGCGGTCATCATCATCATTGTCACCGGGCTCTCGCTCGCATTTGGCGACACGTCTGGTGGCTTTCGTCGCCTGGTTCAGATCGTGTTCGGTCTGTCCATCGCCTTTGCGGCATCAAGCTTCTTTCTGTCTTTCTTCTCCTTCGGCGGCGGCGTGGTGATCTAATGGAGGAGCCTGTCGCAGGCTTTATCGCGCCCGTGCATCGTGCGCTCACCGAGCCTATCCTGATGGGCGGTGCGCCGCGCGCCGTGGCGATCGCCAACGGCACGTTAGCGGCGGCACTCGGTCTTGGGCTGCGCCTGTGGGTTGCCGGCCTCCTCCTCTGGTTCGTCGGCCACATGGCCGCCATCTGGGCCGCAAAACGCGATCCCGATTTCGTGGAAGTCGTGCGCCGGCACGTCCGTATTCCAAGCCACCTCAGGTCCTAGAGTTGCCTATGATGAATCTTGCCGAATATCGCCGTTCAAACACGCGCCTTGCCGACTTCCTGCCTTGGGCGGCCCTGGTCGATGAGGGCGTCATTCTCAACAAGGATGGATCCTTTCAGCGAACGGCCCGGTTCAGAGGGCCGGATCTCGACAGCTCAGTGCCGGCCGAGCTTGTTGCTGTCGCAGGCCGCCTCAACAATGCGCTCCGTCGCCTCGGATCGGGGTGGGCCGTCTTCGTCGAGGCGCAACGGCATTCGGCAGGACGCTATCCGCCGGATACATTCCCGGACGTCGCCTCGGCGCTGGTGGATGCGGAGCGGAAAGCGCAATTCGAGGAGGCCGGCAGCCACTATGAGTCGAGCTACTATCTGACTTTCCTCTATCTGCCTCCGGCAGAGAGTGCGGCCGTGGCGGAGCGCCTGCTGTACGAGGGCAGCCATCGCGCTGCGGGAGCGGATGCGCGCGAGGTGCTTGCCGGCTTTGTCGACCGGACCGGCCGCGTCCTGCAGCTCGTCGAGGGTTTCATGCCGGAATGTGGCTGGCTCGATGACGAGCAAACGCTGACCTACCTGCATTCGACGGTCTCGACCAAACGGCATCGCGTGCGCGTGCCAGAAATTCCGATGTATCTCGATGCGTTGCTTGCCGATCAATCCCTGACAGGAGGTCTCGAGCCCATGCTGGGCGAGGCGCATCTGCGCGTTCTGACGCTCGTGGGCTTTCCGACCGCGACCACGCCCGGAATTCTCGACGACCTGAACCGGCTGGCATTCCCGTATCGCTGGTCCACGCGGGCGATCATGCTCGACAAGACAGATGCCACAAAGCTCCTCACCAGGATCAGGCGGCAATGGTTTGCCAAGCGCAAGTCGACCGCGGCGATCCTGAAGGAGGTGATGACGAACGAGGCCTCCGCGCTTCTGGATACCGATGCCCACAACAAGGCGATGGACGCCGACAGTGCGCTCCAGGAATTGGGCTCGGATCAGATCGCACAGGTCTTCGTTACGGCAACGGTCACGGTCTGGGACGGGGATCCTCGCGCAGCCGACGAAAAGCTCCGCCTCGCCGAAAAGGTCGTCCAAGGCCGCGACTTCACCTGCATGGCCGAGACGGTCAATGCCGTCGAAGCCTGGCTCGGCAGCCTGCCGGGACAAACTTACGCAAACGTCCGCCAGCCGCCGGTCTCGACCCTGAACCTCGCCCATATGATCCCGCTATCTGCCGTATGGGCCGGAGAGGTGAGGGATCACCACCTCAACGCGCCCCCATTGTTCTTCGGTAAGACTGAGGGTTCCACGCCATTCCGGTTTTCGCTGCATGTCGGAGATGTCGGCCACACCATGGTCATCGGGCCGACGGGCGCCGGTAAGTCGGTGCTGCTCGCGCTCATGGCGCTGCAGTTCCGCCGCTATCGCGAGGCGCAGATCTTTGCGTTCGACTTCGGAGGCTCGATCCGCGCATCGGCCATCGCCACGGGGGGCGACTGGCATGATCTCGGCGGCGCCCTGGAGTCCTCAGAATTCGTCTCGCTCCAGCCGCTTGCAGGCATCGACGATGTCGGCGAGCGAGGCTGGGCATCCGACTGGATCGCATCGATCCTGACGCGCGAGCGGATCGAAGTCACCCCTGAGACCAAGGATCATGTCTGGTCGGCGTTGACCTCACTCGCCTCGGCACCAGTTAAGGAGCGGACTCTGACTGGGTTCTCCGTTCTTCTGCAGTCCAACGCTCTCAAGCGCGCGCTGCAGCCCTACTGCCTCGGTGGTCCATACGCCCTGTTGCTCGACGGCGAATATGAACGGCTGGGTGAAGCCTCCGTCCAGGTGTTCGAGACCGACGGATTGATTGGGACCTCTGTCGCGCCCGCAGTTCTGGCCTATCTGTTTCACCGGATCGAGGACCGCTTTGACGGCCGTCCGACACTGCTCATCATCGACGAAGGCTGGCTTGCGCTCGATGACGCCGATTTTGCCGGCAAGCTCCGCGAGTGGCTCAAAACCCTCCGCAAAAAGAACGCCTCGGTCGTGTTTGCGACCCAATCGCTTGCCGATATCGATGGCTCCAAAATCGCGCCTGCCATCATCGAGAGCTGCCCGACCCGCATCCTTTTGCCAAACGATCGCGCCATCGAGCCGCAGATCAAGGCGATTTACCGTCGCTTTGGGCTCAACGACCGGCAGATCGAGATCCTCGCCCGCGCCACTCCGAAGCGGGACTACTACTGCCAATCGCGCCGCGGCAACCGCCTGTTCGAGCTCGGACTTGGCGAAATCGCGCTCGCCTTCGCGGCCGCCTCGTCCAAAGCCGACCAGGCTTTGATTGATCGGGTGCTTGCCGAGCACGGAAGGGACGAGTTCGTCACCGGCTGGCTCAAGGCGCGCGACCTCGGCTGGGCCTGCAATCTCATTCCGCAGTTCGCCAAACAAGGAGCGCTCTGATGAGCTGTATCCGCCCGCTTCTGGCAGCAAGTATCATCGCCATGACCATGATCCAAGCGCCCCGCGAAGCGAAGGCGCAGTGGATCGTGTTCGATCCCAACAACTACGTTCAGAATGTGCTGACGGCCGCGCGTGAGCTGCAGCAGATCAACAATCAGATCACTTCGCTCCAGAACCAAGCGCAGATGCTGATCAATCAGGCGAAGAACCTGGCGAGCCTGCCTTATTCATCCTTGCAACAGCTCGAGAAGTCGATTCAACGCACCCAGCAGCTACTCTCGCAGGCGCAGCGGATTGCCTACGACGTCCAGCAGATCGATCGCGCGTTTTCCACCACCTATGCGCCGGCATCGGCGAGCATGTCCGATGGGCTCCTGGTCGCAAATGCCCAAACACGCTGGCAGAACTCAGTTGCCGGGCTGCAGGACGCCATGAGGGTCCAAGCGAGCGTTGTCGGCAATCTCGACGCCAACCGCATCCAGATGTCCGCCCTCGTGACGGCGAGCCAGGGCGCAGCGGGTGCGCTCCAGGCAAGTCAGGCCGGCAACCAGCTCCTTGCGCTGCAAGCCCAGCAGCTTGCGGACCTTACGGCGACTGTTGCCGCGCAAGGTCGCGCACAGACGCTCGAATCCGCCCAACGGGCTGCAGCGCAGGAGCAGGGTAGGGAGCAGCTGCGGCGCTTTCTCAATCCGGGCCAAAACTATCAACCGACAACCGTGCAGATGTTCCACTGATCATGAAAATACGATTTGAACGATTACCTGTCGCGGCAGCAGCTGGTCTTGCTGTCCTGTTGGTTGCCGCCTGCGCCATTCGCCTGCGCACCGACGAGAGCGCGACCCAGTCTTCCGTCTCTCTAGCCTCAAAACCGGATTTGACCGCAGCAAAGCTCGAGCAATGCCGTACCGTCACCTACGAGCAGAAAGACGCTCTGCCTGAATGCCAGAAGATCTGGGCCGAGCAGCGCAATCAGTTCTTAGGCGGAAGCAGGTCAATTGATGGTTCGCATAGCCGGACCGGCGCGGCGCCATTCCCCTCTCCAGTCCCGCGTAAAGACGAAGGTCGCCTCCCGTCCGGCTTTCCCTCCATTCCGAGCCAAAGCGAGTGAGCCATGGGCGGCACGGGCGTCATCGACCAGTTTCTGGAAGCTTTCACCCGCTACATCGATTCCGGATTCGGTCTGGTCGGGGGCGAAGTCGGATATGTCGCCACAACGCTGGCTGCAATCGACATCACCCTGGCTGGCCTGTTCTGGTCATTCGGAACGGACGAGGACATCATCGCCCGGCTGGTCAAGAAAACCTTGTTTGTCGGCGTCTTTGCTTACCTGATTGGCAATTGGAATAACCTCGCCCGGATCGTCTTCGAAAGTTTTGCGGGGTTAGGTCTGAAAGCCTCAGGGACAAGCCTTTCGTCAGCAGATTTCCTAAGGCCGGGCCGCATTGCGCAGGTAGGCCTTGATGCAGGCCGGCCAATCCTGGACTCCATCTCTGGGCTGATGGGCTATGTCAGCTTCTTTGAGAATTTCGTGCAAATCGTGGTCCTGCTGTTTGCTTGGACCGTGGTGCTGCTCGCGTTCTTTATCCTGGCGATCCAGCTGTTCGTGACCCTCATCGAATTCAAGCTGACGACACTTGCCGGGTTCGTCCTGATCCCCTTCGGCCTGTTCGGCAAGACCGCTTTTGCGGCTGAACGGGTGCTGGGCAATGTCATCTCATCGGGGGTCAAGGTTCTGGTCCTTGCCGTCATCGTGGGCATCGGGTCGACCTTGTTCTCGCAGTTCACGAGCGGCTTTGGCGGCAACCAGCCGACCATCGAGAATGCGATGGCACTTGTCCTGGGCGCGCTCGCCCTCTTGGGCCTTGGCATCTTCGGCCCCGGTATCGCCAATGGCATCGTCTCCGGAGGTCCGCAGCTTGGCGCAGGCACCGCCGTCGGCACGGGCCTCGCTGCCGGTGGGGTGATCGCGGCAGGAGCTGGCGCTGCCGCCGGCGCTGCAGGTCTTGCCGCCGGCGCGATTGCGGGCTCGCTGCGCGGTGGAAGCGCGATTGCAAGTGGCGCGACGAACATGTTGCGGGCGGGAAGCTCCGGCGTCGAGGCGAGCGCGCCAGGCGCGGCAAGTCCCTTGCGTTCGCTCGCAGCCGGCCTTGGGCGAGCGACTGGTCATGTCGGTCAGGAGGAGGGGGGCTCCTCGGCCGCCCCCGACAGCCCGCCAGCCTGGGTTCGGCGTATGAAGCGTGCGCAGACCATCCAACAGGGAGCATCAGCGGCCACGCACGCGGTTCGGTCAGGCGATCACGGCGGGAGCGGCGCATCGGTGGACCTCTCACAAGACAATCGCTGAGTTCGCTGTCTCTCCAAAATCCATTTCCAACCATGCCTTGAGGTCAGACAAATGTTCAAACGATCGGCCGTTCACTATGGCCGCACGCCGGAGCCGGTCACGCCCTATCAACGCGCAGCTCAAGTCTGGGATGACCGCATTGGTGCAGCACGAGTCCAGGCCAAGAACTGGCGGCTCATGGCATTCGGCTGCCTGTTCCTCTCCGCGGGCTTTGCTGGAGCTCTGGTCTGGCAATCAGCCCATGGCACGATCACGCCCTGGGTGGTTGAGGTCGATCAATTGGGTGAAGCGAAAGCACTTGCCCCTGCAAATGCTGCCTACCAGCCGACGGACCCTCAAATAGCGTTTCACCTGGCGCGCTTCATCGAGCACGTCCGCGGCTTGCCGATGGACGCGATTGTCCTCCGCGAGAACTGGCTGCGTGCCTACGACTTCACGACCGATCGCGGCGCCGCCGCGCTCAACGACTATGCCCGCAACAACGACCCCTTCGCTAAGCTCGGAAAGTCTCAAATCGCGATCGAGGTCTCGAGCGTCATCCGAGCCTCGCCTGAGAGCTTTCGCCTCGCCTGGATCGAGCGCCGCTACGATAACGGCCAACTTGCCGCAACGGAACGGTGGACTGCCATCCTTACCATCGTCGTGGAAATGCCTCGCGATCTGGATCGCCTACGCAAAAATCCCCTTGGCATCTACGTCAACGCTATCAACTGGTCAAAGGAGCTCGGCTAACATGCCGTCAGGTCTTGTTTTTGTGTCACGAAAAGCGCGGCCGTGCTTGCCTCTGGCTCTTCTGGTCTGTGTCTCGACGCTCGGCGGCTGCACGACCTTCAGGCCGCCGCAAATCAGCTACGACAACGAGCTCCCGCCGGCACCGGACTTGCCGGCGCTTGCCGATGATCGCCCGCGACCGCTACATGTGCCACCGACCTGGAAGGCTGCACGAGGCGGCAAGAGCGCGGAGGCCGAGGAGCCTGTCGAGCGCATCGAAACCGCAAATGACGCTGCACGCGTGCAGCCTCGCAAAGCCGGCTACTACAATGCGGTGCAAGTGTTTTCCTATAGTCCGGGCGCGCTCTACCAGATCTATGCCGCGCCGGGGCAAATTACGGACATTGCGCTCGAGCCCGGTGAGCAGCTGATCGGCTCAGGACCGCTCGCCGCAGGCGATACCGTCCGCTGGGTGGTCGGCGACACCGAGAGTGGCAGCGGCGTCGCCCGCCGCGTTCACATCATGGTCAAGCCAACCCGTCCCTCGATCGAGACCAACCTCGTCGTCAATACTGATCGCCGGACTTACCTGATCGAGCTTCGCGCCAACGAAAAGCCCTATATGCCCTCGGTCGCCTGGTTCTATCCGCCGGATGCTGGCGGGCGAGCTCAAGCTTTACCGCCGGCACCCTTTATTCCGGACCTGCCGGCGCGCCGCTATCGCTACGCCATCGAGGGCGACAGCCCGCCTTGGCGTCCCGTCAACGCTTATGATGACGGCCGAAAAACCTACATTGAATTCTCCCCCGGCGTCAGTCAGGGCGAGATGCCGCCGCTCTTCTTGATCGGGCCCGACGGCAAAACCGAGATCGTCAACTACCGCGCTTACGGAAATGTGCTGATTGTTGACCCGCTGTTCGCGGCCGCGGAACTGAGGCTGGGGGAGGAGCACCAGCAGAAGGTCAGGATCGTGCGAACCGACGGGAGGTCGCTTTGAACGATACGGACCAGGCGATCGATACACCAAAGGAAGCGCCTCGGGGCAAGCCGCCGGAAGAGATTGCCGAAACCCTGCGGCTCCGGCCGGATCGGCCAAAAGTTGCGCGCCTCTCGCGGAAAGTCCTTATCGGCGGCAGCGCCCTTGTGCTCGCGCTGATCACTGGCGCGGTGCTCTGGGCGCTGCACTGGAAACGGTCAGGTACTTCAGCACCCGAGGAGCTTTACGCGACTGACCACCATAACGTCGCCGATCAGCTCGCGACCTTACCGAAGGATTACACCGAGATCCCGAAGGACGTGCCGCGCCTGGGGCCGCCTTTGCCCGGTGATCTCGGTCGGCCGATCGTCGCAGCACAGGGATCTTCGACATCCAGCTCGCTCGGTATTGATGCCGAACAGCAGCGTGTCAATCAGGAGAGCGAGGCGGCACGGACCAGCAAGGTATTTGCCAGCACCAATGTCCGGCCACAAGCCCCCGCCACTTCATCGAGCGAAGCCCGTTCGAGCGGCGTGCCATCATCCGACGAAGCATTTGCGCAGAATGGCCAAGACCGAAAGCTTGCGTTCGTCAGTGCAACGGTCGATCGTCGGACGACAAGCTCCGATCGCCTTGTGAGGCCGGCTTCGCCTTTTGTCGTTCAGGCCGGAACGGTCATTCCGGCCGCTCTCATCACAGGAATCCGCTCCGACCTGCCTGGCCAGATCACGGCGCAAGTCACAGAGTCGGTGTACGATTCTCCTACCGGGCGAGCTCGCCTTATCCCTCAGGGAGCAAGGCTGATCGGGAGCTACGATAGCCAGGTCGCATTTGGGCAGTCGCGCGTGCTCCTGGTCTGGACGCGCCTTATCATGCCGAATGGGAGGTCGATTGTTCTGGAACGGCAGCCCGGTGCAGATGCGGCAGGCTTCTCTGGTCTTGAGGACGAGGTCGACAATCATTGGAAGGAACTGTTGGGGGCGGCCGCTCTTTCGACGCTGCTTTCCGTCGGCACGGAGGTGAATTCCGGGGCGGATAACGGCAATACCAACAACGATCTCATTGCCGCCCTCCGCCGTGGAGCTGGGGATTCGATCAATCAAACAGGCCAGCAGGTTGTCCGCCGCAATCTCAACATACAGCCGACTTTGACGATCCGTCCGGGATTTCGGGTACGGGTGATCGTCAACCGTGACCTGATGCTCGAACCGTATAGAGGCTGAGGACGATGACAAAGCTTAAGATCGGAGCAATCGAAGACGACAAGCCGATCAAGATTACGCATGAACTGCCCGCGAGCGTGCACAGGGATCTCGTGGCATATGCCCAGATCCTTGCACAGGAGACCGCTCAGCCGATCGGAGATCCGGCCAAGCTTATCGCGCCCATGCTGGCCCGGTTCATGGCGGCCGACAGGAGCTTCCGGAAAGCGCGCCGCGCGCGTCAGCGACCGATCGAAGGCGAGGAATAGCGCTCGGAGAGGCGAATTTGGCGGACCTTGTCTACCGAAAGCTGCGCAATGGCGCGGGTGCGAGTCGTTTCGAGTTTTCTGCCTATCGGCACGCCGGCAATGAGACCCGGCCCTGCAGGAATTCCTGATGTTGCTCGTCAGTCACGGCATCATCAAAAGGCTGATCAGCATGAAGACAGGAATAAGCCTCGTGCTCGAGTCCGACATAGGTGCTGCCGCTGACCTCGACGGTCCAATCCAGGCGTTGCTCGAAAACGCGGTAGCGCAGCCGGTGCATCTCGGCGAGATCGTGGACGAATTCCCCGAGTTTTCCCACCCTGCCAAGGGGCCATCCGGCCCGGCGAAGAATGCGCTCCATGCGGGCGTCGGTCACGGCGACGATTTCGATCAATTCAATGGAAAGGCCGAATTCAATCATACCCGCAAACAGCTCGTAACTGGCAGCAGCAAGTCCGCCGCTCGCCTTCGGCGCATCCGCGGGAACATCGAGCGCGAATCGGCTGCTCCCCCAGATCCGATCGCTTCGTGGCGCCGGCTGGCCGTCCAGCAGGATCGGGAAGATGTCCCCCGCATGGTTGGACCGGTCGAAGGCAAAAGCCGGACGCAACCTTGAATTCGTCCGGCTCCCGAGGATCCACCGCTCAAGGACGTCAAACTTGTCGACTTCGTGATGAGCTGCATCATTTTTGCCTCCCTGCTTCGTTTCGGCAACTAAGCAGAAGGCCTAGGCAAGCGCATCCTGTGCAGTTCCACAGGTGTTTATGGAAGGCCGGTGTTTCATTTTCGAGATTTTGATTCGGTCAACCGCACGATCGCTTGACGAAGCGAGCTGACACCAGCTTTGCACGGGCGTTGTCCAGGTGAAATCCCGCGGTTGGCTCTGCGATGCCGAGAATGATCCCGATCTCCCCAGCCGAATTACCGCGCGCGGACCATTCGAGACACTGGTACTCGCGAGGAGACAGCACCACGCCGCCGATCATGCGATCGATCGTCCAGAAGCGTTTTGCATGCTCATGTAAAAACGTTGCGATTAATCGCAGGCTCTGGGCGTGCTCGACAAGCGCGCGCTCGAAACCAGTTCGACGCTCGTCACTTGCAAAGCTCAGCGCGGCGATTGCGCCCTTGTCATCGTGGATAGAATGTAAACCTGCAGCAAATCCCAAATTTTTCGGCTTCTTCGAACAAAGCGCGTTCGGACTCCGACCGATTTCGCGCCTCAAATCCAAGCCCCCATCGAAAGGGATTAGGCTGGCGCATTGCCCGACGCACCCCGGATCGACGGATTCGTAGCCACGCTGCAGATAGATGGCGGTCCACGAGGGGATATGTCGAGATCACGTTGGGAGCACTGCCCGGCTCATGGGAAGAGCTAGATATGCGAAGCGCGACAGCTTGAGCGCAGCGGCGACCTCAGCCATGCTCTGCTGAGCTGCGTCTTGATGCGTGCTTTCGGTCAATCGTTCCGCAAACCTTTGAAAAACCCGATCCATCTTTGATGAACCCGCGGGTCACCCTCGCAAGCGCCACTCGTCTTAGCGAATCGAGCATCGTTGCGAATGAGGCAAACAACGAAGAAGTCGATCCAGTCCGGCGTAGACCAATCCTGATCACGAATGCCCGGTTTGGCTGCCGGTGCCGCATCAGGTCCTGCCACCCTGTGGTAGCATCCCTGCCAACTCGGCGGTCTTCGGTCGTCTGTTCGAAATCCTGCAAGCAGGCGGGGCAGATCGCCGGATTACTGCGCTATTTGGCTTCTCGCCTCGCAGGTTTGTACCGCTCTTCCGATTACAACGAACTGCTCACCAAGGAGATTGCAAATGAAGGTCGGTATTCTCAAGGAAATTAAGACGCACGAATACCGCGTCGGCCTGACGCCTGGGGCCGTCCGCGAATACGTTGCAGCTGGCCACAGCGTATTGGTCGAGAGCAACGCCGGCGCCGGGATTGGCGCGACAGATGATAACTACCGCAAGGCTGGCGCGACGATTGCGACCTCTGCTCGCGAGGTATTCGCGTCGAGCGAAATGATCGTGAAAGTCAAAGAGCCACAGCCCTCCGAATGGACGCAGCTTCGAGAAAACCAGATCCTCTTCACTTATCTGCATTTGGCTCCGGATCCGGACCAGGCGAAGGGCCTCATGAAGTCTGGCTGCACCGCAATTGCCTATGAAACTGTGACCGACGCGCACGGTGGCCTTCCACTGCTTGCCCCTATGAGCGAGGTTGCGGGAAGACTTGCGATTGAAGCCGCGGGTGCGGCGCTGAAGCGGTACGCGGGCGGGCGGGGACTGCTGATCGGCGGGGTACCGGGCGTGCCACCCGCTCGCATTGTGGTGATCGGCGGGGGCGTTGTCGGCACTCACGCTGCACGGATGGCGGCAGGCTTGGGTGCTGAGGTCACGATCCTCGACCGTTCGATTCCCAGGCTTCGCGAACTGGATGAGCTGTTCGAAGGGCGAGTACGTACCAGATTCTCGACGATTGAGGCCGTTGAAGAAGAGGTATTTGCGGCGGATGTTGTCATTGGTGCCGTCCTCGTTCCTGGCGCGAGCGCGCCGAAACTGGTCAGCCGCGGTATGTTGAGTTCGATGCGCAAAGGCTCCGTGATCGTGGACGTAGCGATCGATCAGGGCGGATGTTTCGAGACATCGCGGGCCACGACACATGCCGATCCAACCTATGAGGTGGATGGCGTTATCCACTATTGTGTCGCAAACATGCCGGGAGCTGTGCCGCTCACCTCAAGCCAGGCACTCAACAACGCTACGCTGCCTTTTGGTTTGGCTCTCGCCAGTAAAGGATTTGCAGCTGTGCTCGAAAATCCGCATCTGCGCGCAGGCCTAAATGTCTATCGGGGCCGGCTAACCTATAAGGCTGTCGCCGAGAGCCTTGGTCTTCCCTTCTCGCCGATCGAACAGGCCGCGGCCTGATCCTAGAGGTCCCCTACGGGACGTTTCGTCGCAGACTTGGGCCGCTCATCAGAGTGGCCCTTTTTGTGTGCCGAGTATGAGCGACAGCTCGGAGATGGAAGTCCTCTACCCAACTTGATTGACGGCGAAGGCTTAGCCAAGCGCAAGGGCGTCAACGTGCCCGAGGTCTTTGAATGCGGGTGCGATGGAACGGACGACAGCTAGTGCCTGCGCCGCGCGCTCAACCAGCAGCTAGAGCTCACTCGCGGCGCGGTCGAACACATTATTTTTCCAGCGTACCGACCCAAGCGGACGCTCCAGCATACGACGGATACGCAGGGGCTCAGGCCCGATATGAAAAGCCATGGCATTCTCGCCTAATGCGCGCTCCGACTGGTTGCGTTGGCGCAAATATCGAGTCATGTCGGCCAGTCTAGCACTCGGTCCACAGCTCGGGGGCGGCGATATCACGCGCAATTGACCAACCATAGGCGCCGTTGCGTTGCCGGTAGAGCTGCACGTCCTGCATGAGGTTGTGGAACGCTCGCTCATTTTCTGAGGCCACGCGATAGTCGAGCTCAATTACCAGTGGGCCGTTCCGGTGGTCAGCGTGAGCCGCACCTTAGGATCGCAAGAATGTCGGCGTCATCCCGCGCTCGGTGATGGTCGGCATGCGCAGCCAGCGCCCAAGCAGCGGCAAGAGCAGCATCAGTCCGGCAGAGACGAGCAGCGTGATGTCGAAAGCGATGGCATCGGTGAGGCGCCCTCAGCCCAAACTGCCAACTGCGAGGCCCCCAGAGAACGCAGCCTACCAAGCGCAACGGATTGGCCCGCAACCAGCGCGGGGCGTAGAGCTGCACGCCAATGTCGAATAGCGTCCACGTCCATACGGCGCCCGCCAAAACCAGAGCTGCGGCTGTCAAGAGCGAATTATGAAACTGAGCACAACCGTCGCGATCGCGCCGCTCATGGACAGTGTGCTGGCACGAACCGCAGCCTCGCGGATCTTTATCGCCGCGACCTTGAGAGCTTCCGCACGAATCCTTATAGATGCCTGCCTGTGCGTAGAGGCGGTTGGCGCAGACGCAGGTCTAGCCCATGTTGCGGTATTTGGAGACGATGGCGCCTTCGATGGCGGCATCGATATCGGGTCGTGGAACACCACGTAAGGCGCCTTACCGCCCACGCCGAGACCGAGCTTCTTCAGGCCGACGGTAGAGGATCTTGCCGACCTCGCTCGAGCCGCCGAAGCCGACAAAGCGGACGCCCGCGTGCTCGCACAAAACTTCGCCGATCGGTCGCGGATCTCCGGTGATGACGTTGAAGACACCTTTGGGCACGCCGGCCTTCTCAGCGAGGGACGCGGGCGCAAGCGCCGAGAGCGGCGTCATGCTGGTTGGCTTCAGCACCGCCGTGCAGCCTGCGGCGGGCGCGCCGGCCATACTTTGCGGGTGATCATCGAATTGGGGAAGTTCCACGGCGTGATGGCGCCGCGTCAGCTCTCCGACGCCCGTGAGGCTCGCCAGGGCTTGGGCGCGATGCTCGGGGTCGTCAAGCCCCTCGGTGAGGACGACGAGGCGCTCATGGAGGGCGGGCGAAAGCCTTGCCACGCCTGATCCGAGGCTCCACACGGCCGAGACGCGATGCTCCGGAAGTCCCTCGGCGAGGACAACGAGGCGCTCTTGCAGCGTGGACGCAAAGTCTCCGATGTGTTCCACGAGGCCCTCGATGGCGGAAACGCGATGCTCGGGGCCGTCAAGCCCCTTGGCGAGGGCAACAAGGCGCTCCTGCTGTGCGCGCGTAAGCTGTCCTGCGCGCGCTCCGAGGCCCAACAAGGCCGAGACGCGATGCTCGGGAGCGTTAAGCTGCTCGGCGAGGGCAACGAGGCGCCCTTGGAGCGTGGGCGCAAGCTCTTCCTAGCGTGCCCCGAGGTCCTCTATGACGGAGACGCGCTGCTCGGGGTCGTTAAGCCCTTCGGCGAGTGCAACGAGGTGCTCCTGCTGCCCCCTGGTCAGGCAATTGACGTTGGGCGCGAGCGTTCGGATCGCACCGGAATTTATCAGCGCACCAAAGCGATCCGCGATGCCTGGGCGAGGCGTCGTCACCCTGTCCCAGACGGATTGAACCCGGATAGCTCTCTGGCGCGTTTCGTGAAGCTCCGGAGATAGCTGGGCGGCATCACGCAGTTGGCGACCTGCCCGCGACGTCATCAACAGATCGATCGGGCTGAGCTGCTCGGCAATCACACCGAGTACGTCCAGCGTCAGATGAGGGCCGCGTCCCTCAACAGGCAGTGCACCAGCATTTGATCCGTGAGGGTCAGAACGTGTCTGCTCCACGGCAGAATGGGATGGGCCGGCTCCTTCGAGGTCAATCGCTGGCCGAGTGGGAGAATCGTCCGCGCTGTCAACTTCGTCAGTGTCATATGCCACGATCGGCGCCTTGCCGCGTTCGTCAATACCCTTCATGATCCACCTCCTGCAAAGCGACAAACTGGATGAGTCCTCGTATTGCTGCACGACGATCATCATCCGGGCTGCCGCCGACAAAGGCGCGCGAGCCGTTCTTCCTAACGATCGCCTTTCGGTCGCTGAAGCACCCAGTCGACAAACATCTCTCCGCGCAGCGTCACCTCGTCGAGTGCTGTCTAGGCAAACTGAAGTAGTTTCGTCGCGTGACAACCCGCAACGCTAGGCTTCCGCAAGCATCTCGCTACCGTCACTGTCATAGCTACGCTGCTATGGCCAATAAATGTTCAAGTGACCGCGAAGAGCATCAACTATTCCGGCTTAAGTTGATATGTATGAGTCGAGGGGCTCTCCAAGAGAGCCCACTCGCGTCGACGTGCATCTTGGCAGCAAGACGTCGAGGCCGATGGGACCGTCGCATTGGGCGGCGCCCATTCCTTTCCCACGTACGTGAAGATAGAGGCTCGCAATCTCCAGAACAAATAGATGTTCGTTATGAAGCAATATCTCTTGCCTATGGCTGCTACAAGAACCGCAGATCCGTCGCACCGGCGGCATGTTTCGGGCTGTTGAAAACTGCGAGCAACCATCAAGCTGAAGTCAGGACCGATAACCGGTCTCAGCCGCCAGTTTTTCGAGCGCCCGCAGAACCGTCGCGAGAGGTACAATCAGGTGCGATGGAATATACTCATCCACCAGGCCGTCCTTCAGGAGCGCGCGCGCTAGCGGAATGTTTGGCATCACCGGCACCCCCGCAGCGGCCGCGGCATCAATCATTTGCTGCGCCAAGCGATCGGTACCTATGGCATCGATCATGGGCAGGGGGGTGCGCTGCCGATCGTAGTAGATCGCCACTGCAATATGTGTGGGATTGGTGATCAACACGGTCGCTCTACGCGACTGCTCAATCGCGTCCTTGGCTAACAATTGCGAATGGAGGCGCCTGCGTCGGTCTTTGATCAGAGGGTCGCCCTCATTTTCCTTAGCTTCTCGTTTCACTTCGTCCAGCGACATCAAATTCTTGTTCGTGAACTGCCATCGCTGGAACGCAAAATCCGCAATTGCCACCACAAGATAGCTCGCCCCCACATAACCAGCAATCCCGAGCAGCAGGTTACCCGTCACGGCACTTAGGCACGATATGCCACAGCTCGGCGTCCACACAAGCGCATGCACACCTTGGCGCAGCACAAGCATTATGACGAGGCCGAGTATCAGCACCTTCACGATCGCCTTACCCAGATCGACGAGATTCTGCAGCGAGACTATCCTTCTGACGTTCTCACCGGGGCTCAGCTTTTTCAGCGACGGTGTGACAGCCTCGGGGGAGAAAATCGCCCCGTTCTGCAGCAGGTTAGCGCCCACGCCAAGGACCAGGACGATGCCGAGGAAAGGTGCGACCATACTTTGTACTTCACCGAAATAAAACTCGAGTAGCTGTCGGCTGACAATTAGGAAGTCCTCTTCAATAAACGGTACGGGCAACAGGATCGTTGCCTTAAGTCGGTCTACTAGGCCAGGCAAAGAGGCGAAGAACAGCGCGAAGAACCCAAGGGTCACGGCCGCCGACACGACTTCCTTACTGTGCGGAACCTGTCCCTTCTTGCGCAAGTCCCGCAGCCTCTTGGGGGTCGGCTTTTCGGTCTTTCTGCCGGTCACGACAATCACCTAGCGATGCGATTGACGATCGCGAAAGGCGACGGCATATGCTTGTCGGCATTGGCCAAAGCAATCGTGAGCGATAGAATCAGCAGCAGAAGGGCGACTGCGCTCTTGACCGGCATGGCGAGAAAGAAGACCTCCAGTTGCGGCGCGAACCGGCTGACCAGAGCCAAGCCCAACTCGCTGAGAAACATCGCAACGATGGCTGGACCGGCGAGAAGCAATGTCAGCAGCATCACGAGGTCTGCAAGATCTAACATACCGGTGACGAAGGCCGGACCAAATGCAGGATGAAAGCTCCACAGCGGCCAGATGTCATGGGAGCGATAGAGCGCTTCTAATAGTTTGGAAAAGCCGCCGCTGACGAACAGCCAAGTAGCGTAAAGCTGAGCTAGGAAGGTCCCAAGCGGCGAGTCCAGATTGAGGTTTCCCGGGCTCAAGAGGCTTGTCATCGTGGCCCCCCTCTGGTGGTCAATGAACGTGCCCGCGGTTTCCACACCCCACATAGTAGCGGCAACTGGCATGCCCAGGAGGCACCCGAGCAAGAGTTCCTTGAGCCCCAGGCCCAGGATCGGTGTTAGACGTGTGATGTCGAGATCCGCAGGCCTCGTTGTCCAAGCAAACACCATTATCGGGAGCGCCAATGCCATGATCATGCCGTTGCGCGCTAGCGCTGTCACCATGCCGCGTCCCAGAAAGGGCATGACCAGCATGATCCCTGTCACGCGCGCCATCGCAAGCGCAAGAACAACAAGGAAAGTATGCAGATGAGCCAGATCAAGTGGCGACATGGCATGGATTGGTCGAGCCATGGACAGCCAGCTGGCGCGATTGCTCCTGTTGCGTGCCGCGCGGTGGGAGGCAATCGAGCAAGTCCCTGGAGCCTTAGCCTAGATCCCGGCGATCTGGTCGAAGATGTTCACCGTATACCGGTTTAGTTCGCCGAACCAATTCGCGGTCGCGACCAGTATCAGGCTCACGCATATCAGCTTCGCCGCGAAGGAGAGTGTCTGCTCCTGAACTTGGGTCAGAGCTTGCACAACACTAACGATCAGTCCGACGCCCGTAGCGACGAGGACTGTGGGCATCGACAGGACAAGTGTCAGCTTGAGCGCGCCAATGGCGATGTTGGTGAGTGTGGCGGTATTCATGGTGCTGCTCCCGTGTAGGAAAAGATGAGGCCATGAATTAGGCGCTGCCACCCGTTCACGGCAACGAACAGGAACAGCTTGAATGGCAAGGATATGGTCATTGGCGAAACCATCATCATGCCCATTGCCAGAAGGATGTTCGAAACGACGAGATCGATGACGATAAAGGGCAGAAACAATAAGAAGCCGATCTTGAACGCGTCCTCCAGTTCGGATGTGATGAAAGTCGGAATCAAGATTATGAATTCGCTGCCCGTTATGGCGGCGGCGTCCTCCTTGCTCCACAATCCCCGAGTCGCATTGACGAAGAATTGCCGTTCCCGTTGCGACGTGTTCTTCAGGAGAAAATTGCGAAGGGGCTCAGCAGCTAGCGTAATCGTTGTCCCTAGTTCGCGGAGATCTTGGGATGCGATTGGCTTGTCGCGCACTGCTTCATACGCACCTTTGGCCACTGGCTGCATGATGTAGGCCGAGAGCAGGATGGCGATCGCATTCAGCGCCATGTTCGGCGGAATGTTCTGAACGCCGAGGGCATTGCGAATGAGCCCAAAGACGACCACGAGCTTCACGTAAGAGGTGACGGTAATCGCAACGAAGGGGGCGATCGCAATGGCTGCGATTAGGAAGATCAGCGTCGTGGGATCAGGCAGCTCCATCATCGTTCTGCTCGTGCTAATCGCAAGTCCAGCACGCGCACACCTGTTCGTTCGGCGATGCGCACCAGTTCACCGGTTGCGACGACCTGGCCATTGACGCGCAAGCTGATATTGGTAGTGGCATCAAAACCAAGATCCAGCACCTGCCCGATAGCCAATTCGCGAAGCTGCCTAAGCGACATGGTCAGGCGTCCAGCATCCACATCAACGGGTAGGTCAATGCTGTCGAAGGTTTCCGGTGCGAGCGGATCCGGTCTATCCATCATACAGTCCACAGCTGAAAGGACGGTAAGGCGGCCATTGCAGATGGAGGCGCGAAAGCAAGGATCGCCAGAGAGGCATAGGAGAACAGTTATGATGCCGTCATTGCCCACCGGGGTGGTATCCAGCAGGATGACGTCACCTGACGCGAGTTGATGCAGATCCGTCAAGATAAGGCTGAGGCGCTCGACCAGCAGAACGAGAGAAAGGGACAGATCATCGAGCGCGGCGCATACGACCGGAAGCCCAGAGCAGCAGTCGGCGATCCATTGCAGTCCGCTGCCATCGAATTCGACCAGCCCGAGGATGTCGTTTGGACGCTCCAAGCGAAGAATCTCAAATGCGTACGGAAACCCTTCAGTGCTTTCGGCCGAAGACCAGATCGGCCGATGCCCACACCATTGTTCCACCTGGATCGCGAGATCTCGGAAGATAATGTCGAACAGGATTTCTCGCAGGCCGTCACCTGGAGGCAATGCGGTAATTTCCGGCCAATGTTGCACAGCCACCGCCGGAAGGAGCGTCGAGTCAATTGCGACTCGAATCCTGTGGCCGCGTGGGCGCATCAAAGCCCGGCAGTAATCCGCTGGAAGCCGCGGAGGTGTCGAGCCTGGCATGACAGCTTCCACGTCGATGCCAGCGATGTTGAAGGGGACTGGCAGACGTGTAGCAAGACGCGAAACGGCGGCAGCCTCACGTGGGCCATAGCAGGCTAGATCGATCACGCGCCCTTCTCAACTTTATAGTAGAATAGCGTCTCAAATGCGCGAGATCGCCGGTTACTGCCTTGTTCGTCCAATATTGAGCTGCAGGCGACGACGACCAGCAGGATGCGCATTTCAAGCTGATCGGACAAATCGCGCGCAAATGGATAGCCATGTACCTGCAGGATAGGCCAAAGCCGCTCGGATTCGATGCAAACCCTCAGGGTATCATGCTGGAAACTGACGATTACACGCGCATTGCCGAACAATTCGCGGTTCAGCATGATCTGCACCCCAGTATTGCCGGCATAGTCGCGGCTGACCAAAGTGCGCTCGGTGATCCTCCTGGTCAACTCGGCGAGTTCAACCGATCGTGACAGCTTTTCGGGCGCTAGCCGGCGCTGTATAGGGCTCGGCATGGCACCGATGATTGAACCGGCAATCAAGGGAGAAGACGTGGCGCTTTCGCTTTCGGCCAGATCATGCGGATCATTGTCGAAATCCTTGCAATTGGGTGCGCGATCGGATCCCTCGCAAGCGTCTAAGTTCGTCTCTTCGATCATTTGCGAGAACCAAGCGATATCCCCGGTACGCACGCACGTCGGCACCGGGGCCGCCACCGCAATTGAACGGTCACATGGCGTGATGCACGACATCGCAGCCCTTTTCGCTAGTTGCATCCAACTCCCTCCGCTGAGTTTGGCCGCTATGGGAATGGGTTACCTGGCGCAGCCGCGTTGACGCGCTCGGCAGGAAACTTCATTCACCATCACGGCGACTTACCGAACCACAACAGTAGTTTTCACTGGGCCAACGTCTCCAGGATCGTATTTGTCGGAACCTACTTCCTAGGAGAAGAGCAGGCAGCCGCTCAACGGAGTAGCATCCACCTCTCCATCTACTCACGGTCGACCAGAAGCCAATACAATTTCGATATGGGGTCAGCTGATGACGGTATGCCTTTCAGGAACAACATGCTCAGCGTCCGATGGCCGATTTGAATGAGCAGAGACCTGTGCTATTTTCGGAGGTCACTCACACATTCGGCTGATCGGCATGACGTCCCGTGACTGGCAAGGGTCTTCGCGGCGTGCTTGTCTGGTGAGACGCAGGCCATGTTATGTTTGGAGTGCTGGCCGACTAAGATGGACTCGATTTTCGATTCAGAGGCTTGACTGGAAACAGTCGCGCCGTTTGACAGATGGGCCGGTTAGTGTCCCGGCGTCTCGTGTGCGTGGAAAGCAATGATGCTTGCAAGCGAAGCGGATACCGGATGGCTATGATCAGTTCACGATGGCTTGCAGTGCGACCGCTCGTCCGGAGTATCCGCGATCCCGGATGAGGCGTGGTCCATCTTTTTGGTGGCTGAGCTTAATCGAAGCGAAGTGTCCGATCCGTACGGAGTCGAAAGGCGCGCTTCCGTCGGAATGCCTCCTTCAATGATATGGGCCGGCGCCGGCGCCTGACGACGCCGTCCGCGTTCCTGAAGGCGTACTTCGGACGACGCGTGACGATCACACGGAACTTCGCCGGCACCACATCCAGACGCTCCGCCAGACGACGCTCACCGCCTTCGAGGAACTCCTTGGACCAGCCATAGTACCTTGAGGCGGCAATGCCCTCGCGCCGGCACAGCTCGGGAATATTCTCCTCGCCCCGCAGCCCTTCCAACCGGGTCTTCTCTTCAGCTGAATACTGCCCGCGTGTCTGGCGCCGAATGTCCTTTACCACTTGTTCTGCCGGCGCTTGCGCGGTCCGGATTTCTGCTTCATCTTCGCTCTTGGCGGCTACGATGAACCAGAAATCCTACCCCTCCGCAAAACCGTTCAATTTGTCTCACAAGCCCTGACGGCGAACACATCGCCGCTGCGATGCTCTGGATTAGAGCCATCAACGCGACCTAGCTTTCCCAAGGTGAATGGCTTTCAATATAGAGCGGTCAGCTTCCAACTAAGAAGCCGGTTCAAGCGGTCCCGCCACGCGGGGTCCATTTCACGGCATCCTATTGCCGGGAGGCGCGGTCGGCGGCATACCGGAACTGGATGTATCGAACATCTGATGCTCATGATGTGCTTTTAAAGCGAGCCATTCCGTCCAGGAAATGGCATCCGCTTCTTACCTGGCGTTCTATGATCTGTGCACATTGCACTTTGTCGGAATTGTGCAACATGTCTGCCAGGGTCATCAGCAGCGTTGTACGCCCCATGCCGCCCCGGCAATGAACATGCAAATGAACATCACCCGTATGAGCGACGTTTCGCAACTCCGATACAAGTTTATCTATTTCAGCATCGGTGGGGCGCGCATGATCTGGTGTCGGAATGCGCAGATACGCCGCACCCTTTCTTTTAACTAATTCCTCTTCCGTTTCTATTTTCACTTTCCCGAAGTCGAGAGCCTTTGGAGGCGCCGAAGAAGCCTTTCCCTTGACGACACTCCCGGATTCTATGGTCAGACCAGAAGGAATTTAGTCGGTAGTTTTGCGAGCTTCTTTGTCTCCTTCGCGGGAATAATGTCAGCAGGCTTTTCCACGTTACCCCAATTGTAATTATCTGCAGCAAACCAGGATATTGGTTCTCCATTTGCGAATCCATGGAACTCTTGCCCAGTATCTATAATGACGAGCCGTTTTGGAGGGGATGTCCCGGGTTCTGTTGAATTTCTGAAGAGGTCGGCGTTGCCCACCTTGAGCCGGTAGGCTCGGGGTGCTGATTCCACAAAGGAGAGCAACGCCATGACGAGAGATATCACACCGGCTGGTTCGCCGGCGACCGGGGCTGTGGACGAAGCGCTTGCAGAAGTGCGGGCGAGCTTCGATCGGTTCTGCCTTGCGGCAGGGATCGAGGCGCTCGGCACAATGATGGAGGCGGATGTCACGGCTGCCTGTGGGCCGCGCCACGGTCGCGACGCGGCGCGGCGGGCGCACCGTTGGGGCCGAACGTGGGGACGGATCGGCTTCCACGGCGGCAAGATCGAGGTCGAGCGCCCGCGGGTCCGGGGCGTGGACGGCCGCGAGGTCACGATCCCGAGCTGGGAAACGGCGGCGCAGGAGGACTGGCTCGGTCGCTGGGCGATGAACCTGATGCTGATCAATGTGTCGACGCGCCGGTTCGGCCGCGCCGTCCGGCTGCCCGAGGGTGACGTGCCGGCACCGCCTGGATCGGGGGTGTCGAAGTCGGCGGCCTCGCGGAGGTTCGTGGCGCTGTCGGCGGCGCGGCTGGCCGACTTCATGGCTGCCGATCTGTCCGCGCTCGACCTTCTGGTGGTCCAAATCGACGGGCTGCATCTCGGCGACGATCTCGTGCTGGTCGCCGCGATCGGGGTTGACGGCGAAGGCAACAAGCATCCGCTGGCGTTGGTGGAAGGGGCGACCGAGAATGCCGCAACGGTTCAGGCCCTGCTGGATAACCTGGTCTCGCGCGGGCTCGACCCGACGGTGCCAAGATTGTTCATCGCCGACGGCGCGAAGGCGTCGTCGAAGGCGATCCGCCGCACCTTCGGTTCGGCCGCTGCGATCCAGCGCTGCCAGATCCACAAGGCGCGCAACATCATGGAACGCCTGCCGAAAGAGCACCATGCGGCCAGCCGTCGGGTGCTGCGCCAGGCCTGGGAGCTCGATGACGCCGACAAGGCTGAAAAATTGATCCGCAATCTCGCGCGTCGACTCGACCAGCAATGGCCCGGCGTAGCGGCCAGCATCCTCGAAGGCCTCGACGAAATCCTGACGGTCGTCCGGTTGAAGCTGCCGAAGGAACTTCGTCGATCGCTCGCCTGCACCAACATCGCCGAGAACATGATCGGCACCATTCGCCGCGCCACGCGCAACGTCAAAAGCTGGCGGGATGCCCGCATGGCCTTGCGATGGGTCGCGGCAGGCATGATCGAGGCCAACAAGCGCTTCTGACGTTGAAGGCGCATAAGCAATTGTCGGCTCTGCGTGCGGCTTCAAGCTCACCACGATCGCATGACAATCAAGCCAGTTGGCCACGTGACGAGGGCCGCGTAACATTCATTCCGGCAACGTCGGCCTCACGTAGTTCAACACCGATCGGGACATCCCCCACAAAAACGCGCCGCTTGCCGGATCCGGCGGTGGGACCGAACACTGGACTGTCGTCGCGTCCCTGGTCGAGACCTGCAAGCTTAACGATGTCGATCCGCTTGCGTAACTCTGGCGTCCTGATTAAGGTCACCAACGGACATCCCAACCGCGACATCGTACAGTTTCTGTCCTGCGCCTACCGCGCCCAAGCCCCCAAAGCCGTGGCCTGAGAACGACGCCCACGTTGGGGCGTCAGGTGGCGGCCGAGATCGGGGGCTAGCGATTCGAACTTCTCCCGCAGTTCCTCAGTCAAAGCCCGCGCATCGGCGCCACTCTCAACCACCCGAGGATTCAGTAACACCAAGAGCTCGGTTCGGTCCTTGGCGTGCTCCGTGCTGCCGAATAGAGGCCCCAACAACGGAATGTCCTTCAGCACGGGAGCCCCAGAATCCATCCGGTTGGTGCTATCCTGCATCAAACCGCCGATCGCGATCGTATCACCGTTTCGTGTCGATACGGTGCTTTGGAGGCGACGTACCGAAATGACCGGGGATTGGACGTTGGTCAGTGTGTTCTTGTTCGCCGTACTGACCTCCTGAAAGGTGTCGAGCGTCACGCTACCCCCGGCGCCGATGCGAGGTGTTACAGCCAAAATGACCCCCGTGTCGCGCAGTTCGACGTCGCTCACGATTGATGAACTCTGGCTTAGCGTGGATTGTGAGGATCGCGTAAGGACCGGAACCTGATCGCCCACTTCAATTGTCGCGGTTTGGTTGTCAACTGTGAGAATACGTGGCGCCGATACGACCTTGACGTCCCCGAGGCCACTTAGCGCGCGTAGCACAACGTTGACATCCCTATTTGGGAACACATAGGACAAACCACCTTGTGGAACGGCACCCAAATCCAGAGAGGAGAGAAGATAGTCGACACCGTATCGCAAATGATCGCTCAACCGCACCTCCGCGACAATGACCTGGATCAGGACCTGCCGCGGCTTGACGTCAAGCCGATGAACTGCGGTTTCGATGATTTTGTCGTCGTTCGGCGTTGCTAAGATCACGAGTGCATTTTGGCTGGGATCCGCCTGGATCCGGACCGGCGCCGACAGGCCAAGACTGACTGCGGAGACCACCGCATCGTCCTTTGCTTGCGTTGTTGACGCGGCCGCATCTGATCTTTCGTCCGACAGGCCGGGAACGTTTAGGGGCAAACTCGATCGATCGGATGCGCTTCCGATTGACAACTTTCCAAACGCTCCCGCGGGCTGCGCGCGAGATATGGCACTGGGCGGCTGAGCGCCAAAGATTCGTGCTAGTACCTGCGCCACTTCCGTAGCCCTTCGGTACCGAAGTGGACGCACGTGAACGTTTGCCGCCGCCGCCGACGTCTTATCCAGCTTGGCGATAACCCGACGAACTTGCTGAAGTACCGCAGGGTCGTCCGCTACCACAAGAATGCCGTTCAGCCGCTCGAGTGGCGCAAGCCGAACGCGCACTCTGCCCTGGTCATTCTGGTTGAACAAGAAACTGAGTTCTCGCTCTACCGCGGCCGGACTCGCCTGAGCCAGCGTATATAGCGCAAAGGATTTGTGAGCCATAGCATCGGTGTCAAGTAAACCGATGAGTTCGCGCACGGAACTCACCGAGCCGGGCGGCCCACTGATGGCAATACCTTGTTCTCCCGGCGCGGGTGTCAGACGCACGCTCTCCTCGACGTTTGGTCGGATCACCTTGATGACGTCGGCTGGATCGACATAGCGAACGGGAATCACTTGAACATCGCTTCGTACTCCGCCGGCGAGGTCGACCAAGCGCCCCACCCGAACTCCGCGGTCAACCACGGCCAGTCCGTAGCCGTACGGTGCTAGCGCTTGGTCGAGCAATCGCGGCACATCACTCACGGGGATTTTGCCCGAGGTCCGAAGTGTCATTTTTCCCCCAACGCCCGGATCGATGATGACGGGCATGCTCATAATCTCGCCCACGACGTCAATCACAACTTGCCGAATATCGGCATTTGCGTAGTCGAGGCTCACGCGAGTGCTATCGGGGGTGACCGGCAGCCGCCGCTCCACCGAGGCGGTGACCGGCCGAGTCGGCGGCTGTGCCAGCAGTTCAAAGCTACGTGCTTGCGGTTTCCCCGCCGAGAGGGAGGGCTCCGACGCATGCCAGCGGACGCTTGGCGAAGACAGCAGAACACCGCGTTCAGCAATCGGGTCGGAGCCGGCACATTGGGTGAGTAGCAGACAAAGGAGGGTTAGCAAAATCCTGTTAGACATTGAGGAAGTAGCGTTCCCGCGAAAGAATGCGCATCCATCCAACTTTCCATCCAGCGCCGCGCCCGCGCTCATTGCGACTGTGAGGACAGTTGGGCAGAACAGGGATGACGACCCTGTCTTGCACTACTTGTTGGTGCGGTCTCTCAACGAGAGTTGCCAATAATCATCTCCTTGATCTTTTGATCTTTCGAAAGAAGGTTGGACATCAGTTCAGCAACCTGATTGAGCTTATCCAGCAGCCCCTGCAGGTAAATCAACGCCATCTGTCCTTCGCTGTTGGCACCGTCAATCGATGCCTTAAGATTCTGGATGGCAGCATCGAATTGAGACTGCACACCTCTCTTGCCGCCATTTTGCGTGTCGTCGAACATAAGTTCGAACCTATCGCTATTAGGGTTTACGCCCCAAGTTAAACTCGTTTTCTGCTGGTCCTCAGTTGCCTCGATGGGAATGCCTTTTTGGCGCATCCATTCAAACACATCCTGGGTCTTGCCCTGCGAATCGACGAAGGTGCCGTAGTCCTTAGCCGTCTTTTCATCGGTCGGGCGATTGGCCCGCAGGGCCGCCAATGCCTTATTCATATCCTTCAGCAAATTGTTTCGCGCTTGCATATCGTCGTATTCGGATCGGACTTGATTCAGGTAGATGTCATGCCGTTCCATCAGAACCAGCATCATGATCGAGCACAAAGGCAGGCCACCCGGGAGAACATTTCCTACGCTGTTGGCCGACGCATAGGGCTGGTATCCAGACATTGCATTGATCATCTTACGCCATTCTCAAAGCTCAGACGTTTGTCGTCGAACGTGCATTGCACTCAAGCCATATAGACGATCTTGCTTCTCGCCTCGGTATCGGCACGACGAATTTCAGCAAGCTTGCCCAGAAATTCCTGAATCACCGTCTCATAGCTTGCCATGAATTCACTCTCGTCCTCCATCTGCGCCCGCGCCTTGGTGCCGTCCGCCTCTAGCTTCGCCTTCTCCTCCTGGTAGTGCGTCGCGCCCATGTTCAGGCCGGCTCCCGGAAGCTTAAAGGCTTCTGTTGCGATTGTGCCCATGCCATTCCATCTCATCGCCGCCTGCTGGGCTGCTGTCTGTGCCTGGACAGCGTGCGTAAACTCAAGAGGGTCCGTCGTGCTATCGGGCGCGTCCAGCCTAAGTGGGTCGCCAGGTGTATTGCCTCTGCTCGATGATGTGCCCCCATCCAGACGTGTCATCTCGATGTTGTCTTCCGAGGGCCGCGCCTCGCGCTCCGGAGCTCGGGTAGATTGCGCTTTGCCGTGAGGCGGGTCGTAGAGCTCCGGCCCGCCTTCCGGTTTGTCTAAGCGCTGCGTTCGACATGAAGTGCTGTTCGGGGGCGTCTCCACACTAGACTTCGGGAGCGGCGTCTGGATCTTGGCTTTGTACAGCTCGTCGAAGCGCGCCTGAATCTGGCGAGCACCCTTGAGGTTCACACCGGCGCCTAACATCGGGCCGCCAGAAATGGCTATTGCGCCGAACAACTGGCATAGTCCTGAATTGCGAAGCGCCTTGGCTGCAGCTTCCTGCGCAGCGATCTCGACGTTAAGCGCAGCCGACCGGTCCGACCTCGCCGCCTTGCGGAACTCCGCATTGAGCCGAACGATGAGCGCGGCGACTGCTGATATGTCGTTCCCCGTAGCAAAGTCCTTCAGCTTGACCTGGATGTTGGAAAGCTTCTCGTGGATCACAACGTCCGCGAAATTCGGTACACCAACCGATCCCCAACCCCGCGCCCCCTCAACGGGATCTGTAAGAGGGCGAGTGATCTCGCCTTCTGGCGCGTTTCTGCCGCGGACCGTAGCAGAGCTCGGCACGCGCGGAAGTTGTTGATGCGAGGCAGGATCCAACAGGTCGCACCCGCCAACGGTCGTTTCACGCTCGATCGCAAACACCATCGCTACATTCCTCAAGTTCGATAAGTGGCCCCACGCAGCCTGTCAGGCGAAGTGCCTTACGAGATTGGCGTTGGAGTCACTCTGCCTCTCAATCGCCTCGGCAACCCTCTGTGTGGTCATCGTCCTGTCGAGAAGCAACTGCTTGATGAAGTCCATTTCATCGTTTTGCAGTGCTCTCAATCTTGCAATGCACTTGCTAATGTCCAACGTTTCCGCTTGGGCGTCCGTTGCCTCCTTCTGTTGGATGCCATTGGCGATACCGGCGCCAGCCTGGCCCAGCGATGCCACTGCCTCGCCGACTCGAGCCGCCGTCGAAACTCTCTGGCCTATCTGAACAGCCTTGACAGAGCTAGACGGTATCAAGGCGGTGATCCGCAATCCACTCGCAGCTCCATTAACGAAGCCGGCGCCGACCGTTAGCACCGAGATAGCAAATATGATGCCAATCGTGATGAGCGCGCCCGAGGTTTTGGCCTTGCCGCCCTCGATTCCGTCTTTCTCGAGACTCTTCACAATTGCCGCGGTCATCCTATCGATGACCCCCGTCTCGATGAGAGTCGCCACTCCAACGCTCACTGCCGCCGCCATGACTGCAAGAGTTCCGCCGGTGGCGACGGCAGCCAGGACCGTCAATCCGACCGCCAGCCATCCGAAGAACTTCATGATGCCGGAGCTCTTCTTTGCTTCTGCCAATCTTTTTGCCGCTTCAATGATGCTTTTAGCGGTTTTCTCGTGCAACTGCCTTTGCTGCTCTCCCCAGTGTCGCGCGTCCTCTATTCCGGCTGCGACCTGTCCATCCGTCATCTTGGTCTTCAGAGCCAGAAACGTGGTAAGGAGGTCAATCGCATCGAATGCACGTGGTGCTGGTAAGCTTGGAATCGAACCTGACGCGACAGCCTCTCCGGAAACCGGTTGCAGCAACAGGTTGGCGTCGGTCTTGCGGTCATTGCCCGACAGACCGGTGGCGGAGGCACTGAATGGCAGCGACCCGACTTCAGGGAGTGTTTTGCTCGTCAAAGCCCTCATGTTCACTCTATCCATGGCTGGGCCCTAGTTGGGATTTGAGGCGATTAAGCATCATCAGCCCACGCCCGGCCAAAGCCTTGTGTTCGGGCCTTCCGACAGTCAGCGCCAAGGCATTTTCGAGTGCGGTGATGGCCGCTGTGGGATGATTTAGTTTGATGAAGCATTCCGCAGCTCGAAGCGGGATCTGCGGGTTCTCACTATCCAGGAGCCTGGCCAGCCGATAGGCGTGCATGGCGTTCTCTGGGTCCCCAAGCATCTGACTACTAGCAGCCAGACCAAACCAGAATCGTGCGTCGATGTGCCGGTGTAGGCACAAGAAGCGAAAGAAAGTCCGCGCCTCTTCGTACTTGCCGCAAGAATAGTAGCGATGGCCAAATACATATAAGGCCTCAAGCTCATCGTCCGTGATCCCAATGACGCTAGCTAGGTCCGCGGGCCCTGCCACGAAGTCGATGGCGAGCTGTGCCAGCCGCCCGGTGTCTGTCGCAGCACCACCATTCAATAGCTCACCGTCCGCCATCCTCATCATGTCACACTCCGTTGAGACGGCTTGGTGCTTGGAACATGCGACATTGATTGGGGGGCTGGCAGGATGTGACTGAGCGCCGCCTGCTCGTCCGCATACGCCCTTTGAAACGCTTCGTCCTGATCGGCGACAAATGCAGAAATTGAAGCGGCACTCATAGTGGTGTCGCCCAACGGGCAAGCACTACGGCCAAGTTGTTCGCGAGCCCGCGTCAAGAGACTATCCATCTGTGCGATGGTCTGTCGCGCAGCCTCCATCGTGTTATCGAGGTTCATTGCTCCTCCCAAACGGTCTCCTTGGCAACGCACTGTAGCGCTTGCAGGATTCGAAACCGCTTGCGCCACCAGCCCCGCTCAAAGGGGCAACGACCTGCTCTCAGGAACGAGCGCTCAAGGCCACCGACAGGCATCGTCTGCTGCCGATGATAAGATGTGCCAGAATCCCCTTTCTCCTCACGACGAGAACTTTCCCGCAACTGGCCTAATGGCATTCCCCCGCGTCCCGGTTGGATCAACGCCTCCGCACGTCACTACTAGAGGCGGCGCATGGCGCAAAATACTTGATCGCTATGGAGGCATAGGCGCCCGGTATGGATCGGTGCGTCTCGGTGCGAGCGCTTGAGACGGCGGGCTAGCCCTGAAGTACGTGTCCTTGCGTCAAACAGCCGTTCGGCAAGAACTCGTCGCCGTGTAGCACGCATTTTTGGCCTTAAGCAGGTAACGATGAGGATCGCATTGACGGCGGATTGGGTTCTGCAGTCGCCTTGGACGAAACGCCGCGAGCAGCTCACACTTCGTGCCGGACCGAGCGGCTGGCGGAGGGCGCCACTATCCATAGGCTACCGTTATGACTCCATGCCCGTATTGTATTGGCGCCGAGCGAGACGCCGAATTAGATCATTATGAGAATAGATCGCTTGCAGCGCGCAACGCCACTCGGCAGACGGTCTCGTTATGTGGTGGCGAAATGAGTGCTTGGTCGCGGCACGTGTTGCGAGCGTGCGCACTTTCGGAGCTCAGGCGCGATGTTTGCCGGCGGAGGTCGGTGGCAGGACATGACATGGATGATCGCCAAACGACACATGGCTCGGTTAGGGACAGGGATTCGGTATGTATGTCTTTGTTGTCGACTTGTGCGACACCCGACAGTCGCTCCGGCCTGCTGCGACGTCTCACCGAGGCGGCGTTCTTGGCTTGTGTCACGAACGACGTGGTGAGGGCGAGGCGGATTGCGAAGGGACTTGAGGTCATTGCGCCGGGCAGCCGGGAGTGTGTCATTGCTTATGCGGTTGCAGATCTGACGGCAGGCGATGTTGCAGCAGCGCTGGAACGCCTCGATCCTCTTGCCAAGGCGAATGATGCATATGGGATGGCGTTTCAGGCGCTGGCTCTTGGGCTTAATGGACGCCTAAGCGAACGCGATACTGTGCTCAGGAGCCTGCCAAGCGGCCAGCCCGGCCTCGAGGGGTTCCTCACAGCCTTGGGCCAGACCTAGCCAGCCCATACCGCAGGAAAGGACATCTAATGAGCAGCGTAGGTAGTATCCTCCCGCAAACAGGGCCAGCCTTTTTGGCGGTCGAGATGCCAGTCACATCGAAAGTATCGGCTGAATCCGTCGAGGCGTTTCGAGCCGCACTCGAGCCGCCTGTGCCATCGCAGCGAGCTGACGAACCGCTGATCATGGCTGGAGGCGAGCTGACGGAGGAGGGAGGGGGGGCGCGCGTTCCTCGCCTATCCGATGATATCCTCAGTGGCATGGAAAAACTGAGCGCCGGTTTTGCAGAATCCATGCAAGGCGTGCACAGGGCCGCCGAAGCTATGAACGCGGGGAGCATCCGCTCGGCTGAATGGCTCGATGCGCAGGTCCAGCTGTCAGCTATGGGCCTGCAATACGACATCGTGACCAAGGTGGTTGGGAAGGCGACCCACACTCTTAACACTTTCCTGAGCGGCCAATGAGCCACGGTGACGCGGGGCGTGGTGTTTGTATTGAAGCGGGCGGTGGCACTTCTGGTGCTATTCACGCTGGTCGGCTGCGGATCGAAGATTGAGCTCTATCGCAACCTTTCAGCGCGCGAGGCCAATGAAATGCTTGCATTGCTTATGCGGCAAGGCATCCACGCGGAACGGACGGCCGAAACCGGCGGCACGACCTCGCTCGTGGTGCCAACAGAAGACGTGCCGCGTGCCATGGCTGTGTTGGACAGCGCCGGCTGGCCTCGCGATCATTTCGCCGATATGGGCACTCTCTTCAAGAAGGACCGGATGATCTCATCGGACACAGAAGAGCGTGTGCGCTACATTTATGGCGTCACACAGGAGCTTTCGCAGACTCTGTCCAGTATCGACGGCGTGCTCAATGCCCGAGTCCACGCGGTGTTGCCGGAAAGCGCGAGTGACGATCGTAGTCCACCCGCCCCGCCAACTGCCGCTGTGCTCGTCCGTTACAAGCCTGGTGCCTCGATCGATCAGGTCGTGCCGAAGATCAAGGAGCTGGTCGCAAATAGCTTGAAGGGCCTGTCCTATGATCGGGTCTCAGTTGCCCTTGTGGAGGCAAATCAGGACAATACCACGCTTCGCCGAACGGAAATGACTGCCGGAGCGTTCGAACGTGGCGACTCATCGCGCCTCTTGATCGGCCTCGTCGGCGGCATGGCGGCATCGCTGATTGGCAACGCAGTGCTCGTCTGTCTCATATGGCGGCGGCGCTTTAGCGATAGGAACGGTATGGCAGCGTCATGAACTTCGGCGAAGCGAACAATCCGACTGTGCTCGCAATGAGCTCAGCAACAATCCAGGATGAATGGCTTGATACGTCGTGGGCGGGAGCGATGATGCGCTGCATCGCCGATCCTGCGGCCGATTTCGATGATACAATAGCAACCGATTGGCCCGAATGGATGCCTCTGGACCTTGCTCAGTCCGACCCGTTTATTCGCGTCAAGCTTGGACGTTGGCTGCTTCGTGGCCAAGGTGGTGAAGCGTCGGCGATTATTTCGGCCGGCAACGCACCACGAAGCCGCCTCGCATTTCTGCCGACGCCGGACGCTGCACGCCTTATCAGCTTCGCTGGAGCTTGGACCGGCGTGTCCAGCCTCATCGGCCTTCTTCGGACAGCCGATGTTTTGGCGGCACGCGCCGTTCTCGGAGAAGAGGCTTTGGCATTCGTTTCGCATGCGGCCTTGCTACCCCGACCGACCGCCGAACTGATGTCCGCGGTTAGCGCTTCCGAGATGCCGGCTGGGCCTAATGCATTCCTCTACCGCGGTGCGGCGATGTTCGGCCTTGCGATAGGCACCATCCCACATGGGCTGCGCGCCCGACTACGATTGCGCCGACCTGCAGCGATCTGGATGGTGGTGGCGGACGCCTGCCGTGACGACAGTGCTGGCGAAGATGCCTTTCGTGCGATGCGGCGCCTGGCCCGCAAAAAGATGCCAACATGGTCGCATTGGTTCAACTGACGTCTGGCAGGGTCCGCATCCTGGGCGCAGGGCGAGTCCTGCCGGCGGAAAACGCACAGACGATCGTCGACGCGGAGCAATTGCTCGCTCAGGCGCGACGCGATGCGGACGCGCTGGTGGATGAGGCGCGCGAAAACGCAGGGATGATCGAGACGGCAGCCAAGGAAGCCGCGCTGATAGCGGCGCAAGCGACCATCGAACAACGTTTGACCGCGATCGCCGTGGCGTCTCTGCGGATCATGGAGGAGAATCAAGAGCGGATTGTCGACATGGGCCTACAGATCGCACGTCGGCTAATCGATACCATCGCGCCGGATGATGCGGCGGTGCAGATCGCTTTGAGTAGCCTCAAATTCACGGGTCATAGCTCCCTCGTCCGCTTACGCGTGGCACCGGCGCATGTCGAGACGGTTCGCAGAGAATTGAACGAACTGCTCTCGACGGCGACGTCGCGCGCCGTCGTCGAACTGATTTCTGATCCGCGCGTCAAAGATGCCGGAT
This sequence comes from Bradyrhizobium sp. 147, assembly GCF_023073935.1. Lineage (NCBI taxonomy): Bacteria > Pseudomonadati > Pseudomonadota > Alphaproteobacteria > Hyphomicrobiales > Nitrobacteraceae > Bradyrhizobium > Bradyrhizobium sp. 147. The sequence continues at coordinate 18,544 of NZ_JADPKL010000067.1, read as the reverse complement.
GCATCCTTGAGACTGATGCTGGACTGGTCGACGCCACGATCGAAAGCCAATTAGCGGCGATCGAAGCCGGCCTGCGCAGCAGCCTAAAGGCCTCTGCAACGTGATTTCCGAGCGACCCGAGCAGCCAACGGCAGTCACCGCCATTCATTCTTCGCACGACGGAATCGATCGCTTGTTCCAGCTTGCTCACACGGTGGTGGCGCAGACGTCGGCAATGAGCGTCCGCGGCCGAGTCCTTCAAATCGTCGGGACAATCATCCGTGCAACGGCACCTGGCGCCCGCATAGGCGACCTGTGCACGCTCCGCAATCCCGAGAACAACTGCGAATTGTCCGCGGAAGTCATCGGTTTCCAGCACGACATCGCCATTCTAACACCGCTTGGCGAAATACAGGGACTCTCTACCCTCACTGAGGTGATCCCGATGGAAGAGCCCCTCACCGTGCCCGCGGGCTGGAACCTGCTTGGCCGGGTGCTTGACGGTCTCGGCCGCCCTCTCGACACATCCACTCATGGGCCCCTGCTTCCAGAAACCCGCGTGCCAGTCCAAAGCGAGGCACCGGGTCCCTTGACCCGGCGCACAATTGATCGCGCTCTTCCAGTCGGCATACGGGCGATCGATGGTCTTTTGACGTGCGGGGAAGGACAGCGCATGGGCATCTTTGCCGCAGCGGGCGGCGGCAAGAGCACACTACTGTCGATGCTGGTGCGTAGCGCGGCGGTCGACGTGACAGTGATAGCGCTGATTGGCGAGCGTGGCCGAGAGGTGAAGGAGTTCATCGAACATGATCTCGGCTCAAAAGGCCGACGTAGATCAGTTCTTGTCGTTGCGACCTCCGATCGTTCCGCGATGGAAAGGGTGAAGGCGGCCTACGTGGCGACGGCGATCGCAGAATGGTATCGAGATCGGGGACAGCGTGTGCTGCTTCTCATGGATTCGGTTACGCGCTTTGCGCGCGCACAGAGGCAGATTGGTTTGGCGGCCGGCGAACCGGCCACCCTGCGAGGTTTCCCGCCTTCGGTCTTTGCAAAATTGCCGCAGCTCGTTGAACGCGCCGGCAACAACGAGCGCGGATCGATAACCGCGTTTTACACTGTGCTCGTTGAGGGCGATGACCTCACCGACCCCTTGGCCGATGAAATCCGTTCCATCCTGGATGGCCACATTGTGCTCTCACGCACCTTGGCGATGTCGAACCACTATCCTGCCATCGATGTTCTGGCAAGCGTCAGTCGTGTCATGAGCACTATCGTGTCGTCGCGGCATGAGAAGTTAGCAGGTCAGCTGCGGGCGCTGCTAGCTAAATACCAGGAGGTGGAGCTATTGATACGGGTCGGCGAATACAAAGAAGGAGCCGATCCGCACGCTGATGCCGCAATCGCCAAGATAGAGAACATAAGGACCTTCCTGCGACAGCCGAGATATGAACAAATTAGCTTCGACGCAATGCTTCATGAGCTTGCCACGTGCCTGGAATAACTCCCGAGGCCGTACATCAATTGCTTGAGTTGAGGAAATTGCGGCGCCGCCGGGCCGATGAGACTCTACGAGTGCGGCAGTCAGCCATCGAGAAATCCGATGCCGCTATCGAAGGGGCAAGGACAATCCTTCGCACATGGCGGCAAGAACGGCCTCGTCTGGAATGCGAGATATACGGTTCGCTGATCGGAAAAAAGGTCGCTCTCAACGATCTTGAGGAGGCGAAGGCGAAGGTGATCTCACTGCGCGAGCACGAACGGCTGCTTGAGCGGCGCCTTGATGAGGCACTGTCGGAAAGCGAACAAGCCAAGCAGGCGCGTGAGGAAGCCCACAACGCCGCACGTAAGGCATATCGGGAGCTCGAGAAATGCGACAATTTGGTGCGTGCCTGGAAAGTCGCGCCGCTGAAGGAGAGGGATCTCTGATCTGTGGATCTAAGGAGCGGACCGCCCAAGGGTGCGGGTGCAGTCGGTTGTGGTTGGTGGACTTAGAAGTTTAGGAGCGCCCCTGTAAGAAGTCTGCGATATCAGCGACCAGACCCCACCGAGTCCATCCGCTGAGCTTGCGAAGTTCTCGCCGAACTGGGTGGCAAAACTGGCAATTGCGTTCATGTAACCGATCATCGTCAATCGTCGTCAGCATTCCTGATGGCGAAGGAGCAGCTTTATCGCCGGCTAGCCGTGGGCGGTCGGCATAAGGATTGCTGCTTTCAAACACGACGCGCTGGTCGATTGCGTCAAACTGTTCTTCGCGAGTGACAAGCACATGAGGTCCGCGCTGCACTGGCTGCGTCATCATCGTGAGCCCGGTGCTCCACCTCCTCTCAGGCGAGTACTCCCCTCGGAGCATGACGAGATGCGCATTGACGAGGCGATCAAGCAAGCTGCTAGGCGCCGGAGATGGGAACCGGGAACCGCATAGTGCTATGCTCGGGTTCTTCGCAGATTGTCGCAGGACCTCGCATCGCGAGGGCAAACGATCGCTGCATTCGATCACAGCGCGTTGGCCGCTCACGCTATGCAGACTGCACCAGAGTTCGAAAAGATAAAGCTTGGCCCGGCTCTGATGGCGCTTCGTGAGTACCGGCAACCATTGGAGGATCTCTCCTCCAAATCCCCGCCAAGCTTTGCTGCGGCGAAACGTTCGGACGCGGCGGATCATCTAGCTCCGTTGCCAGGCGCAAGTTGGAACACCGCAAACGTTTGCCGAGGCGTACCGTCAGCCCACTCGCGAGCTGACAGTGCAAATCAGCCAAGCTCTTTCGGAGTGGGGGAGTTCGAGGCATCGAGCTCCAATCCGCCAAATTACCCAGCTTACGACCCCTCTCCGCTGCTTAGTCCATCATCGCACGTCTCTCCACACTTGCAGCACAGCAACCAACAGCCGCAATCAGAGCAGCGCCAGACCGCATACGTAGTCGGCGCAATATCCGCAACTCGCGTCCGGAGGACTCTTCCTCAGGCCGCTCCCGAGGATCAAAAGCTCATCCAAGCAGCGGTCCAGGCCGCTGTTGCACGCCTAAAAATAGGACGGAACACAGCGCGTGATTGCACGAGAGTCCTTCTCAGATTGGCGGATCATTTCAGGGGGCGCGGCCAGACCCTTGTTGCACTCGATCACGATGCCTTGGTCGCTCACGCCGATCAGGTCCTCAAGATGAGCCCTCGAATCCGTCGCGCGTTGACCATGCTCCGTAACTATCGAGAGCCCGGTGCCTCAGCTGGTCGGGTTCCTCGACGTCATCCTTTCTCTCAGGACGACCAGCTTGTCATCGAACGCGCGGCTCATGCTGCCGTTGTAGAAGGGCGTTCCTTGACCGCCGTTGACCGTTATTCCCGCAGTCTTCGCAGGTTTTCAGCAGTGCTCAATCGTAATGGCGAAGGCATCAGTACGGTGGATCATGGCTCGCTTATTGCGCGTGCCAAAGAACTATTCCCAGCTGACGCAGCCCTCATCGCCGGGCTGAATATGATTCGTGATTCCTACAGTAGCGCGCCCGTGGCGGCCTCTCACGCGATCGGCGTAAGGCAGCCGGACGATCGGACGGTTCAATTTGCGGGGTCACGAGTCGAGTCAGAGGAAACACCACAGGACTACTCGAAGAGGGTCGAGTCGTCGTGTCTTTTTCGCGACTTTGTGTCGTCAATTCCTGAACGGTCGTTCTCAGCAGGCTCCCAGGTCTCTCCTTGATCGGATTTCCCGCGCAACTAAGAGCATTCGGAAGTATGGCACTTCATGTGAAGAGCAGTATGTAAAAGCTCGCATGGACTACGTCGAGGGCACCATCCGTTCCGATAGGAGCGCTTATCTCGAGAAAACACACGATCTCCAGCTGCTCTTCACTTGCCGGCAAACCGTGAGCGTCGATTCCGCCCCCCCCACGGACCAGCGCATTTGCTAGCGACATAGGCAAGCCCAACCTATCCGGCGCCTGAGGGGCACCCCCGCTATCCTGCCGATAAGGACGGCGTCAGCTACGTTCTATCCTAGAAATTCGTCAACAAAGTCGTGCGAATTTCTGGAGGACGGAATCGCCGGTGTTTTGGCCGCGAGCTGTGTGCCTTCATCGCCGCGCATCGTCAGCATCGTCTTCGAGCGTCCGGTGCGCATCGGGTCTCTCCTTCGATCGGCATATGGCTTATCGCTCACAGACGTAATAACATCCAACGTCAGGTATTGAGCGCACTATCGTGCCGCTGCCGCCGATGGTGAGTGCATCGCTTCGCCGGAAAGCTCAGCCCGTGTCGGTTGTTCGCTCAGGATTGCACAGACCAGGCGAACGATGGCGCCTTCGTTTGGAAAAGCCCGACCATCTCGGTCCGCCGCTTGATTTCATCGTTGAGGCGCTCGATCCGATTGAGTCCGGCGCGGCAAAAACCTGTGTGGCCGAACACGTTGCGTTCGGTCGCACTCGTCAAGGGTAATAAAGTGCACAGTCTGGGTGCGCGGCACTGCCCGCGCCACAACAGCTTCATACTTGCCACCCCACCGCGCAGGCCACTTCGTCGCCTTGACACGCATTTTCAATCACGCGCAACGTGGAACGCTATCTTTGTCTAGTCATGGGTGATCGAGAAAAACGTGACCTACGTCGGGTGACGGATGAACAGCATCTAAATTCCGCTCACTAGACGGCGGGCACGCCTGCATTCCCGCTGAAGAAAGGTCTCCTGGTCCAAGAACGGGCCGGCATGACATTTGCTACCTTCGGACAAGGTTAAACTGATCTTGAAACGAGCTTCCTACACCGCCGCTGCGGCTTGTCGGCGTGACAAGATCAATCGAGACTTAGGAGACGGCGTCATGCTCCGGCAAAACGGTGGTATCAGTTGGACGATCCTTATTTGCTCGGGGAGCCGATGGTATTGACGCTGGATGCCCCGTGCATCTCCAATCGCTCTGAGGGCGCGAACACTATTGATCGGTTCCCGCCACAACACTGTTTCGAACACGACCATGGGGAGATTGCAAACGCCGATTCGGAGCGATGCTTAGGACGGTCCCGAAGCCTGAGAATTCCACGTGCATACGGTACGCTAGCTTACTTCGTAAGCTCAGGGAATCTCTCAAGAACAAGGCCGCCCGGGGAATCGCAACTGAGCTGCGTGCTGAGGATGCCAGCTGCGACTGACAAATGGATCTCAACGCCCGGGCGCGTCGTACCGCCAAACGCTGAACATTGGGGGGCGCCGACCCATGTAAGGCGGTTTCTACCATTGTCAGGGAACGGCGAGCGGCGATTTCGAATGCCACGGGTATTAGTCAAGATATCTGAGCAAGCATCAGGGCCGAGGCGGGATCCTTTCTGCGGTTCGTCCCGTCGCTCATGCCGGACACGCACCAACAGAGGATCCAGCGCGAGTGGTTAGTGTGAAGTTTCTTGACAGAGTTGCAACGGTCGCGTCCGGCCGTAATGATATTGTTCTGGTGGCGCTACTGATCACGATCATCTTCATGATGATCATTCCACTGCCGCCGGTTCTCATGGATGTTCTACAGGCCGTCAACCTGGGAATCTCGGCACTCCTGCTGATGGTCGCGGTCTATATTAAATCCCCCCTTGCGTTCGTCTCCTTTCCGTCAGTGCTCCTGGTGACGACACTATTTCGGCTGTCGCTTGGCATCGCCGCGACACGCACTATCTTGCTTCATGCGGACGCCGGCCAAATCATCAAGACCTTCGGGGACTTCGTCGTAGCTGGCAATCTCGTGGTGGGCGCGGTGACTTTTTTGATCATGACAATCGTTCAGTTTGTCGTCATCACCAAGGGATCTGAGCGTGTGGCGGAGGTTGCTGCACGGTTTTCTCTGGATTCCATGCCGGGCAAGCAAATGAGCGTTGACGGGGACTTGCGTGCCGGCAGTATAGATATCCGAGAAGCAAGTCGACGACGCGTTGCGATTGAGCGCGAGAGCCAGCTGTACGGTGCCCTGGACGGCGCCATGAAGTTTCTCAAGGGTGACGCCATCGCAGGGCTGATCAGTATTGCCGTGAATATCATAGGTGGAATCGCAATTGGTTCGTTTCAAAAGCAGATGGGATTGTACGAGGCGCTTGAGGTCTATGCGATCCTGACCATCGGAGACGGGCTCGTCGGTCAGATACCGGCTCTCTTCACGGCGATTACAGCGGGATTTATCGTTACGAGGGTTAGTGACGAAGATAACGGTGTGGATCTGGGTAACGAAATCGGAAACGAGGTTATCGCACAACCGCGTGCGCTGATTGTCGGGTCATTCATTCTCTTCCTCTTTTCGTTCGTCCCTGGCTTTCCGACGGGAATCTTCATGATCCTCGCGGTTGTAGTCGGAGGTGGTGGCTGGCAATTACAGCGTAATCGGCGGCTGGCCACACCGGCAATGCGTCGCTACTCGGTGACAGGGGGAGCGCGCTTAAGGGCCTCGGACGAGCCGACCGGCGGGGCTGATGGAGCCGACGACAATGGCATCACGTTCACTGTGCCGCTGATGATCGACATTGGTCACGACATTCAGGCGGCCATCCCTCCTGATCTGCTAACGAAAGCATTGGATGCAGAACGGCACGCGCTCCTTCTTGAGCTCGGGGTCCCTCTTCCAGCGATCAGTGTGCGGGTGAACGACACCTGCAAGGATGGAGCGTATGTCATCATGGTAAATGAAATACCATGCGGCGAAGGGCGACTGCGGTCGCAACATCTTTTGGCGCGCGATACTCCTGAGAACCTCGATCTTGTGGGCATTCCGTATGTTCTGGACAAATCTTTCCTTTCTCAGATCGAGACGGTCTGGGTGGACGCCATACATCGCGAATCATTACGAGCTGCCAGCATCCGTTTCCTGGAATCGGTGCAGATACTTAGCTACCAAACCGGTCAAATCCTGCGCAGGCATGCTGCCGAGTTTGTCGGCATCCAGGAAACAAAAACTCTTTTGAATCGCATCGAGGTGTGGTCGCCGGAACTCGCAAAGGAAGTACTCCGCTCAGCCCCTCTGCAGAAGATTGCAGAGGTCTTTCAACGACTGATCGCGGAGGAGGTTTCACTGCGTAACATGCGCACCATCCTCGCCGCACTGGTCGAACGGGCACAGAACGAAAGAGACGTTGTCCTGCTGACCGAGCATGTGCGCTGTGCGCTGAGGAGGCAAATCTGCATTCCGTATTGTATCGGCATGAACCTGCTGCCGGCCTACCTTCTCACGCCAGAAGTGGAAGATACGCTGCGAAATGCCATTCGGCAGACTTCCGCCGGCAGTTATCTCGCCCTTGACGCGCGAACAACAGGTCAGATCATTGACGCAATACGAGAAGCTATCGGCGACCTTAACCAGCAGCCGCACAAGCCGGTGCTGCTGACTTCGATGGATATACGTCGATACCTACGCAAGGTCATCGAAACCGACTTCTACGGACTGCCAGTGCTATCCTATCAGGAGCTTCCCCCCGAAATCTCCATACAGCCATTGGGACGGATATCGCTGCAATGAGAAACGCGAACGTAGCGCAAGATGTTCTGACGGGTGATCAGGGCCAACTGATCTTACGGGTCCTGTCTGGCCCCAACAAGGGGGCCGAGACATCGCTCAGCGAAGGAGTCTGGCTAATCGGCAGCGACGACGCTGACGACCTTACCTTCGCAGATCCGGAACTGATTGCCTCACATCTTCGCATCGCCGTCGAGGCAGGGCGAATCCAGATCACCGCACTGGCACCGGGTGTGCTCATCGGCGGTAGTGATTGTCCAACAGAGTGCCCGACGACCCTCGATCCACTCACTCCGGTTCAGGTTGGGCGGACGATTTTCAGTATCGGCCCAACTGGTGGTAGCTTTCCCGATATGGACTCCTCGGTCGAGCGCAGAAGGTTGCACGCCGAGCATGCCCCCCCAGGTCTCGAAGGAGCGGCGCCCCGGGGGCGAGAAACTCGTCTTGTGGTGAACTCGATGCCTCGGCCATTTCGGCTTGGCGCGGCCGCTTGCGGCCTTCTGGTCATCGTCTATGGAGCTTGTGCCGGGGTGGGGTGGGTTGCGTCCTCTTTCACCTCGGCCGCCGTTCCGGATGCTGACGCGATCAAGATTGCCAGGAACGTCCTTCGCGATTTGAATGTTGGACGCGACGTCAGCATCGCGCTTTCCGACGATAACCTGATCATCGACGGCGACTTGCGACCTGGAGAGGTTACAAGGATCAAATCAGCCCTGCGCGACGTCGGGCTAACTGCAGAGGTAACACCGAAACCGGCGACCGCTACCGCCCCGTCTGATGCAAAGATCATCGACCTGTCAACCACGGTAATGCGGGCATTCGGCATCGAGGGGAGTATTCGCGTGGGAAGCGCCGGAGAGATATCGATAGCCGGATATGGCTCGAGTGATGCAATCGTCAAAGCGGCGCTTCGTCACCTGCAGCAGGATGTTCCCGGACTCCGCACAATTGATGACACAATCGCAACGCCGGACCGCGCACGAACCTTTCTAGAGACAGCGACGACAGCGGAACTCCGTCGTTCCATTCGCATCGTGGTGAAGCCAGACGTCATCCTCGTTTCTGGGACGCTTACCCCAAGTGCCTATAGCGAATGGAAGACCGTTGCCTCCCACTTCGAGAAGAAGTTCGCGCCTCACATTCGGCTCGAGGCACACTGTTCGCCAGTGGTGTTGCCGATAGCGAGAGGCGTGAACCTCGGCCGGTCTCCGTTTATCGTAGTTCAGAACGGAACACGCCTGAAAGTCGGCGACAATATCGATCATTTCGGCAAGATCATTGTCATCGATCGTGACGGAATGCTTGTGCGTGTCGGAGAGGCCGACGTGCACGTTCCCTACCCGAACAAGCCGGAATGGATAGCAGAGGAGGATCAACTGTGAGCGAGCATCTAGTCAATCTTGAGCTGCAGAAACAGCTGGTAGATGACGTCGACGGCGCGGAGTTATCCGCCGTCGAGAGAGAGTTCGAGAGTTGGAGACAATCGTTGAAACGCGACATGGATGGCGGCGTCACGCGGCATCATTTCGACGCGTTGTGCACATTGCTTGACGCAATAGATGCCGCAACAGACGTTGTTAATTTAACATGGATGCGCCACCACAGCGGTCTATCCTCTGGCTTGGAGAGGTAAGGTGGATTTTAGGACTATAAGCGGCTCCCTTGGCAGATCTGTTGCGGCATCGGAACGCAGCCTAAGAAGTCACATGGCGACCATGAACCCGGACGACACCATGGATCAGCTCAAGCTTCAGCTCTCAATGAACACACACACTACACTCTTGAGTCTGAATTCGACCGTTATCAAAGCGGTTCACGAAGCGCTGAATGGTATTATCCGGAATATCGCCTGAGCTACGAACGATTCTAGGCTGCTATGTCTTCCAGCTTTATGCAACTACGTCATCTCCGATATTTCACGGGCATCGTGGATGCTGGTAGTTTTTGCCAAGCAGCGGCGACAATCCACGTGGCGCAGCCGGCCCTGAGTCAGCAGATGGCTGCCTTGGAAGCCGAGCTTGGCGTCGCGCTGCTGCACCGTAGCGTTCGCGGCATTCGCCCGACCCGCGAGGGCAAGGTCTTTTATCGTGAGGCCACGTCCATTCTTCAGCAGGTTGACCAACTGCGCAGCATCATCCGCTCTAAGGCAGGAGAACCGGAGGGTGTTGTAAGGCTCGGCATGTCCTCCGCGCTCGCCGCTTCGTTCGCCCGCCTCCTGATGGAAGCCAGCCGGACAGTGCTTCCAAAAGTGCGCCTTCATCTTGTTGCGGGTGACTCTCTTCAGATGAAGCCGCTCATCGTATCACGCGCGCTTGATATCTGCGCTGTGCTTGAGGATGAACCCACTTCAGGTGTTACTCGCCAGTCACTCTTTCAACAGCGACTCCATCTGGTACGTCCTCCCGATACAGGGGAAGCCGCTCGCGCCATTTCGGTTGAGGAATTGGCCGAACTCCCTCTTGTATTGCCGACGCGCCCAAGCACAATTCGCGATGTATTAGATCGGACGTTTGAAGCGGCCGGCGTGATGCCGAACTGCATCGCAGAAGTCGACACCTTCGCCAGTGCGCTCTCTTTGGTCAGGGCGGGTCTCGCAAATGCGATCCTGCCCAAGGGCGAAATTCCCGATATTCCAGGCGACGAAGATTTGAGGCCCTTCGCGATAGATCCACCGGTCCATATGACAGCTTGCCTCATCTCTTCTGGCGACCTCGGTCCCGCCGCCGAAGCCGTGAGCGCCTTGCTGGTTGCGCAGGTGCGAAAAGTGCTTCAAACGAGACCTCTTGCAGGACGCGAGCTGATGACGACACCTTGATCTCGATTCAAGGCTGGGGTCCTATCGGTTGCCGAGTGACAATTCAGTGGCAGGTGGTTTGCGTAAGAGATGATAGAAAGTGGGTATCACAAATAGTCAATCGGGAACGGTGTTTCAGGCGGTGCAACGCACCGGGATCGCATCACAGGGCTTGATGGTGCACCGCAGCTGGTCGCGGCTAGAGTGGTAGTGTCCTGAACCAGAAGTTCGCAAAGCGTTGTCTTTTACTGGGCACTGTAACTGCAGAAGCGCTCGATGGAAGGAAGTACCGGAATTAGAAGCTCCGTCGTTGTTTGGCTCTCTCCTTGGCAGGGCGACACGAATGTATTGCGAAACTACGATTGGGAACTGTGACTCGATACATACCTCACGGACCATTTGATCGCGGGCTATCATGACGGGCATTGGCCGAATAGGGAAGCTGCACATTTCAGGCTTTGAAGCCGACGGTACCCGTGGAGCGAGCGCGTCTCGCCCTGACCCCGCTCTACGCGATGGAGAAGGTAGCCAAAGCTATCCTTCTGTCGTGGGGCGGATGCACGCGGGGCCTCGAAAGGCCTCTGCTCGCGCAGCGTCTTGTCCTAGTGATGTCTTCCGTGACGGGCTTGCCAATCGCTCCGGTGGCTCACATCAAATCCACGCGGCTGCACAATGGGCAGCCGGTGGGAGGCGCGGTGATCCTTTCTCAGTGTCGGAGCGCGGCGTACAAGGTGGGGGCGCAAGCTCATCGCGTTCAGGCGATGAACAATGGCGAATCGATGGAGGAGGCAGAAGCTCGCAATCAGGCGCGGTCTCATCACAGAAGCAATCCGCGTCCAAACAGAGGGCAGGACTGGCAATGCAGCGCACCATGGAGGTGGGCGCATACAGCCTGCACCTTACAGACTTGAAGCGACATAGACGTGTAGATCTTGAAGCAAAGCTTCGTAAAGCGCTGCAGGCCATTCAACGCGCTTGTAAGGCCGTGGCAGAACAGGTATCGCGGCTTGATTACCAGCTAATCAAGAAGGTGAAGCCGAGGGCGCTTTCGCTCTTCGCATTCTCATTTGGTCGTCACCCAGGCTCGACTAAAGGCCGCGAAGCAACGACGAAAGTCGCCAAGTCGTATTGCAGCGAAAACAGGGTGCTTGAGGAGCCGAACGGTCAAGATCTGTCATTACTGGTAGACAGCTTCAGCAAGTGGCCGAAAGAACGCTCCTGTCGACAGGCGGGAGCTGCGATCGCCCGTGAGATGCTTTCCCGCAACCTATCCGACTTTAAGCCGCAGGAGCTGGCGAATCTGGTAAACGATTTCAGCAAGTGGCCTGACGAGCCCGGTTGTCGTGAGGCCTCAATCGCAATCGCCGGTGAGGTGAGTCCCGGCGAGCTCTCCCATTTTGAACCGCAGCGCTTGGCGAACCTGGTGAACAGTTTCAGCAAGTGGCCCGACGAGCCCGGTTGTCGTAAGGCCACAGTCGCAATCGCTGGTGAGGTGCGTCCCGGCGAGCTCTCCCATTTTGAACCGCAGCACCTGACGAACTTGGTGAACGGTTTCAGCAAGTGGCCGGACGAGCCGGATTGTCGCAAGGCCACAGTCGCAATCGCTGGTGAGGTGCGTGGCGGCAAGCTCTCCCATTTTGATCCGCAGGCCTTGGCGGCCCTGGTGAACGGCTTCAGCAGATGGCCGGACCAGCAGGAGACGCGTGAAGCGACGGTTGCCATCGCCGGCGCGGTGGTTGCCCGGGCCGGCAATCTCGACGGATTCTCGGATCAAGAATTGGCCAATCTGGTGAACGGTTTCGGCAAGTGGCCGGAAGAAGAAAAAGCACGCGAGGCGATCGTTGCCATCGCCGGCGAGCTCAGCTCCAAGGGCCGACGCTTCAGCACTTTCAGCACGCCTGCGCTAGTCAGGATCGCCAACGGTCTGTCGCGGGGTATCGAGGGGGGTGAGACCGCCGGCGAGGTCGCCGAACCCGCCTTGAAGGACCGGCTGCATCAGCTGGCGCACTACCTCCAATATGCCGAGGATCGGCTGCAGCAGGCCGATGTCCATGCCATCGCGAGTATATTCAAGGCGTTGGGCAAGGCGCAGTTGTTGGACGAACTCGGTGCGCTGGCACAGCCGGGGCTGGACAGGCTCGAGATGTTACGTGCCGCTCCCGGGTTTAAGCTCGACAACAACCTCGAGACGATGGGCAATCTTTGCGCCTCCCTGCTGCCACTGGCTCGCAGCCCGAAGCCGGCGTTGCGCTGGCACCGCAGGTCGGCGCTGAACCTGCTCAACGCCATCCAGCCGGTGGTGGAACACAAGATCGATGCCCATCTCAAGCCAGGCCAGGCCGAGCGCACCAGCGGCGCCAATGCAAGCCGCTGCCTGGCGCTTTCGATCTATCAGGTGCTCAAGACCCGGGCGGTGCTGGGGACGCTCTACCGGCGGCCCTATGTCGATGGCGACGAGCTCGCCTTGAAGGCCAGGCAGGAAGAGCTGCACGGCAAGACCAGGCAGATCCTGGACAGTGCCCGCGCCCTCATCTACGCCGACCTTTCCTACATGAGCTGGAACGTGATCGCCGAGATCGAGGCGAAGGAGCCGCTCGAAGCGCTCGACACCTTCATGGCGCAGAACGCATCGATGGTCCAGGCCCAGCATGCAGCCGCCAGCTTCGATGTCCATCGGGTCCTTCAGGCCATGGACCACGAGCCGAGACCGCCGCAAGGCGATGCCCGACTGATGCGGCTGCCGGTGGTCGACATGCAAGGCCGGCCGCTGGCCAGCGAAGCCGAGTTGCGCTATTCCATTTTCCACCGCTTGACCTCGGGCGCGGTGAAGGTGGTGGCAGTGCAGCTAAAGGGAACTCCGACTGGCGCCATGCTGACACGCACGTTCACCGTGGAGGGCGTGCCCTACCGCATGGACCTGTTCGGCGGCAGCAAACTGAAGCCGCCGCAAGAGAGCCTGAACAAGCTTGCCTCTCACCTGCCCTTCGCGGCCGAAGAGGCCCCAAGCGGCAAGCTTTTGGCGATCCCCTATGCCGAGACGGCTCCGGGTACGGCCTTTGAGCAGCTGTCGCGGGCCTGGGCGCCCTTCAAGGAAGCCTATTACTATACCCAGCGCCGCGGATTTGCCGCGCCGCCGGGCATTCCCGATGTTGGCCCGCATGATTATGCGCTGGAAGGGTGCTTCAAGCTGTCCCTTCTGCCCGACCGCCCCGCAGGCGCAGTGCATCCCTTCCGGTTCGAGGGGCGAGACGGCGAGATCGCCTTGCGGCCGCATGACGGCTGCGGCTTCATCAGGGCCTCACTGGCCGAGCGCATGCCGGCCATTGCCCGGGCTCGCCACGACGCTCCCGAGCGGATGCCTGCCTATGCAGATAAAAGGCAATCGGCGGTACCGTCCTCGGCGCTGCAACATTATCCGCGCAGCGTCGAGGTGGCACAGGAGACCCGCGAGAAGGCTCTGGCTTGGCTCGAAACCCGTCAAAGCCTCAGCGCCGAGGAGCTGTTCCGGACGGTCACGGGCGGGCATATCGAGGGTTCGAGCGCTATCGCCGTGCCGTCCAGCGACGAATGCCTGCATGTGCCGACGGGCAAGAGCAAGACCTTGACCCGTGACGCTGGCGTGCTTGTCGGACGCTCCCCCTATGACAAGCCCAACCTGCGCCCGTTCGCCGCCGACCGGGTCAGGTCGGCGCGCGATGGCGATCGGACCGCGGCGTTCCTGGATCGGTGCGTGGCCTTCCAATACAGCTTCAACGTCGCGCACAGGTCGGGGGCTGGGCTTGCCGCCGACGATCCGACCTTCTTTGCCAAAGGCATCTTGATCGTTGTGCCCGACGAAATGTGGCCGGCGGACTTCGCCGAGCGCGGGGTGGTGATGTCTGCCGAGGACGTAAAGTGCCATTCGCGCTGGCTGGAGAAAAAGGACCGAGTCAAGGCCGACACCGCGCTCGAGTGCGTCGGCATCCTGCAGGCGACGGAGGTGTTCGCGCCCGGCTCTTTGGTTGCGGTTCCGAGCGCCGAACAAAAAAATCTCGACGGCGATTTTGACGGCGACATCGTCGTCATCATCGGCGACCGGCCTCGCCTTTACGAGCATGTGCGCCAGTTCGACGCGGAGCTGCAGGCGCGCGGCATCGCCTCGATGAAGCCGCCGAAGTCGCACACGCCGGCCATTGAGAAAGGCGGCTACCAGTTCAGCCGGTCCAAGCAGATCCTGTCGGCCACCGGGCTGGTGCTGGAGACCTACAGCTGCCTGCAGCGCAACGTGCTGGCGCAGCCGCTGGAGGCGCAACGCTGGTTTGCCGAGCGTGCCATCTTCGGCACCTACGAGGGCATTCATCATGAGCTCAAGGCCGACATCCGCGCACTGTTGCAGGAAGATCGGCCGGATGGCCAGACCCTCCATGAGCTCATCGTCAGGGCGGGGGAAGACAGCAAGGCCGCCAGCCATCCGGTGGCCTGCGAACTGGCCGCCTTGCTAGTGGCCGAGCTCCAGGACTGGAACCTGCAGCTCAATAGCGAGCCGGCTCATGAGCAGTCGGACGTCAACGTCAAGCAGCAGTTAGCGCGATCCGTGGCCTCAACCGGCGCGAAGCCTGCCGTCAGCGCCGACGCCGGCGCGCTCTTCCCGAAACTCAGCGAATCCTATCCGGCAACCGCTGACGCCAGGAAGCGCATCGACTTCCTGCTCAACCACTACCAGCCGCGCATGGATCCGCGGCCCGACGGCTACAACCCGGACGATCTGCATGAAAGTGCCATCAATCTGTTGAGCGTCGGCATCAAGGCCGGCACGGACGCCTACAAGTCCGATACCGGTGCGCGGGTGTTCATGCAAAAAACCACCGAATTGCAGCGGCTCTTGGAGCGAAGGCCGGGCTTCAAGTCGGCGCCCTATGTCAAGGCGCAGGCGGCAAAGCTCCACCAGGGCCGGTTCGACGTCGATGGCAGCCTGGCGGATCTGAAGGACAACCCCACGCTGGCGGCCTCGGTCATGGAGGCCTCGATCAGACTCGCCGTCGAAAAGCGCATCCTGCCCAGCGCCTTAGCCATCTCGGCCGACGACGACCCCGCCAGCAGGATAACGCTGAGCAGCGAACAGGCCCTGGAGCGCGCCAGGCTCGAAGCCGCCCCCGCCGAAGCGCAAGAAAGCGCGATTACCGAAACTGTGCATGCGGTTGCCGAGCTTTTGCGGCAGGACGGCATCGAGGTGAAGGTGCCGCATCTTGACCAACGGTCGCGCGGGCAGGTCTGGATAGCCGATGAGTTGACCGGCCAGAGCGTGAGCGCGGCGCCGGAGGCCCAACTGGTCACCAATACCGTGCGCCATGTCTTCGAGATCCCGGACGAGGCTTTTACGCGCGCCTTCAGGAAGGCGGTACTGGCCTTCGAGGAGCGGGACTGCAGCGAGGTCGAGACCACCAACTGGTTCATCAGGATGGACACGCCGCGGTTACGCGGCGTTCACACGGCGTTCAGAACCGCGCAGAACTATCGCTTCGAGGTCGAGTTCCATACGCCGGCCACTTACCGGGCCGAGCTCGCGCAGAGCGAATGCGAGCTGGTCCCCATTCCCCGTGGTGCCTGGGAGATATTACACTGGGGCTCGTCAGGAGAAAGCAGGTCGAGGGCGGCAGGGACCTCCAGGTCGCTCACCGTCGCAAGACAACAGATTGCGGTCGCTCGCTCGCCGCAAGCCGGCGAGATCCTCCCGGCCCTCGGTACGCGGCCGGTCGTGCTCGTCGGCATGCCGGCGAGCGGCAAGTCGACCATCGGCGCCCAGCTTGCCAAGGAGTTGGGGGTGGAGTTTGTCGACATGGATAAGCGTATCGTCGCCGAGCACGGCAATCTGATGGAGATGTTCGCCGACCCTGGCCGCGGCGAGGCGCACTTCAGGGACCTGGAGACCAAAGAGCTCGCCAAGCAGCTGGAGAGAGGGCCCATCGTCATCGCAACCGGCGGCGGCTGCTTTGGCAAGGAGTCCAATCAAGCCCTGATCCTTAATAAGGCGAGGTCGATCTGGCTCGACACCGAGCTGAAAGAGCTCCGCAGGCGCCTCAAGAGGGACACCAGCCGGCCGCTGCTGCAAGGCGCCGACATCGAGCAGAAGGTTGACCAGCTGTACGAAGAGCGCAGTCCGTTCTACCAAAAGGCCGATATCAGGTTGCCCCTCGTCCCGCCCTTTCAAAAAGACAAGAAGGTCGCCCGCATTTGCGTGAAGGAACTCTACGCTTTCCTGTGCAGCGACAGAGAAGCCGCTCTGCCCGCTGCCGAGATATCACAAGTCTCCGGTCCTTCCGGCACCGCCATCAGCATGTCCCCAACAGCGCAGCGCATGCACGATGATCATCACAACGGCTGCGATTAGGGGGCGGCGTCGTGGAAACCATCCAGGCGCCGGCACCTGAGTGAAGGGGAACGGCGCATCTCGACACCCTCACCGCCGACCCGCAGCCTTTGCTGGCCGGCAGTAACGCACGAGCGGATTTAGCGTTTACCGCGAGAAGCAGAGAGCGCTCAACTTCAGGGCGATAAGCTTTAGGCGGCAACGATCAAGGGTTCTTTCGTAAGCGCTTAGCCGTGCTTTCAATTACCCACATTTGACGTCGGATTTGAACGCCGCGCCGCAGGCGAAATCTTGAATCGGAAGAATCTGTTGTGATTCGTTGTTGAGCACCTGATTCGGAGGCGTGGGGTGCTCGATGGGCTTGGTGAAGGAACGCGCGGAGGCGCGTGCTCAGCGATTGACGACCGGTATTGACACGTGGGTTGATCGGGAAGCTGCGGGATGCGAGTTTAAGGATGAGCGGCTTGGCCGCCGGTTCTGCAAACTGCTCGCACAAATCGGGAGCGACATGGGACAAAGCATCCCGCTGGTTTGTCAGGACTGGGCCAACACGAAGGCCGCCTATCGCTTCTTCTCCAACGAACGGGTCAAGGAGGCGGATATTCTTTGCGGTCATTTCGAGGCGACGCGCGGGCGCGTAACGGCGACGAAGGGACCGATCCTCATTCTCCATGACACGACGGAATTCAGCTTCAAGCGCGAGAAGCCGGATTTGATTGGCTTTACGCGCAAGACGGCAGGGCGCACACAGTGCGGCATCCTGATGCATTCGAGCCTCGCCGTGACGACCGAGGGTCTTCCGCTCGGACTGGCGGCAATCAAGTTTTGGACACGCAAGAAGTTCAAGGGGACGACGGCGCTGAAGCGGAAGATCAATCCGACGCGTGTTCCGATCGAGCAGAAGGAGAGTATCCGCTGGCTGGAGAATTTACGGCAATCGACCGACCTTCTCGCTACCCCTGGACGATGCGTTCATATTGGTGATCGCGAGAGCGATATCTATGAGCTGTTTTGCCTGGCCGAGGAGGTTGGAACACACTTCTTGGTACGAACCTGTGTTGATCGGCTTGCCGGGGACGGCAATCATACAATTGCCGACGAAATGGACGAGGTTACGGTCAAAGGCCTACATCGGATCAAGGTCAAGGACGACAAAGGCGATCCGGATGAAGCGCTTCTCGAAATTCGTTTCCGCAAGCTTCGAATTCTGCCGCCGATCGGTAAGCAGAAGAAATATCCCGCACTCACTCTGACCGTGATCCATGCTCAAGAGCGGGGAACGCCGAAGCGGCGAAAGAAGATCGAGTGGAAGCTCCTCACCGATCTCTCGGTCCAATCGCGCAAGGACGCCGTCGAGAAGATCGAATGGTACGCGTTGAGGTGGAAGATCGAAGTCTTCCATAAGGTCCTCAAATCAGGCTGCAAGGCGGAGGACTCGAAATTGCGAACCGCTGAGCGTCTGGTCAATCTGATCGCTGTTTTTTGCATTGTAAGTTGGCGCGTCTTCTGGATGACGATGCTCAATCGTTCCTCGCCGAATGCCCTACCGCAGACGGCGCTGACAGATCCCGAACTCAGGCTTCTTGATCATTTGGTGAAAGACAGGGGTGGCGATCGCCCTCGACGAAGCACGCTCTCGCACTATGTCGTCAAGATCGCGCGGCTCGGAGGATATTTGGCCCGAGCCAACGATCCGCCTCCAGGAAATACCGTGATCTGGCGCGGACTATCGCGGCTGACTGACATCGAACTGGGAGCCGCGATCGAGGCAAAGATTATGGGTAATTGAAAGTTAGCCGTGACCCTATTGAGGCTGGCTTGACGTTTTGCGGAATCGCCACGGCATGAGATCATCGATCTTGCTATGGGGATGACCGTCGATGATCGCCTCGAGTGTTTCAGCGATGTAGGCAGCCGGGTTGACGCTGTTGAGCTTGCAGGTAGCGACTATCGACGCCAG
>NZ_JADPKL010000116.1:0-1265 GCF_023073935.1 Bradyrhizobium sp. 147 | reverse complement strand
ACTGCGTTTCCGATGCTCACGGGAACGCTGGTCACGGCCGCTGGCTTCCTCCCCATCGGCTTTGCCAATTCCGCGGTCGGCGAATATGCCGGCAGCATCTTCTGGATCGTGGCGATCGCGCTGGTCGCCTCCTGGTTCGTGGCGGTGATCTTCACGCCCTATATCGGCGCCATGCTGCTGCCGGAGACGAAGGTCCACCACAATCACGATCCGCATGCAGTCTACGAGACCCGCATGTACCGCGGCCTGCGCGCCATCGTGCAATGGTGCGTCAATCATCGCATCACCGTGGTGGTCGCGACCGTCGGAATTTTCGTCGCCTCGATCGTCGGGTTCGGCCATGTCCAGCAGCAGTTCTTCCCGCTGTCGGAGCGGCCCGAGCTGTTCCTCCAGCTTCGCCTGCCGGAGGGCACCGCCTTCAACGTCACCGAGAAGGCGGTGAAGAAGGCCGAGACCCTGCTGAAGGACGACAAGGACATCGAGACCTATACCGCCTATGTCGGCCAGGGTTCGCCGCGCTTCTGGCTCGGCCTCAATCCGCAGCTGCCGAACGAGGCCTTCGCCGAGGTTGTCATCGTCGCCAAGGGCGTCGAGGCGCGCGAGCGCATCAAAGCCAAGATCGAAAACGCCGCTGCCGAGGGCTTCCTGTCCGAGGCGCGCGTGCGCGTCGACCGCTTCAATTTCGGTCCGCCGGTCGGTTTCCCGGTCCAGTTCCGCGTGATCGGCCCCGACGCCAACAAGGTGCGCGAGATCGCCTACCAGGTCCGCGACGTCATGCGGCAGAACAAGAGCGTCAAGGACGTCCAGCTCGACTGGAACGAGCAGTCGCCTTACCTCAAGCTCGTCGTCGACCAGGACCGTGCCCGTGCCATGGGCCTGACCCCGCAGGACGTCTCGCAGGCACTGGCGATGCTGATCTCGGGAGCGCAGGTCACGACCGTGCGTGACGGCATCGAGAAGGTCGGCGTGGTCGCCCGTGCGGTCCCGTCCGAACGCCTCGACCTCGGTGGCGTCGGCGACCTGACCATTACATCGCGCAACGGCGTTGCCGTGCCGCTGCAGCAGATCGCCAAGATCGAATATGCCCACGAGGAGCCGATCTTGTGGCGGCGCAACCGCGACATGGCGATCACCGTGCGCTCCGACGTGGTCGACGGCGTGCAGGCGCCCGACGTCACCAACCAGATCACGCCGAAGCTGAAGGCGATCAAGGACCACCTCGAGCCGGCCTACCGGATCGAGCCGGGCGGCGCCTTCGAGGAATC
>NZ_JADPKL010000021.1:0-1289 GCF_023073935.1 Bradyrhizobium sp. 147 | reverse complement strand
TCTGGATTGCTCACATGGGGGTTTGGTGTGTCAAGATTTATGATCAGCTCTTTGTTCGATTGCAGGCCAGCTCTTCGTCCCGACCGTGGGATCTTTCGGAAGGCGCGCGCAGATCGGGTCAAGACCGGCCCGTGAGGGCCGCCGCGAAGCGGCTTGGTCTTGACCCGAGCGAGTACGCCTTCAGGCTCGTCAGGTCGGGAAGTGCGGCGTGAACTCCTGTGTTCGGCGATCCAAGGGTCGAGCCGGTTCAGCAATCTGGTTTGCATGCCAGATCAAACTCACATTCGGTCGTCGCTCGGTGGCGACCGCACCAACATTCCGCTTGCGGCGGGCAGGCTCGAGAGGACGGGACCATTCTTCGTTGCGGCGTTTGCAGCCAAGCAATCCATCGGTTCGTCCACCCGGATCGGCCGAGGCTGATCGGTCCTCGGCAGATTGGTTTTAAGGTTGCAGGAAGCCTCGCATCAGGCAGCCTTCAGCTCGGCTCCCTCGATCACGACGCCAGCGGTCACGTACTTCCACAGCGCCACGAGCAGCTTGCGGGCCAGCGCCACGATCGCACGCTTGCGGCCGCGCTGGCTGTGCGCCTTGAACCATTGGGTCAGAGCCGATTGCGGCTGATGGCGCACCCAGAGCCAGGCGAGCTGGATCATCGTGGTTCTCAGGCGCGGATTGCCGGCTTTCGACACGCCTTGCTCTTGCTCGATCCCACCACTGCGCCAGGGTGTCGCCGCAAGCCCGGCATAAGATGCGACCTGACGGCGGTTGGCGAACTGCCGCCAAAAGGCCTCCGACCACAGAATGGCAGCGAAGTTCGGGCCCAAACTCTTCAGGTTGAGCAGCATCGTGACCGGGTCCGATGCAGCCTTCTCGCCCGACGGCTTGCTCACCGCTAGCAACGCATCCTGCTCGCGCTCCACCGCCGCGATCTGGTTGAGCAGCAGTTCGAGCCGGTCGAGCTCACGGCCGATCTGCGCCTTCAGATGCGGCAGTAATGCGCGCCCGTCTCCCGTCCGCAAGACCTCCAGCCGCTTCCGTCGATCCCGCCGCAACGGCGCATAATCCGATATCCCTTGCGCGAACAGAAGACCCTTGATCCGGTTCACATGTTCGATCCGCTCGGCAATCAAGGTCCGCCGCTCCCGGCAGAGCCGGCGGCGATCCTCCTCTTCGGGAGAGGGAGCAACGACCATGGCGCAGACCCGAGGCTCGCCACGCTTGTAGGCCAGAAGCGTCCGCAACAACGTCTCGCCGTCCAGCCTGTCCGTCTTGGCTCGCCGGCGCCGGCG